>NZ_NEJZ01000030.1:0-27486 GCF_002113215.1 Pseudomonas sp. B15(2017)
ACGAGCTAAAGGGTTCAGCACCACTCAGGCACTGGTGATTCTGGCCCGTAAACTTGCTCGGGTCGTATTCGCACTACTAAAGGGGCAGAGCGAATACCAGCCGAAAGCAAGTTGAGGGTTTCCCCTAAACCATAGAATCTCCCACATTAAACCGCATTCCTGACAGGGGAATGCGGTCAACTGTGGGAGCGAGCTTGCTCGCGATGACGGACTTTCTGGCGCTACGGGATTCAGCCCTTGGCGCCGGCCTCGATCATGTTCTCCGGCCGTACCCAGGCGTCGAACTGCTCATCGGTCAGATAACCCAGTTCCAGCGCGGCTTCGCGCAGGGTCTTGCCCTCGCTGTAGGCCTTCTTGGCGATTTCCGCCGACTTGTCGTAGCCGATGTGCGGGTTCAGCGCCGTCACCAGCATCAGCCCGCGTTCCAGATGTTTCGCCATGATTTCGGCATCCGGTTCAAGCCCGGCGATGCAGTGCTGCTGGAAGTTGCTGCAACCGTCGGCCAGCAGGCGGATCGATTGCAGCAAGTTGTGGATGATCACCGGTTTGAACACGTTCAGTTGCAGATGACCCTGGCTGGCGGCAAAACCGATTGCCACGTCGTTGCCCAGCACCTGACAGGCGAGCATCGACAACGCTTCGCACTGCGTCGGGTTGACCTTGCCGGGCATGATCGAACTGCCTGGTTCGTTGGCCGGCAATTTCACTTCAGCAAAACCTGCGCGTGGGCCCGAGCCCAGCAGACGCAAGTCGTTGGCGATTTTCATCAGCGCCACGGCGAGGGTTTTCAGGGCGCCGGACAGCGTATTCAGCGGCTCATGGCCGGCGAGGGCTGCGAACTTGTTCGGCGCGGTGACGAATGGCAGGCCCGACAGTGCCGCCAGTTCCGCGGCAATCGCTTCGCCGAAACCGTGTGGCGAATTGAGTCCGGTGCCGACTGCCGTGCCGCCCTGCGCCAGTTCGCAGACTGCGGGCAACGCTGCGCGGATCGCTCGTTCGGCGTAATCCAGCTGCGCTATGAAGCCGGAGATTTCCTGGCCGAAAGTGATCGGCGTGGCGTCCATCATGTGGGTGCGACCGGTTTTCACCAGTTTCATGTGCCGTGCCGACAGCTCGGCGAGGCCGCCCGACAACTCGGCGATGGCGGGCAGCAGTTGGGCCTGCACCGCTTGCGCAGTGGCGATGCTCATGGCGGTGGGAAAGCAGTCGTTGGAACTCTGCGAGCGGTTGACGTGATCGTTGGGGTGCACTGGCGTCTTGCCGCCGCGCGGGTTGCCGGCCAGTTCGTTGGCGCGACCGGCGATCACTTCGTTGACGTTCATGTTGCTTTGCGTGCCGCTGCCGGTCTGCCAGACCACCAGCGGGAACTGGTCGTCATGCTGGCCGTCGAGCACTTCGTCGGCGGCCTGTTCGATCAGGCGGGCGATGTCGGCTGGCAGGTCGCCGTTGCGGTCGTTGACCCGGGCCGCGGCTTTCTTGATCAGGGCCAGGGCGTGCAGGACCGGCAAGGGCATGCGTTCCTGGCCAATGGCGAAGTTGATCAGCGAGCGTTGCGTCTGAGCGCCCCAGTAAGCGTCGTCCGGGACTTCGATCGGGCCCAGGCTGTCGGTTTCGTTACGGCTCATCGTGCACACTCCTGTTGGTCTGTTTGCGCAGTTTAGGCCGGTGTCGGCCCGGGTGGTTCCCTCCGGCCGATTGTTGACTGGCAAATCCCCGCCAATCAAGCGCGGCAAGGGCCGGGGGTTGAGCCGCAGCGTTATTCAGGCGCAGAATGGTCGCCCTTGGGGTTTGACCTCGCCTAGCTGAAAAGGAAACTCGATGATTCGTCTTCGTGCCATCTGCACCGCGGTTGCCCTGGTTTGCGCCAGCGGCCAGGTGTTTGCCGATACCGCCAGCCACAACGCCAGTGCCGAAACTTTCCTGACCCTGGCGCACGCTGACAAGCTGGGCACTCCGGTGTACATGCAGGTTCAGCAGATGTTTGCCCAGCGTTTTGAACAGACCAAGGCGCCGGAATCCAAGAAAGCCGTACTGGATACCTACCAGGCCAAGGCCAACGCCGCCCTGGACCAGGCCATCGGCTGGAACAAGCTGAAGCCGGACATGGTCAAGCTCTACACCAGCAACTTCAGCGAACAGGAGTTGAAAGATCTGGTCGCGTTCTACCAGTCGCCACTGGGCAAGAAAGTCCTGGAAAAGATGCCGCAGCTGACTCAGCAATCGGCCCAGATGACCCAGGCCAAACTGGAAAGCGCGGTACCGGTGGTCAACAAGCTGCTGGACGACATGACCAACGAGCTGGCACCGAAAGGCGCGGCTCCGGCCAAGAAGAAGTAAGCGGAGTTCGTGATGACCATGCAACAACGCATCGAATCGACGCTGGCGCTGCTTCAGCCTGAGCATCTGCAAGTGCTGGACGAAAGCCACATGCACAGTCGAGGGTTGCAGACCCACTTCAAGGCAGTGGTGGTCAGTGCGCAGTTCGAAGGCCTGAACCGGGTCAAGCGCCACCAGAAAGTCTACGGCACGCTCGGCGAGCTGATGGGCGAGTTCCATGCGTTGGCGCTGCACACCTACACCCCGCAGGAATGGGCAGAGGTAGGTGCCGCTCCGGCGTCGCCGACCTGTGCCGGCGGCAGCAAGCATTGAGCCTTGCAGCAATGAACTGAGGTTTTTTGCTAGAATCCGCAACGCGCCGCTCACCCGGCGCGTTTTTTTTCGCATCCGGTTCACCCTTTACGAGGGTAGCCACCTGGAGAAATACCCATGACACAACCGATTGTCGTGGCGGCACTGTACAAGTTCGTCACCCTCGAAGATTACGTCAGCCTGCGCGAGCCCCTGTTGCAAGCGATGGTCGACAACGGCATCAAAGGCACTCTGCTGATCGCCGAAGAAGGCATCAACGGCACGGTTTCCGGCAGCCGTGAAGGCATCGACGGCCTGCTGGCCTGGCTGCGCAACGATCCGCGCATGGTCGATATCGATCACAAGGAATCGTACTGCGACGAGCAGCCGTTCTATCGCACCAAGGTCAAGCTCAAGAAAGAGATCGTGACCCTGGGCGTCGAAGGCGTCGACCCGAACAAGAAGGTCGGCACCTACGTTGAACCGCGGGACTGGAATGCGCTGATCAGCGATCCGGAAGTGTTGCTGATCGACACCCGCAACGATTACGAAGTCTCGATCGGCACCTTCGAAGGCGCCATCGATCCGAAAACCACCAGTTTTCGCGAATTCCCCGACTACATCAAAGAACACTTCGATCCGGCCGTGCACAAGAAGGTCGCGATGTTCTGCACCGGCGGCATTCGTTGTGAAAAAGCCTCCAGCTACATGCTCGGCGAAGGTTTCGAAGAGGTTTACCACCTCAAGGGCGGCATCCTGAAGTACCTCGAAGAAGTGCCGCAGGAAGAAACCAAATGGCAGGGCGACTGCTTTGTATTCGACAACCGCGTGACCGTGCGCCATGACCTGAGCGAAGGCGACTACGATCAGTGCCATGCCTGCCGCACCCCGGTCAGCGTTGAAGATCGCGCCTCCGAGCATTACGTGGCCGGCATCAGCTGCCCGCACTGCTGGGACACCCTGAGCGAGAAGACCCGCCGCAGCGCCATCGACCGCCAGAAGCAGATCGAGCTGGCAAAAGCGCGCAACATGCCGCACCCGATCGGCTACAACTATAAGCAAGATAAGCAAGCATCCACCGAGGCTTAATCATGTCTGCACGCCTGCTCTATGTGATGGATCCGATGTGTTCGTGGTGCTGGGGATTTGCTCCGGTAGCCAAGGCATTGGTGGAGCAGGCGCAGGCAGCCGGGGTGGAACTGCACCTGGTGGTCGGCGGGTTGCGTACCGGCAGCGGTGCGGCGCTTGAGCCGACCACCCGGCGCTACATTCTCGAACACTGGCAGGCGGTTACCGAGGCCACTGGCCAGCCGTTCAAGCTGGAAGGCGCATTGCCGGACGGTTTTGTCTACGACACCGAACCTGCCTGCCGGGCCATCGTCACCGCGCGCAGCCTGGCGCCGGATTGCGCGTGGAAACTGGTCGGGTTGATCCAGCACGCGTTTTACGTCGAAGGTCGCGATGTCACCCAGGCCAGCGTTCTGGTGGAGCTGGCCGAGAAGGCCGGCGTCCCGCGCATCGAATTTGCTGCCCTGTTTGATCATGCCGATCAACACAAGGCGACCCAGGCCGATTTCAGCTGGGTGCAGGATCTGGGCATCGCCGGATTCCCGACGCTGCTCGCCGAGCGTAATGGCCAACTGGCGTTGCTGACCAACGGTTACCAGCCGCTCAGTGAACTGTCGCCGTTGCTCGGTCGATGGCTGGAGCGCGCCGCCTGTGTCTGACCCGGCCGATGACACGCCAGCCGTCAAGCGTGTCGACCGGCTGAGCTGGGCTGAAGTCCGGCGATTGGCACTTCATCACAAAAAGTCCCTGTGGATCGCCAACGGCGTGGCCGTACTGGCGACGCTGTGCAGCGTGCCGATTCCGCTGCTGTTGCCGTTGTTGGTGGACGAAGTCCTGCTCGGTCACGGCGATGCGGCGCTGAAAGTCATGAACCATGTGCTGCCTTCGATGTGGCAGCAGGCGGCAGGCTATATCGGCCTGATGCTGGTGGTGACGCTGACCCTGCGCTGCAGCGCCCTGTGTTTTGGCGTATTGCAGGCGCGGTTGTTTGCGCGGCTGGCCAAGGACATCGTTTATCGCATTCGCGTGCGGCTGATCGAGCGTCTGAAACGCATTTCCCTCGGTGAATACGAAAGCCTGGGCAGCGGCACGGTCACCACCCACCTGGTCACCGATCTCGACACCCTCGACAAGTTTGTCGGCGAAACCCTCAGCCGTTTCCTGGTGGCGATGCTGACCCTGGTCGGCACCGCCAGCATCCTGATGTGGATGCACTGGAAACTGGCATTGCTGATCCTGCTATTCAACCCGCTGGTGATCTACGCCACGGTGCAGTTGGGCAAGCGGGTCAAGCACCTGAAGAAACTGGAGAACGACAGCACCTCGCGCTTCACTCAGGCGCTGAGCGAAACCCTTGATGCGATACAGGAAGTGCGCGCCGGCAACCGTCAGGGCTTTTTTCTCGGGCGCCTCGGCCTGCGAGCGCAGGAAGTGCGCAACTATGCAGTCAATTCGCAATGGAAGACCGACGCCTCGAACCGGGCCAGTGGTCTGCTGTTTCAGTTCGGCATCGATATCTTCCGCGCGGCGGCCATGCTCACGGTGTTGTTCTCCGATCTGTCGATCGGCCAGATGCTCGCGGTGTTCAGCTATCTGTGGTTCATGATCGGCCCGGTCGAACAACTGCTGAACCTGCAATACGCCTACTACGCGGCAGGCGGTGCGCTGTCGCGGATCAACGAACTGCTGGCGCGCGCCGACGAGCCGCAATACCCCGGCGGTGTCGATCCGTTCAAGGGCCGCGATACCGTCGGGATTCAGGTGCAAGGGTTGAGCTTCGGTTACGGCGACGAACTGGTGCTGGACCAGTTGAATCTGTCCATCGCTCCTGGTGAAAAAGTGGCGATTGTCGGCGCCAGTGGTGGCGGCAAAAGTACCCTCGTGCAATTGCTGCTGGGGCTCTACACGCCACTGGCCGGGACGATCCGTTTCGGCGGATCGACCCAGCAGGAAATCGGCCTGGAAACGGTTCGGGAAAATGTCGCGGTGGTGCTGCAACATCCGGCGCTGTTCAACGACAGCGTGCGCGCCAACCTGACCATGGGCCGCACCCGTAGCGACGAAGCCTGCTGGCAGGCACTGGAAATCGCCCAGCTCGAACCCACCATCCGCGCCTTGCCGGACGGGTTGGACAGCATCGTCGGCCGCTCCGGCGTGCGCTTGTCCGGCGGTCAGCGGCAACGTCTGGCGATCGCGCGGATGATTCTCGCCGAACCCAAAGTGGTGATTCTCGACGAGGCGACGTCAGCCCTCGACGCCGCCACCGAATACAACCTGCACCAGGCCATGGCGCGGTTCCTCCATGGCCGCACCACGCTGATCATCGCCCACCGCTTGTCAGCGGTGAAGCAGGCGGACCGGGTGCTGGTGTTCGACGGCGGGCAAGTGGCCGAGGATGGCGACCATCAGCAACTGATTGCCGATGGCGGGTTGTACGCCAAGCTTTATGGGCATTTGCAGCGGTTGTAGATCAGCTGCGCAGCACCTTCAATCCATCTGTCGTGGCGTCGTGACCAGCTGTTGCTCGGCGGCAGGCTTGTGGCCACGTCCACCGAGGCGATACTTTTTGCGCAACAAGCTGACCTGTTTGGCCTCGCTGTCCTGGCGGTCACGACGTCGGCATGCGCGATGTTTCTCGCCTTATGCGATTGATGGTTTTCCCGTGCGGCGGGTGAGGGAGCCAGGTCTTTGATGTCGGGGCCCGAATCAAGTCCCGATGCCTGTCTGACACGAAACTCCTGAGTGTCTGGTGTGTCGGTTGTAGCAAGAGAGATCGATGTGATGCAGCACTCCGCGAGAACGATTTCCTGCCCTGAGAGGGAACAACTGGAGTGCCAGTGAAACGCCGCCAGCCAATTGTGCGGCGTTACATATGTATAAGGCTGCGTTTGTACTGAATCAGGGCCGATCCGCCGCTTGCCGTAACCCCGAACGCCTCCTAGTCTTTGGGAGTTGGTCTGATAGAGACGGACGATCAGGCAGTGACCACGCAAGGAATCCAATGAAACAAAAGCGGACTCTCGGAACGCCTCGGTTGCTGGGCATCGTCTGGCCATTCATTGCCGTCGTGTTGTTTCAAGCCTTGCTGGGGGGCGTGAGTCTTTACGTCCTTTCTGCGGTTCGAGGGTATGTGGCAGGCGAAAGCCTCTGGTCCAAGGGCCAGAAAGACGCCATCTATTACCTCAACCTGTATGCCGACAGCCGAGACGAGGCGATTTACCTCAAATACCAGACGGCGATTGCCGTGCCTCAGGGTGGCCATCAGTTGCGTCTGGCGCTGGACAAGCAACCGCCCGACCTGCAAGCGGCGCGCGAAGGCATCCTCAAGGGCGGCAATCATCCGGACGATGTGTCCAGTCTGATCTGGCTGTACCTGAATTTCCGTCACTTCAGTTACCTGGAAACCGCCATCGACCGCTGGACGCTGGGCGATGCCTATCTGGTGGAGCTCGACGGCGTGGCGCAGGAGATGCATCAGCGCATCACTGCCAATGCCGCCACCGAGGCCGATATCCGGCGCTGGAAAGAGCGGATTTTTGCCATCAATGATGGCGTGACCCCGGCCGCCAAGGCGTTCAGCGATGCCTTGGGCGAAGGCTCGCGGATGATCCTGCGCCTGCTGCTGTTCACCAACCTTGCCACCGCGCTGGGCCTGATCGTGCTGGCACTGCTGCGTACCCGCAAATTGCTCAAGCAGCGGCACGCTTTCGCCGAAGCGCTGCAACTGGAAAAGGACCGCGCCCATGTCACCTTGCACTCGATTGGCGACGGGGTGATCACCACCGATGTGAGCGGGGCGATCGACTATATGAACCCGGCCGCCGAGGCGTTGACCCACTGGAAGGCCGAGCAGGCTGCCGGTCTCCCGCTGGCGGCGTTGTTCAACCTGCTGGATGACAACGCCCAGAATGAGGGGTTGACGCTGATCGAGCACATTCTCAGCGGCCAGCTCACGGGCGGCAGCGAGCATTCGAAGCTGATCCAGCGGCTGGATGGCAGCACCGTGTCAGTGACCCTGGTCGGCGCGCCGATCCGCAACGCCGGCAAGGTCAGCGGTACCGTGCTGGTGCTGCATGACATGACTCAGGAGCGGCAATACATCGCCAATCTGTCGTGGCAGGCCACTCACGATGCGCTGACCGGGCTGGCCAACCGTCGCGAGTTCGAATACCGCCTCGAACAGGCCCTGCACAACCTGACCCGGCAGCCGGGACGGCATGCGCTGATGTTCCTCGATCTCGATCAGTTCAAGCTGGTCAATGACACTTGCGGGCATGCGGCCGGCGATGAGTTGTTGCGGCATATCTGTGCGTTGCTGCAATCGGGCCTGCGCGAGGGCGACACCCTGGCGCGGCTGGGTGGGGACGAGTTCGGCATCCTGCTGGAGAACTGCGCGCCGGAGGCGGCCGAGAAAATCGCCGAGGGGCTGCGCCAGACCGTGCAGAACCTGCATTTCGTCTGGAAGGGCCGGCCGTTCCTGACCACTGTCAGCATCGGCCTGGTGCACGTCGCGCAAACCCCGACCACCCTCGAAGCCTCATTGCGGGCCGCCGACATGGCCTGCTACATGGCCAAGGAAAAGGGCCGCAACCGGGTGCAGGTCTATCACGCCGACGATTCGGAGCTGTCTCTGCGCTTCGGCGAGATGGCATGGGTACAGCGCCTGCACATGGCCCTGGAGGAAAACCGCTTCTGTCTCTACGCCCAGGAAATCGCTCCGCTGAATTCGGTTGCCGGAGGCTCCCGCGGGCACATCGAAATTCTGCTGCGCCTGCATGACGAAGCGGGTCGGATGATTCTCCCGGACAGTTTCATACCGGCGGCTGAGCGTTACGGTTTGATGACCTCATTGGATCGCTGGGTTGTGCAGAATGTATTTAAGGTTATTGCTCAATGTATTAACGAAGAGTGCGAAGGGCCTCTGGCAATGTGTGCGATTAATCTTTCAGGCATTACTATCGGAGATGACGCTTTTTTGCACTTTCTACGCGAGCAGTTTGATAACTACGGCATACCGCCTGAAATGATTTGTTTTGAAATTACAGAAACCAGTGCCATTGCAAATCTCGGTAGTGCAATCAGATTTATTAATGAACTCAAGGGCTTGGGTTGTTATTTTTCGCTCGATGACTTTTGTGCCGGAATGTCTTCATTCGCTTATTTGAAACATTTGCCTGTAGACTTCCTGAAGATCGACGGGAGTTTCGTAAAGGATATGCTGGACGACCCGATTAACCGTGCAATGGTCGAAGTGATCAATCACATCGGGCATGTCATGGGTAAGCAGACAATTGCCGAGTTTGTTGAAACGGCGCAGATCGAGCAGGCGTTGCTTGAAATCGGCGTGGATTACGCTCAGGGTTATGTTGTGGAACGCCCGCAGTTGTTTACCTGTGACAGTTTGCAAAGTCGGCCCGCCAGACCGCAGCCACTGTTATTCAAGGCGCCTGGCAAATTCCGTTGAAGTCTCTTGCCGATCCTTACAATCACAAATCAAAAGGAGCCGAACAGTGATCGACACATTCAACCGAACCGGACCACTCATGGAAGCTGCAAGTTATCCCGCCTGGGCGCAACAGTTGATCCAGGATTGCAGCGAGAGCAAACGCCGGGTTGTCGAACATGAACTTTATCTGCGCATGCGTGATAACAAGCTCAGCGCCAAAACCATGCGCCAGTACCTGATCGGGGGCTGGCCCGTCGTTGAGCAATTCGCCTTGTACATGGCGCAGAACCTCACCAAAACCAAATTCGCCCGTCACCCGGGTGAAGACATGGCGCGGCGCTGGTTGATGCGCAACATCCGCGTCGAACTCAACCATGCCGATTACTGGCTGCACTGGAGCCGGGCCCATGGGGTGAGCCTGGAAGATTTGCAGGCGCAGCAAGTGCCACCGGAGCTGCATGCTCTGAGCCATTGGTGCTGGCACACCAGTTCGGCGGATTCACTGATCGTGGCCATCGCAGCCACCAACTACGCCATCGAAGGCGCGACCGGGGAGTGGTCGGCGCTGGTGTGTTCGACGGGTGTCTATGCCGCCGCCTTCCCTGAAGAGGATCGCAAGCGGGCGATGAAGTGGCTGAAGATGCACGCCCAGTACGACGATGCCCACCCTTGGGAAGCGCTGGAGATCATCTGCACCCTGGCCGGGACGAACCCTAGCAAGGCCTTGCAGGTGGAACTGCGACAGGCGATTTGCAAGAGCTACGACTACATGTACCTGTTCCTGGAGCGCTGCATGCAGCTTGAGCTGTCGGAGCGGGTGATGGTCGGACGTGAGCGTCGGGCGCTGGTCGAGAGCTGATTTCGGCGACATCAATAAAAAACGGGAGCCTCGGCTCCCGTTTTTGTCGGCTGCAAAAAATCAGCCCGCCATGGTCAGGCGATTGCGACCCTCGCGCTTGGCGACATATAGCGCGCTGTCGGCGCGGCGCAGCAGGCTGTCGGCGGATTCGCCCGGCAACAGGGTCGAGCAGCCGAGGCTCACGGTGAGTTCGATCAATTGATTATTGGCGTAGTAATCCTGGGCCTGCGCTGCCTGACGCAGGCGCTCGCCGACCATGGCGGCCGCATCGCGAGCGGTGTTGGACAGCAGGATCAGAAACTCTTCGCCGCCATAGCGAAACACCATGTCGACATTGCGCAACTGGCCCTTGATCGATGCGGCTACGGCTTTGAGTACGTCATCGCCGGCGCCGTGGCCATGAAGGTCGTTGACCTGTTTGAAATGATCGATGTCCAGCATCAGCAACGACAGAGGTTGCAGGTGTCGGCGGGACATCTCGATTTCCCGTTGCAGCGTCTGCTCCATGGCAATGCGGTTGCCGGCACCGGTCAACGGATCACGCAAGGCGCTTTGCGTGGCGGCACGGTACAGCAGGGCATTGCGCATCGGATACAGCAGGGCCGACAGCAGCGACTCGAGATTGCCCAGTTCCTGTTCGCTGAAGCGCTGGTTGCGGCGGAATACCAGTTCACCCATGTGCTCGCCTTCGTGACTGAGGCTGTAACTGGCCGAGTGGTGTCCGCGGGCGCCGAATTCCAGGCGCAGGTCGCTGCCGCTGTGCACATAAGTCAGAGCGTCCAGCGGCACGAGGCGCTGAACTTCGCGGAAAAAAAGACCGAGGATGCGTTGTGGCTCGAGGCTGGTTTGCAGTTGCAGGCTCATTTGCTGGCGCAATTGCGCCAGGCTGACAGGTCGCGCCAGCAGAGACGGATGCTGACCAAAGCCCAGGCGTTGCAATTTGGCACTGTCGAAGTCAATTGCAGTGGTCTGGGAGGGTGATTTCATATGGCGTGAGCCCCTAAGCAGTAAGTCTGTCTTACAGGCTGGGTGAGAGCGGCTATGGGCTGCGCGTCATACTGATCCATCAGTCCCGTAGGACATTTGTCACAAGTTTAGTCTGCGCGATGACGATTAGTCAGCTATCGAATCGGTCCTCGCCCGACTGCCTTCACTCGGCGTGCTTTGAGGAAATGTAGAGCGAAAGTCGTGCCATACGGTTCATATTTTTTGAAAACCGTTTTGAATCAACAGGTTGGGGCTTTGTAGGCGGTAAAGATGATGGATATTTGACTGAGTTTGCGCTGCTCAGAGCGGCAATTGCATGCCGCGACGGGATTCCGCCACGGCAACAAATGCGACGTATGGCATTACTGGGCGTTGAAGGCCTGGCCATTGATACCGGTGCTGTCGGGGCCCATCAGGTACAGATAGACCGGCATGATCTCTTCCGGTGTCGGGTTGTTCAGCGGGTTTTCACCCGGGTAAGCCTGGGCGCGCATGCTGGTGCGGGTGGCACCCGGGTTGATGCTGTTGGAGCGCACCGGGGCCACGTTTTCGACTTCGTCGGCCAGGGTTTGCATCAAGCCTTCGGTGGCGAACTTCGACACGCCATAGGCGCCCCAGTAAGCACGACCCTTGCGCCCGACACTGCTGGAGGTGAAGACCACCGACGCGTCCTGCGACAGTTTGAGCAGCGGCAACAGCGTGCTGGTCAGCATGAAAGTGGCGTTGACGTTGACCTGCATGACGCGCATGAAGTTTTCACCGGACAACTGCTCGATCGGCGTGCGCGGGCCGATGATCGAGGCGTTGTGCAGCAGGCCGTCGAGGTGGCCGAACTCGGTCTCGATCATCGCCGCCAGCTCATCGTATTGATGGGGCAGGGCGGTTTCGAGGTTGAACGGGATTACGGCCGGCTGCGGATGCCCGGCCGCTTCGATCTCGTCGTAGACCTGGGTCAGGTTGGCTTCGGTCTTGCCCAGCAACAGCACGGTCGCGCCGTGGGCGGCGTAGGTCTTGGCGGCAGCCGCGCCGATGCCACGACCGGCACCGGTGACCAGAATGACCCGATCCTTGAGCAATTCGGGGCGAGCGGAGTAATCAAACATAAAAAACCTCATCAAGAGTCAGATCATTCCCACGTCGAGGCGTCGAACCGTCGGCGCGGGAATGCAGCCAATAACGCTCCGCGTCAGGCCTCAGCAGCTGCAAAGTGCGTTATCCAGCACCTTGCGCAGCTCCAGCGGATGATCCACCACCACGTCCGCGCCCCAGTGCCGAGGGTTGTCGTCCGGGTGAATGTAGCCATAGGTCACGGCAGCGGTCCTGGTGCCGGCGTCACGGCCGGATTCGATATCGCGCAGATCATCGCCGATAAACAGAACGGTTGACGGATCCAGATCAAGCATCTTGCAGGCGAGGATCAGCATCTCGGGATCCGGCTTGCTGTTCTTCACGTGATCCGGGCAGATCAGCAGTGCCGAGCGCTCGGCCAGCCCCAGTTGCTGCATGATCGGCTCGGCGAAGCGCAGCGGTTTGTTAGTGACCACGCCCCAGATCAGATTGGCTTTCTCGATGTCGGCCAGCAATTCGCCCATGCCCTCGAACAGCTTGCTGTGCACGGCGCAACCGACGAGGTAGCGCTCAAGGAACTCCAGGCGCAGTTCCTCGAAACCCGGCGACTCCGGATCCATCGAGAATGTCACCGCGACCATGGCCTTGGCACCGCCGGAAATTTCATCGCGGATGTGTTTGTCGTTCATGGGCGGCAAGCCACGATCCGCGCGCATCGCCTGGCAGATGGCGATGAAGTCCGGCGCGGTGTCGAGCAGAGTGCCGTCCATGTCGAAAAGGACTGCTCTGATGGCCATCGGCTTATTCCTCGCGCAGGGTCTGGATCATGTAGTTGACGTCAACGTCCGCCGACAGTTTGTAGTGCTTGGTCAGCGGGTTGTAGGTCAGACCGATGATGTCCTTGACGGTCAGGCCGGCCATGCGGCTCCAGGCGCCGAGCTCGGAAGGGCGGATGAATTTCTTGAAGTCGTGGGTGCCGCGCGGCAGCAGCTTCATGATGTATTCGGCGCCGACGATGGCGAACAGGTACGCCTTCGGGTTGCGGTTGATGGTGGAGAAGAACACCTGGCCGCCGGGCTTGACCATGCGGAAGCAGGCACGGATCACCGAGGATGGATCCGGTACGTGCTCGAGCATTTCCAGGCAGGTGACGACGTCGAACTGCTCGGGCATTTCTTCGGCCAGGGCTTCGGCGGTGATTTGCCGGTACTCGACGTTCACGCCGGACTCCAGCTGATGCAGTTGCGCGACCGCCAACGGCGCTTCGCCCATGTCGATGCCGGTCACGGTCGCGCCGCGCTGGGCCATGGCTTCGCTGAGGATGCCGCCGCCGCAACCGACGTCCAGAACCTTCTTGCCGGCCAGATTGACCCGCTCGTCAATCCAGTTGACCCGCAGCGGGTTGATGTCGTGCAGCGGTTTGAATTCGCTTTCGCGGTCCCACCAGCGATGGGCCAGGGCTTCGAATTTGGCGATTTCGGCGTGGTCGACGTTGCTCATGATTCAATCCTCTAAAACTTGAAAAAGGCTGTAGCCCCGGAGTTTGTCCCGGGGTGTTTACGATTCGGTGTGGCCACTGATGCGTCGGCCCCAGGCTCGGGCGGTTTCGCCGAGCTGTTGTTCGTCAAGGCGGGTCAGGCGGCGGTTGTCGAGCAACTGCTTGCCGGCAACCCACAGGTGTTTCACGCAGTCGCGGCCGGTGGCGTAAATAAGCTGCGAGACCGGGTCATAGACCGGTTGCTGCGCCAGGCCGGACAGGTCGAAGGCGACGATGTCTGCCGCCTTGCCGAGTTCCAGCGAGCCGGTCTCGGCTTCGATCCCCAAGGCCCGCGCGCCGTTCAGCGTGGCCATGCGCAGCGCCCGGTGGGCGTCCAGCGCGGTGGCCGAGCCGGCGACAGCTTTGGCCAGCAATGCAGCGGTGCGGGTTTCGCCCAGCAGGTCCAGATCGTTGTTGCTCGCCGCGCCATCGGTGCCGACGGCCACGTTGACCCCGGCCTGCCACAGGCGCTCCACCGGGCAGAAACCGCTGGCCAGTTTCAGGTTCGACTCCGGGCAGTGGATCACGCTGGTGTTGCTTTCTACCAGCAACGCCAGGTCGTCATCGCAGATCTGGGTCATGTGCACGGCCTGGAAGCGCGGGCCGAGCAGGCCGAGGCGACCGAGCCGGGCCAGCGGGCGTTCGCCGCGCTGTTCGACTGCTTGCTGTACTTCGAAAGCGGTTTCGTGGACGTGCATGTGGATCGAGGCGTCCAGTTCTTCGGCGATCACACGGATTTTTTCCAGGTTCTCATCGCCAACCGTGTAGGGTGCATGAGGGCCGAAAGTGATCTTGATGCGCTCGTGATGCTTGAGGTCGCCGAACAGTTCGACACCCTGACGAATGGCTTCATCGGCGCTGGCGGCCCCCGGAATCGGGAAGTCGAGGATCGGAATCGCAATCTGTGCGCGGATTCCGCTGTTGTGTACGCGCTCGCTGGCAACCTTCGGGAAGAAGTACATGTCCGAAAAACAGGTGATGCCACCTTTTATCTGTTCGGCGATGGCCAGATCGGTGCCGTCACGCACAAAATCTTCATCGACCCATTTGCCCTCGGCCGGCCAGATGTGGTTTTCCAGCCAGGTCATCAGCGGCAGATCGTCGGCCAGGCCCCGAAACAGCGTCATCGCGGCGTGGCCGTGGGCGTTGATCAGGCCGGGGCTGATCAGGACGTCTGGCAGTTCGTGGACTTCGGCGGCGTTACACTTCAGCGCTTCGGCACGCGGGCCGATAAACACGATGCGGCCGTCGCGGATGCCCAGGCCATGCTCCTTGAGCACAACGCCTGCAGGTTCGACGGGTACCAGCCAGGTCGGCAGCAATAATAAGTCGAGCGCAACGGCAGGTTTCGGCATCGAGGGTCGGTTCCAGTGCTTTTGTAAAGGATGGCGAAGTATACCCGAGCGTCTTCGCGGGGGGATCGCTATAATCGGCGGCTTTTGTTCATGAGTGCGGGGTGAGGGATGCGCGATCGACTATTGGCTGCGGAGAAAGTAAAGGCCATCGATTGGCGTGATGGCGCGCTCCACCTGCTGGATCAGCGCGTTTTGCCGTTCGAGGAAAATTGGATCGCCTACACCAGCGCCGCCGGCGTGGCCGAGGCGATTCGTTCGATGGTAGTGCGCGGTGCGCCGGCCATCGGCATCAGTGCAGCCTACGGCATCGTGCTGGCCGCCCGTGCCCGGATTGCCGAAGGTGGCGACTGGTACGCGGCGCTGGAAGAGGATTTCATGCTGCTGGCCGATTCCCGGCCGACGGCGGTGAATCTGTTCTGGGCGTTGAACCGCATGCATGACCGGCTGGACCGGTTGAAAGAAAACGCCGATCCGCTGGCGACGCTGGAGGCCGAAGCCATTGCCATCCATGAAAGCGATCGCGAAGCCAACCTGACCATGGCTCAGCTCGGCGTTGATCTGATTCGCAAGCATCAGGGCAATGCTCAGGCCATTCTGACGCACTGCAACACCGGCGCCCTGGCCACCGGCGGTTTCGGCACGGCACTCGGAGTGATTCGCGCAGCATTCATCGAGGGTATGGTCGAGCGCGTCTACGCCGACGAAACCCGGCCGTGGCTGCAGGGCTCGCGCCTGACCGCGTGGGAACTGGCCAACGAAGGCATTCCGGTGACCCTGAACGCTGACTCCGCCGCTGCGCACATCATGAAAACCAAAGGCGTGACCTGGGTGATCGTCGGCGCCGATCGGATCACTGCCAACGGCGACGTGGCGAACAAGATTGGCACCTATCAACTGGCAGTCAACGCCATGCACCATGGCGTTCGTTTCATGGTGGTGGCGCCGAGTTCGACCATCGACATGAATCTGGCCAGCGGTGATGACATCCCGATCGAAGAGCGCGCCGGCGCCGAATTGCTGGAAGTTGGCGGCAAGCGCGTCGGCGCTGAAGTTGAAGCGTTCAACCCGGTGTTTGACGTGACCCCGGCAGACCTGATCGATGCGATCGTCACCGAGAAAGGCATCGTAGAGCGCCCGGATACCGCGAAAATGGCGCAGTTGATGTGCCGCAAGCGCCTGCATTGATTGACTCTGGCCTCTGTTCGGACGCTATCGCTGGCAAGCCAGCTCCCACAGGTTTTGTGCATGCCGCCGATTTTGTGGGAGCTGCGGTGCGACGACTCGACGTGCCAGCGATGAGGCCATAAATGTCAATAAACATCCCCAAACCTGACCTCAAATTTGCATTCAGGGAAGCTCTGAGCCTCTCTCGTCCCCGTTAAGCCTGTCATCGGTCATCTAACTATGCTCCATGCGCATCTGGGGGATAGGTGCGTGGCGGCTCTTGTGATAACATCCGGCGTTTTCCGAGGCAGTCCCACGGGGTTGTCTTCACTGCGCAAATCCAGGGTCAACTTGTCGATTTGTCGTAAGTCGGCGCATGGCACTCGGCCTGCATCGACGAGCTTCGTGCGTCCCCTATGGATATGGCGAAGTTTCACCAGAAAAAGGAATCAGGCTTCTCATGGGCGAACTGGCCAAAGAAATCCTCCCGGTCAATATCGAAGACGAGCTGAAACAGTCCTATCTCGACTACGCGATGAGCGTGATCGTCGGCCGTGCACTGCCGGATGCGCGCGATGGCTTGAAGCCCGTGCACCGTCGCGTGCTGTTCGCGATGAGCGAGCTGGGCAACGACTTCAACAAGCCGTACAAGAAATCTGCCCGTGTCGTCGGCGACGTGATCGGTAAGTATCACCCGCACGGTGATACCGCGGTGTACGACACTATCGTCCGCATGGCGCAGCCTTTCTCCTTGCGTTACCTGCTGGTCGACGGCCAGGGCAACTTCGGTTCGGTGGACGGCGACAACGCCGCGGCCATGCGATACACCGAAGTGCGCATGACCAAGCTGGCGCACGAGCTGCTGGCCGACCTGCACAAGGAAACCGTGGACTGGGTGCCGAACTACGACGGCACCGAACTGATCCCCGCAGTCATGCCGACCCGCGTGCCGAACCTGCTGGTCAACGGTTCCAGCGGTATCGCCGTGGGCATGGCAACCAACATTCCGCCGCACAACCTCGGTGAAGTCATCGACGGTTGCCTGGCCCTCATCGACAACCCTGAGCTGACCGTCGATGAGCTGATGCAATACATCCCCGGTCCGGACTTCCCGACGGCCGCGATCATCAACGGTCGCGCCGGCATCATTGAAGCCTACCGCACGGGTCGCGGCCGCATTTACATGCGCGCCCGTTCGATCATTGAAGACATCGACAAGGTCGGTGGCCGTCAGCAGATCGTCATCACTGAACTCCCTTATCAGCTGAACAAGGCGCGTCTGATCGAGAAGATCGCCGAGCTGGTAAAAGAGAAGAAACTCGAAGGCATCACCGAGCTGCGCGACGAGTCCGACAAGGACGGTATGCGCGTCGTGATCGAGCTGCGCCGCGGCGAAGTGCCTGAGGTGATCCTCAACAACCTCTACGCCCAGACCCAGCTGCAATCGGTATTCGGCATCAACATCGTTGCGCTGATCGACGGCCGCCCACGGATCCTGAACCTCAAGGACCTGCTGGAAGCCTTCGTCCGTCACCGTCGTGAAGTGGTTACCCGCCGCACGGTGTTCGAACTGCGCAAGGCGCGCGAGCGTGGTCACATTCTCGAAGGTCAGGCCGTCGCCCTGTCGAACATCGACCCGGTCATTGCCCTGATCAAGGCCTCGCCGACCCCGTCGGAAGCCAAGGAAGCGCTGGTCAGCACGCCGTGGGAATCCAGTGCGGTGATGACCATGGTCGAGCGCGCCGGTGCCGATTCGTGCCGTCCGGAAAACCTCGACCCGCAATACGGCCTGCGCGACGGCAAGTACTTCCTGTCGCCGGAACAGGCGCAAGCCATTCTGGAGCTGCGTCTGCACCGTCTGACCGGTCTGGAGCACGAAAAGCTGCTGGCCGAGTATCAAGAGATCCTCAACCAGATCGGCGAGCTGATCCGCATCCTCAACAGCGCCACGCGCCTGATGGAAGTGATTCGCGAAGAGCTGGAAGTGATCCGCGCCGAATACGGCGACGTGCGCCGCACCGAAATCCTCGATGCCCGTCTCGACCTGACCCTGGGCGACATGATCCCGGAAGAAGAGCGCGTCGTGACCATCTCCCACGGCGGTTATGCCAAGACCCAGCCGCTGGCTGCGTATCAGGCCCAGCGACGTGGCGGTAAAGGCAAATCGGCTACCGGCGTCAAGGATGAGGACTACATCGCTCACCTGCTGGTTGCCAACAGCCATACCACGCTGCTGCTGTTCTCCAGCAAGGGCAAGGTGTACTGGCTGAAAACCTACGAAATCCCGGAAGCATCCCGTGCTGCCCGTGGTCGTCCGCTGGTCAACCTGCTGCCGCTGGATGACGGTGAATACATCACCACCATGCTGCCGGTCGAGGAATACACCGAAGGTCACTACATTTTCATGGCCACCGCCAACGGCACCGTGAAGAAGACTCCACTGGAATCCTTCAGCCGTCAGCGCAGCGTCGGTCTGATCGCGCTGGAGCTGGACGAAGGCGACGTGCTGATTTCCGCAGCCATCACCGATGGCGCGCGTGAAGTGATGCTGTTCTCCGACGGCGGCAAGGTGACTCGCTTCAAGGAATCCGACGTTCGTGCCATGGGCCGTACCGCTCGTGGTGTGCGCGGCATGCGTCTGCCAGAAGGGCAGAAGCTGATTTCGATGCTGATCCCGGAAGAAGGCAGCCAGATCCTCACCGCTTCCGAGCGTGGTTATGGCAAGCGCACCGCGATCACCGAGTTCCCTGAGTACAAGCGTGGCGGTCAGGGCGTGATCGCCATGGTCAGCAACGAGCGTAACGGCCGTCTGGTCGGTGCAGTTCAGGTGCTCGACGGCGAGGAGATCATGCTGATTTCCGACCAGGGCACACTGGTGCGTACCCGTGTCGACGAAGTTTCCAGCCTGGGTCGTAACACCCAGGGTGTGACCCTGATCAAACTGGCCAAGGATGAAACCCTGGTCGGTCTGGAGCGAGTCCAGGAACCGTCGGAAGTCGAAGGTGACGAGCTGGAAGGTGAAGAAGGTGTCGAGCTGGAACAAGGCGTGACCGGCGCCGAACCGGACGATGCGGTCGATAACCTGCAGGCGGACGCCGCAGACGAAGAAGAGTCGCAAGACTAACCAAATCGTAGCAGGGCAGAGTGTTTGCTCTGTCCGCTACCGTGATTGCATAGCGAGAGTGGATGTGAGCAAACGAGCCTTTAACTTCTGCGCAGGTCCCGCTGCGCTGCCTGAAGCTGTCCTGTTGCGTGCCCAGTCCGAGATGCTCGACTGGCATGGCAAGGGTCTGTCGGTCATGGAAATGAGCCATCGCAGTGATGACTACGTGGCCATCGCCGAAAAGGCCGAACAAGACCTGCGCGACCTGCTGTCCATCCCCTCCAATTACAAAGTGCTGTTCCTGCAGGGCGGTGCGAGCCAGCAGTTCGCCGAGATTCCGCTGAACCTGCTGCCCGAGAACGGCACTGCCGACTATGTCGAAACCGGCATCTGGTCGAAGAAAGCCATCGAGGAAGCGCGTCGCTTCGGCAACGTCAACGTCGCTGCCAGCGCCAAGCCTTATGACTACCTGGCCATCCCTGGTCAGAACGAGTGGGAGCTGACCCCGGGTGCGGCCTATCTGCATTACGCGTCGAACGAAACCATCGGCGGCCTGCAGTTCGACTGGGTTCCCGAGGCCGGTGACGTTCCGCTGGTGGTCGACATGTCCTCTGACATCCTCTCGCGTCCCATCGATGTGTCGCAGTACGGCCTGATTTATGCCGGCGCACAGAAGAACATCGGCCCGAGTGGTCTCGTCGTTGTGATCGTTCGTGAGGATCTGCTGGGTCGTGCCCGCAGTTCGTGCCCGACCATGCTCGACTACAAGGTTTCGGCCGACAACGGTTCGATGTACAACACGCCGGCCACCTATTCCTGGTACCTCTCGGGTCTGGTCTTCGAGTGGCTGAAGGAGCAGGGCGGCGTCGCCGCGATGGAGCAGCGCAACAAGGCGAAGAAAGATCGCCTGTACGGCTTCATCGACAACAGCGACTTCTATACCAACCCGATCAGCACCAACGCCCGCTCGTGGATGAACGTGCCGTTCCGTCTGGCTGACGAACGTCTGGACAAAGCGTTCCTGGCTGGCGCCGACGCCCGTGGCCTGCTCAACCTCAAGGGCCATCGTTCGGTCGGCGGCATGCGTGCCTCGATCTACAACGCCCTGGGGCTGGACGCCGTCGAAGCCCTGGTTGGCTACATGGCTGAATTCGAGAAGGAGCATTCCTGATGTCCGAGCAGGAGCTCAAGGCGCTGCGCGTTCGCATCGACAACCTGGATGAGAAAATCCTCCAGTTGATCAGCGATCGCGCGCGCTGTGCCGAAGAGGTTGCCCGGGTCAAGATGGCCAGTCTGGCCGAGGGCGAGCAGCCGGTGTTCTATCGTCCCGAGCGTGAGGCGCAGGTCCTCAAGCGCGTGATGGAGCGCAACAAGGGGCCGCTGGGCAATGAAGAGATGGCGCGCTTGTTCCGCGAAATCATGTCTTCGTGCCTGGCCCTCGAGAACCCGCTGAAAGTCGCTTATCTCGGTCCGGAAGGCACCTTCACCCAGGCGGCGGCGATGAAGCACTTCGGGCACGCGGTGATCAGCAAGCCGATGGCGGCGATCGACGAAGTGTTCCGTGAAGTGGCGGCTGGTGCGGTGAATTTCGGCGTGGTGCCGGTGGAGAACTCCACCGAAGGCGCGGTCAACCACACCCTCGACAGCTTCCTCGAGCACGACATGGTGATCTGCGGTGAAGTCGAGCTGCGGATTCACCACCACCTGCTGGTCGGTGAAAACACCAAGACCGACAGCATCAGCCGCATCTATTCCCACGCCCAGTCGCTGGCCCAGTGCCGCAAATGGCTGGATGCCCATTACCCGAATGTCGAGCGTGTGGCGGTGTCCAGCAACGCCGAAGCGGCCAAGCGGGTCAAGGGTGAGTGGAACTCGGCGGCGATCGCCGGTGACATGGCGGCCGGGCTGTACGGCCTGACGCGTCTGGCCGAGAAGATCGAGGATCGTCCGGACAACTCCACGCGCTTCCTGATGATCGGTAACCAGGAAGTGCCGCCGACCGGCGACGACAAAACTTCGATCATCGTGTCGATGAGCAACAAACCCGGCGCGCTCCATGAGCTGCTGGTGCCGTTCCATGACAACGGGATCGACCTGACCCGGATCGAAACCCGTCCATCGCGCAGCGGTAAGTGGACCTACGTGTTCTTCATCGACTTCGTCGGTCACCACCGTGATCCGCTGATCAAAGGTGTACTGGAAAAGATCAGTCAGGAAGCAGTAGCACTCAAGGTGCTGGGTTCCTACCCGAAAGCAGTTCTTTAAGGGGTGGTAGCAATGAGTGGCAACTTCCTCGCTCTGGCACAGCCGGGCGTGCAACAACTTTCGCCATACGTGCCGGGCAAGCCCGTGGACGAGCTGGCGCGCGAGCTGGACCTGGATCCGGCAAGCATCGTCAAACTGGCAAGCAACGAAAACCCGTTGGGCGCAAGTCCGAAAGCGCTGGCCGCGATCCGCGAAGCGCTGGACGAGTTGACCCGCTACCCGGACGGCAACGGCTTCGCACTCAAATCCCTGCTGGCCGAACAGTGTCGCGTCGAGCTGAACCAGGTGACGCTGGGCAATGGCTCCAACGACATTCTCGAACTGGTGGCGCGTGCCTATCTGGCGCCGGGCCTGAATGCGGTGTTCAGTGAGCACGCGTTCGCGGTCTACCCGATCGCGACCCAGGCGGTCGGCGCTCAGGCCAAGGTCGTTCCGGCCAAGGATTGGGGCCATGACCTGCCGGCCATGCTGGCGGCCATCGACGCCAATACTCGCGTCGTGTTCATCGCCAACCCGAACAACCCGACCGGTACCTGGTTCGGCGCTGAAGCGCTGGATGAGTTCCTGCAGGACGTGCCTGAGCATGTGCTGGTGGTACTGGACGAAGCCTACATCGAATATGCCGAAGGCAGCGATCTGCCGGATGGCCTGGACTTCCTCGCGGCTTACCCGAACCTGCTGGTCTCGCGCACCTTCTCCAAGGCCTACGGTCTGGCGGCGCTGCGCGTTGGCTATGGTCTGTCCACTCCGGTAGTGGCAGACGTGCTGAACCGTGTACGCCAGCCGTTCAACGTCAACAGCCTGGCCTTGGCCGCGGCCTGTGCGGCGCTGAAGGACGAGGAATATCTGGCGCAGAGCCGTCAGCTCAATGAGTCCGGCATGCAACAGCTGGAAGCGGGTTTTCGCGAGCTGGGTCTGAGCTGGATTCCGTCCAAGGGCAACTTTATCTGCGTCGATCTCGGCCAGGTGGCGGCTCCGGTGTTCCAGGGCCTGCTGCGCGAAGGCGTGATCGTGCGTCCGGTGGCCAACTACGGCATGCCGAACCATCTGCGAGTGACCATTGGTCTGCCGGCGGAAAACAGCCGCTTCCTTGAAGCGCTGCGCAAGGTTCTGGCTCGTGGGTGATGTCACTGCGCTGCAATCTGCTGCACCTATGATCGGGCGCCTGGTGGTGGTCGGTCTGGGGTTGATCGGTGGTTCGTTTGCCAAAGGCTTGCGTGAAAGCGGTGTGTGCCGCGAAGTGGTCGGCGTTGATCTCGACCCGCAATCGCGCAAGCTGGCGGTCGAGTTGGGCGTGGTGGATCGCTGCGAAGACGATCTGGTGGCCGCTTGCCAGGGCGCGGACGTGATCCAGTTGGCGGTGCCGATCCTGGCCATGGAAAAAGTGCTGGCTCGTCTGGCCGGCATGGATCTTGGGCAGGCAATCCTGACGGACGTCGGCAGCGCCAAGGGCAATGTGGTGCGCGCGGCGACCGAAGCGTTTGGCGGCATGCCGACGCGTTTCGTACCGGGGCATCCGATTGCCGGTTCCGAGCAGAGCGGGGTGGAAGCCTCCAACTCGGAGCTGTTCCGCCGTCATAAAGTGATTTTGACCCCGCTGGAGCAGACCGATCCGTCTGCCGTGGCGGTGGTTGATCGCTTGTGGCGCGAGCTGGGCGCCGACGTCGAGCACATGCAGGTCGAGCGTCACGATGAAGTGCTGGCCGCGACCAGCCATCTGCCGCACTTGCTGGCCTTCGGTCTGGTCGATTCGTTGGCCAAGCGCAATGAAAATCTTGAGATCTTCCGTTACGCTGCGGGCGGTTTCCGTGATTTCACAAGAATTGCCGGAAGCGACCCGGTCATGTGGCATGACATCTTTCTCGCCAACCGCGAGGCTGTCCTGCGCACACTCGATACATTTCGCAGCGACCTCGACGCCTTGCGCGACGCGGTCGATGCAGGGGATGGGCACCAATTGTTGGGCGTCTTCACGCGCGCCCGGGTTGCCCGCGAGCATTTCAGTAAAATCCTGGCCCGCAGGGCCTATGTGGACGCTATGAATTCCAACGATCTGATCTTCCTGGCTCAACCTGGTGGCCGCCTCTCCGGTCGGATTCGCGTACCGGGTGACAAATCGATTTCCCACCGTTCGATCATGCTCGGTTCGCTGGCTGAAGGCGTCACCGAAGTCGAAGGCTTCCTCGAGGGTGAAGACGCCCTGGCGACCTTGCAGGCGTTCCGCGACATGGGCGTGGTCATCGAAGGCCCGCATCACGGCCGTGTGACCATCCACGGTGTCGGCCTGCATGGCCTGAAACCTGCGCCGGGCCCGATCTATCTGGGCAACTCCGGTACTTCGATGCGCCTGCTGTCCGGCCTGCTGGCCGCGCAGGACTTCGACAGCACCCTGACCGGTGACGCGTCGCTGTCCAAACGCCCGATGAATCGCGTCGCCAACCCGCTGCGGGAAATGGGTGCCGTGATCGAAACCGCTGCCGACGGTCGTCCGCCGATGACCATTCGTGGCGGTCACAAGCTCAAAGGCCTGACCTACACCATGCCGATGGCCAGTGCCCAGGTTAAATCCTGCCTGTTGCTGGCGGGTCTGTACGCCGAAGGCAAGACCACCGTGACCGAGCCGGCTCCGACTCGTGACCACACCGAGCGCATGCTGCGCGGCTTTGGCTATCCGGTGAGCGTTGACGGCGCGACTGCGTCCGTCGAGTCCGGTGGCAAGCTGGCTGCGACCCACATCGAAGTGCCGGGTGATATCTCGTCGTCGGCGTTCTTCCTGGTGGCAGCGTCGATCGCTGAAGGTTCGGAGCTGGTGCTCGAACACGTCGGCATCAACCCGACCCGTACTGGCGTAATCGACATCCTGCGCCTGATGGGCGCCGACATCACCCTGGAAAACCAGCGTGAAGTAGGCGGCGAACCAGTAGCGGATCTTCGCGTGCGGGCAGCTAAACTCAAGGGTATCGAGATTCCGGAGGCGCTGGTTCCTCTGGCCATCGACGAATTCCCGGTGCTGTTCGTGGCTGCGGCCTGTGCCGAAGGGCGCACCGTGCTGACCGGCGCCGAGGAGCTGCGGGTCAAGGAGTCGGACCGTATCCAGGTCATGGCGGACGGTTTGCTGGCGCTGGGCGTCAAGTGCGAGCCGACCCCGGACGGCATCATCATCGACGGCGGCCAGATCGGCGGCGGCGAAGTGCATGGTCATGGCGATCACCGCATCGCGATGGCTTTCAGCGTGGCCTCGCTGCGCGCCACTGCACCGATCCGCATCCATGATTGCGCCAACGTCGCGACGTCGTTCCCGAACTTCCTGGCGCTGTGCGCGCAGGTCGGCATTCGTGTGGCGCAAGAGGCTCAGTCGTGAACAACATTGCACCGGTCATCACCATCGATGGGCCAAGCGGCTCGGGCAAAGGCACCGTAGCCGGGATTCTGGCCAAGCGTCTGGGCTGGAATCTGCTGGATTCCGGCGCGCTGTATCGCCTGCTGGCGTTTGCTGCGCACAATCATGGTGTCGACCTGACCAATGAAGAGCTGCTGAAGAAACTGGCCGCTCATCTGGATGTGCAGTTCATCGCCGCGACCGACGGTCAGTTGCAGCGCATCATTCTGGAAGGTGACGAAGTCAGCGATGTCATTCGCACCGAGAGCGTCGGCTCCGGCGCTTCCCAGGTGGCTGCATTGCCGGCCGTTCGCGAGGCGCTGCTGCAGCGCCAGCGCGCTTTCCAGGAAGTGCCTGGTCTGGTGGCCGATGGTCGCGACATGGGAACGGTGGTTTTTCCGAACGCACCCTTGAAGATTTTCCTGACCGCCAGTGCCGAGGAGCGGGCGCGCCGTCGATATTTGCAGTTGAAGGGCAAAGTCGAGGGTGTTAGTCTGTCGAGTCTGCTAGATGAGATCCGTGCGCGCGATGAGCGTGATACCCAGCGAGCGGTGGCCCCGCTCAAGCCGGCGGCCGACGCGATACAGCTGGATTCCACGGAGTTGTCCATCGATCAGGTGCTTGAACGCATCATGAGCGAGATTGCCATTCGCGATATCGCCGGGTGACCAGGAAGGCCGCAGGGGACCAGTCATAGTCCTGCGGTGGCTTCCTTTACATGAAACTGACCCGCATCGTCTGGGATGTGGAGATGGGCGTATTTTTCGCCCTAATCAACAGGAATTAAAATGAGCGAAAGCTTTGCGGAACTCTTTGAAGAAAGCCTGAAGACTCTGAACCTTCAGACAGGCTCCATCATCACCGGCGTTATCGTTGATATTGACGACAGAAATGGCTGGGTTACCGTTCATGCGGGCCTGAAGTCTGAAGCGCTCATCCCGCTTGAGCAGTTCTACAACGAAGCTGGCGAACTGACCATCAACGTCGGTGACGAAACTCACGTTGCTCTGGACTCGGTTGAAGACGGTTTCGGTGAAACCAAGCTGTCCCGTGAAAAAGCCAAGCGCGCTGAATGCTGGATCGTTCTGGAAGCAGCCTTCGCAGCTGAGGAAGTGGTCAAGGGCGTTATCAACGGTAAGGTTAAAGGCGGCTTCACTGTCGACGTTAACGGCATCCGTGCGTTCCTGCCAGGTTCCCTGGTTGACGTCCGTCCAGTGCGCGACACCACGCACCTGGAAGGCAAAGAGCTGGAATTCAAGGTCATCAAGCTGGATCAGAAGCGCAACAACGTTGTCGTTTCCCGTCGCAGCGTCCTGGAAGCCGAGAACTCCGCCGAGCGTGAAGCTCTGCTGGAATCCCTGCAGGAAGGCCAGCAAGTCAAAGGTATCGTCAAAAACCTCACCGATTACGGCGCATTCGTCGATCTGGGTGGCGTGGACGGCCTGCTGCACATCACCGACATGGCCTGGAAGCGCATCAAGCATCCTTCCGAGATCGTCAACGTTGGTGACGAGATTGACGTCAAGGTTCTGAAATACGATCGCGAACGCAACCGTGTTTCCCTGGGCCTGAAGCAACTGGGCGAAGATCCATGGGTTGCTATCAAAGCCCGTTACCCAGAAGGCACTCGCGTTACCGCTCGCGTAACCAACCTGACCGACTACGGCTGCTTCGCTGAGCTGGAAGAAGGCGTTGAAGGTCTGGTACACGTTTCGGAAATGGACTGGACCAACAAGAACATCCACCCTTCGAAAGTCGTACAAGTCGGCGACGAAGTGGAAGTCATGGTTCTGGATATCGACGAAGAGCGTCGTCGTATCTCCCTGGGCATCAAGCAGTGCAAGTCGAACCCATGGGAAGACTTCTCTGGCCAGTTCAACAAGGGCGACAAGATCTCCGGCACCATCAAGTCGATCACCGATTTCGGTATCTTCATTGGTCTGGACGGCGGCATCGACGGTCTGGTTCACCTGTCCGACATCTCCTGGAACGAAACCGGCGAAGAAGCCGTGCGTCGTTACAAGAAGGGCGACGAGCTGGACACCGTTATCCTGTCGGTTGACCCGGAGCGTGAGCGTATCTCCCTGGGTATCAAGCAACTGGAAAGCGATCCGTTCTCCGAGTACGTCTCGGTTAACGACAAAGGCGCAATCGTTACTGGCACCGTGAAAGAAGTTGACGCCAAAGGCGCCATCATCGTTCTGGCCGACGATATCGAAGCGACTCTGAAAGCCTCCGAAATCAGCCGTGACCGCGTTGAAGACGCGCGCAACGTTCTGAAAGAAGGCCAGCAAGTAGAAGCCAAGATCATCAGCGTTGATCGTAAGAGCCGCGTAATCCAGCTGTCGATCAAATCGAAAGACGATGCTGAAGAGAAAGAAGCCATCCAGAGCCTGAAAGCAGCTCCGGAAGGTGAAGCAGCTGACACCACCATGGCGGCACTGCTGCGTCAAGCAATGGCCAAACAGAACTGAGTTCTGTCTGATCATTAAAAAAAGGGCGACTTCGGTCGCCCTTTTTTGTGCCTGTGTCTCGTCCTGAATAAGGTTTACACCTTCTGACCCATTCTCAGGAGGGAGTAATGAATACAGGAAAAAGGCGCAGTCAGCGTGATTACACGCGGACCT
>NZ_NEJZ01000031.1:0-10607 GCF_002113215.1 Pseudomonas sp. B15(2017)
ACGAGCGGCCTCATCTGTCGCTGAAATACAAAACACCCGATGCGGTGCATCGGGCGTTTTGAGGCTGAAACAGGTGTAAACCTATTTCAGGACTAGACAGCTGAAACAGGTGTAAACCTATTTCAGGACTAGACACGTTTTTCAGATCCGGTAAGTGCTCTTGGTCATCACTTTGGCCAGCAGGCTCATGCCGAACTTCACCGGCGCCGGGAAACGGAAACCACCGGCCTCCAGTGCACTCTCCGCATGATGTTCTTCATCTATACGCATCTGCTCCAGAATCGCCCGGGATTTTTCGTCCTCGGCCGGCAGTTGCTCAAGATGCTCGTTCAGATGTTTGCAGACTTGATGCTCGGTGGCGGCGACAAATCCGAGGCTGACCTTGTCGCTGATCAACCCGGCGACTGCGCCGATGCCGAACGACATGCCATAGAACAGCGGATTGAGCACGCTGGTGTGGCTGCCCAACTGGTGAATGCGCTGTTCGCACCAGACCAGATGATCGATCTCTTCTTCAGCCGCATGCTCCATGGCCTCGCGCACCTGCGGCAACTTGGCGGTCAGGGCCTGGCCCTGATACAGCGCCTGGGCGCAGACTTCACCGGTGTGGTTGATGCGCATCAGGCCGGCGACGTGGCGGGTGTCTTCATCGCTCATCTGCACATCGGGCTGCACGATTGCCGGCGACGGACGGTACGGCTGGCCGCTGAATGGCAGCAAGGTACGCATCGCGGCATCGGCTTGCAGCAGAAGACGATCAATGGGCGAGTAGTGACGTTGGGTAGTCATGCTGACCTCCGGGAGGAATCTCGGCGGCCAGTTTAACTGAATCGGCCGGGGAAGGTTTGCGCTGGGTCACGTGGGAGCAGGGCGCTCCCACCGATCTTTGGGTTCAATCAGCCCGGAGGCCAGTTCATCTGGCGTTGACCGAGTACGTGCATGTGAATGTGGTAGACAGTCTGCCCGCCCATTTCATTGCAGTTCATCACCACCCGGAAGCCTTCCTCGCAACCCAGCTCCAGCGCCAGACGCTGAGCGGTAAACAGGATGTGCCCGGCCAGTGCCTTGTCGTCTTCGGTCAGGTCGTTGAGGGTGCGCACCGGTTTCTTCGGGATCACCAGAAAATGCACCGGTGCCTGTGGGGCGATGTCGTGGAACGCCAGAACCTGGTCGTCCTCGTAGATGATCTTCGCCGGGATTTCCCGGTTGATGATCTTGGTGAACAGAGTATCCACAGCTGTTTTCTCCGTTGTTTGAGCTGGACTGAGTGTACCCACGAGGGCACACCGCGCCCAGTCATTTGCCTGCCGGCCCTTCAGCGCGGGCAGTAAGCCTTGTTGACCATGCCGACAATTGTGCGATTGAGCCAGCGCGAACCGAGCCGGGGCAGAAAGGCGAACCAGCGGTTTCGGCGTCCGGGAATGATGATCGCGCGGTTTTTCTCCAGGGCGCGCACGGTATACAGCGCGACTTCCTCGGGACTCATCAGCAATTTGCTGGCGTTGAGCTTGTCGTTGTTCAGTTGTGCCGTGCTGAAGAACGCGGTGCGAGTCGGGCCGGGGCAGAGAACCGACACCTTGACCGCGCATTTCTTCAGTTCCACTCGAAGTGCTTCCGAGAAGTGCAGGACATACGCCTTGCTGGCGTAGTAGGTGCTCATCCACGGCCCGGGGTTGAAAGCCGCCACCGACGCGACATTGAGAATCTGCCCGCCGCCCTGCAACGCCATGCTGTTGCCGATGG
Organism: Pseudomonas sp. B15(2017); assembly: GCF_002113215.1. Taxonomy (NCBI): domain Bacteria; kingdom Pseudomonadati; phylum Pseudomonadota; class Gammaproteobacteria; order Pseudomonadales; family Pseudomonadaceae; genus Pseudomonas; species Pseudomonas sp. B15(2017). Next base: position 1,744 of record NZ_NEJZ01000031.1, read on the forward strand.
CATGGCAGAGGCGGGTAAGGGCGAGGATGTTCACTTCGATCAGGTCCTGTTCGGTCATCCAGTCCTGGGCAAGGAACGGGCCGCAAGTACCGATGCCGGCACAGTTGACCAATAGATCGATCTGCCGGTCGCCTTCTTCGAGCTCCAGCAGAAAACCGGACAGGCGCAGCGGCTCACCGAGATCACAGGCGCGGAACAGCACTTCCACGCCGAAGCGTTGAGTCAGTTCAATCGCGATGCTTTCCAGCTGATCACGCTGTCGGGCCACCAGAATCAGGCTGCGGCCACGGCGCGCCAGGGCTTCGGCCATGGCCAGGCCGATGCCGCTGGAGGCGCCGGTGATCAGAGCGTAACGGGTCATGCAAATCTCCATCGCAACAGCGCCGCGCCGTGGACGCAGGTGTCACGGCGGGGAGCGTTGTTCATTCTTTCGCAGAGTCTACAGGGGCGAGGGCGGCTTCGGCTGCATCGTCTGCCGAATTCGCGGCGGGCTCGACTTCGACATCGATTTCATCGGTGTTCACCGAACCGCTCTCGTAGCTGCTTTCAAGGCTGCTTTCATATTCCTGCTGGATGGCAGTGATCCCGCCCAGCATGCCACCCACAAAGAACAACCCGATAAACACGATCCACAGCGAACACAGCACTTTGACTGCCGTGCTGTTCGGCGGCGGCGGCGGGCCATAGCGGTTGGCGCCGGTATTGCCCGGCACGACCATGATCACCAGCGGGAAGAAACTGCCCACGAATGGAACCAGGGTCAGCAGCCACAGCCATCCCGACCAGCCGATATCGTGCAAGCGCTGAATGCTGAACAGGATGCCAATGATCGCGAAGGCCAGAAACAGGAAGAAGGCGAGGAGACCGCCGATGATCAGGCCGGTCGTCGAGTCGGCGCTGACCAGGCCCAGGCCGATCAGCGCGAACACGCTGACGATTGGCAGGGTTACCAGGCTCAACACCATCGACCATGCCAGATAACGCAAGCGGCCGATCCTGCCTTCAGCACCGAACGGCTTCAGCGGCGCAAATGCCGGCAGGTTTTCGCCGACGGCGGCGCGAGGGGGCGCATAAGGCGAATCAGGCTCCGCGACGGCAGCGCTTTGCTCGTGGACATCCGACAGATTCAGTTCGATGGGCGTTTCCGCTTCGATCCGGGCATCGATCCCGGTCTTGCTCAGCGCTTGCAGATAAGTCTGCGCATCGCTATGCGAAAGATCACGCTTGAGCGCGACGGTGCGGCCATTGAACAGGCGCTCGATGGCGGCGACATCGCTTTTGAACAGATTGGCCAGGTTGAGCTTGGCCGTGGTGATGTCGACGCCAGGCTGGAGCGCGCCGTCGAAAACGATCTTGTAACGGGGTTCGCTCATGGCCGAGGCATCCTTGTCGCGAGATAAATTGAAGGGGGGCAGTCAGTGTGAGGCCGGTCAGGCAGCGACCGGCCGGGTTTCATTCAGCGCGGCCAGCGTTTCGGCAGTTGCGCTGCGTGCTCCAGGGCCTGGCGGTATTCAGCATCGAGACGCGTCACCAGTTGATCCACGCCTGGCAGATCATCGATCTGCCCTACGCCCTGGCCCGCTGACCACACGGTTTTCCAGGCCTTGGCTTCGTCGTTGATCGGCTTGAGCTTGTCGCCGAAATTAACTTCACCCTTGCCTTGCAGGGCTGCCATGTCGAAACCGGCGGCCTCCAGGCTTTGGCGCATGAAACTGGCCGGAACACCGGACACGGCAGGAGTATGAATGATGTCGGCTGCTTTGGCAGTCAGCAGCATCTTCTTGTAGGCGTCAGGCGCATGACTTTCAGTGGTGCCGATAAATCGCGTGCCGAGGTAGGCCAGATCCGCGCCGAGCAGTTGTGCGGCGAGAATCTCATGCCCATGGTTCAAACATCCTGCAAGCAACAGAGTCTTGTCGAAGAACTCGCGGATCTCGGCGATCAGCGAGAACGGGCTCCAGGTGCCGGCGTGCCCACCGGCGCCGGCTGCGACGGCGATCAAACCATCCACACCGGCCTCGGCGGCTTTTTCTGCGTGGCGGCGGGTCGTCACGTCATGGAAGACCAGGCCGCCGTAACTGTGCACGGCGTCTACCACTTCCTTCACCGCGCCGAGGCTGGTGATGACGATAGGTACCTTGTGCTCGACGCAGATGTTCAGATCCGCCTCCAGGCGTGGATTGCTCTTGTGAACAATCAGATTCACGGCATAAGGCGCCGGGTTCTCGAGTGTCGCCAGTCCCGCTTCGATCTGCTCCAGCCAGGCCTTGAACCCGCTGCTTTCGCGTTGGTTCAGCGCCGGGAAGCTGCCAACCACGCCGTTGCGGCAACAAGCCAGCACCAGTTCAGGATTGGAGATCAGGAACATCGGCGCTGCCACCACAGGCAGACGCAGACGTTGTTCGAGCAGAGTGGGCAGCGACATCGGAAGTACCCCGGAAAGTTGTATTTGTTGAAGTTAGAACGGCTTGACCACGACCAGAATTACGATAGCCAGCAATATCAGAACCGGCACTTCATTGAACCAGCGATAAAAGACATGGCTGCGGGTGTTCTCGCCACGGGCAAAACGTTTTACCTGCGCGCCGCACATGTGGTGGTAACCAATCAACAGCACGACCAGGGTCAGTTTGGCGTGGATCCAGCCACCGCTGCTGAAGATGCCCGGGTTCAGGTAGATCAGCCAGCCGCCGAAGATCAGCGCGGCGATCATTGCCGGGCCCATGATGCCGCGATACAGCTTGCGCTCCATGATGCTGAAGCGTTCCTTGCTGATCGTGTCTTCACTTTGCGCGTGATAAACGAACAGTCGCGGAAGATAGAAGAGGCCGGCAAACCAGCACACGATGCTGACGATATGAAGCGCTTTGATCCATAGATAGAGCATTTTTGGTTATTCCCCAATTCACGGTAGGCCGGATAGTAGAGGCTTGAGCGTCCGCACGTCACCTTGGCGGTTGTCGCAGGGGCGCGCGGCCCCTATTATCGACGGCTTTCCAGTGGGTTCGTTGAGGGCAGGTTTATGGTCAAGGTCGGTATCGTCGGCGGCACGGGTTACACCGGTGTCGAATTGCTGCGTCTGTTGGCACAGCATCCGCAGGCAGAAGTGGTGGTAATCACTTCCCGATCCGAGGCCGGTCTGGCCGTGGCTGATATGTACCCGAACCTGCGCGGTCACTATGACGGTCTGGCATTCAGCGTGCCGGACATCAAGACCCTGGGCGCTTGCGACGTGGTGTTCTTCGCCACTCCGCACGGCGTTGCCCATGCACTGGCCGGCGAGTTGCTGGCGGCCGGCACCAAGGTCATCGACCTGTCGGCAGACTTCCGTCTGCAGGACGCCGATGAGTGGGCCAAGTGGTACGGCCAGCCGCACGGCGCGCCGGAGTTGCTGGACGAGGCGGTTTACGGCTTGCCGGAAGTCAATCGCGAGCAAATCAGGAAGGCGCGTCTGATTGCCGTGCCGGGTTGCTATCCGACCGCGACGCAGCTGGGTTTCCTGCCGTTGCTTGAGGCGGGCATTGCCGACGCTTCGCACCTGATCGCCGACTGCAAGTCTGGCGTCAGCGGTGCCGGTCGCGGTGCTGCCGTAGGCTCGCTGTACTCCGAGACGTCGGAAAGCATGAAGGCTTATGCGGTGAAAGGTCACCGCCACCTGCCGGAAATTCGCCAGGGACTGCGTCGTGCCGCAGGCAAGGATGTCGGTCTGACCTTTGTGCCGCACCTGACTCCGATGATCCGTGGCATTCACTCCACGCTCTACGCGACCGTGGTGGATCGTTCGGTGGATCTGCAGGCGTTGTTCGAAAAGCGTTATGCCAATGAGCCGTTCGTCGACGTGATGCCGGCTGGTAGCCACCCGGAAACCCGCAGCGTGCGTGGCGCCAATGTCTGCCGAATTGCGGTTCATCGTCCGCAGGATGGCGATCTGGTGGTGGTGCTTTCCGTGATCGACAATCTGGTCAAGGGTGCGTCGGGTCAGGCAGTGCAGAACATGAACATCCTGTTCGGGCTGGATGAGCGTCTGGGTCTGTCCCACGCGGGCATGCTGCCGTAACAGCTGATCTTGCTCGGTAAAAAGGCCCGTTTGACGGGCCTTTTTGCATTCTGATCGGTTGATCAGGTTTATTGATATACCGTAACAATAGTTGACCGATTTTCTAGGACAAGCGGATAATGCGCGTCATCACGCATTATGGCGGCGTAACGCCGGGAGATAGTCAGCATGAGCGTCGAATCCTTCACCCCCACGGCTTTGCAATTCACTCAAGGTGCCGCGCACAAGGTGAAGAGCCTGGTCGATGAAGAGGGGAATGATCGCTTGAAGCTGCGCGTATTCGTTACGGGCGGCGGTTGTTCAGGGTTTCAGTACGGCTTCACCTTCGATGAAGATGTGGCCGAGGACGATACCATTGTCGAGCGCGAAGGCGTCAGTCTGGTAGTCGATCCGATGAGCTTCCAGTACCTGGCGGGTGCCGAGGTGGATTACCAGGAAGGTCTGGAAGGTTCGCGTTTCGTGATCAAGAACCCGAATGCCACCACTACTTGTGGTTGCGGCTCCTCGTTCTCGATCTGATAGCGTTTCACCCTACACAATAAAACGCCGCAGAGCCTCACGGTTCTGCGGCGTTTTGTTGTCTGGGTTTTGTCAGTTGGGGTAGATGGCGCCGAGTACGCGAAGGCCTTTGGCACCGGTAACGCTCGGGCGATTGCCGGCGATCCCTTCCAGACAGCAGTGGGCCAGCCAGGCGAAGGCCATGGCCTCGACCCAGTCCGGATCGACGCCGTGGGTCGATGTGCTGGCGACTTTGGCGTTCGGTAGCAGCCCGGCCAGGCGATTCATCAGTGTGGCGTTGTGGGCGCCGCCCCCACAAACCAGGAGCTCTTCGGTATTCGATTGAGCGCTTTGCAGCGATTCGACGATGGTCAGCGCCGTCAGTTCGAGCAGTGTTGCCTGTACGTTTTCGGCTGCGAAACCTGGCAGGCGCGACAGTTGCTGCTCCAGCCATGGCAGGTTGAAAACTTCGCGGCCGGTGCTCTTCGGGCCTTGGGTCACGAAAAACGGATCGCTGAGCAGGGCTTTCAGCAGGGTCGGTTCGACCTTGCCGCTGGCTGCCCACTGCCCGTTACAGTCGTAGTTCTCGCCCCGTTGCTGATGAATCCAGGCATCCATCAGCACATTCCCCGGCCCGCAGTCGAAACCGGCTACAGGCTTGTTCGGCTCGATCAGACTGAGATTGCTGAAACCGCCGACATTCAGGACTGCGCGGTTACCGGTACGCTCTTCGAACAACGCTTCATGAAAGGCAGGAACCAGCGGAGCGCCTTGGCCGCCGGCGGCTACATCGCGGCTACGGAAGTCGCTGACGACGGTGATGCCGGTCAGCTCGGTCAGCAGGGCAGGGTTGCCGATCTGCACAGTGAAGCCGCGTGCAGGTTCGTGGCGAATGGTCTGGCCGTGGCTGCCGATCGCGCGAATGGCTTCAGGCTTGAGCTGTTGCTTTTCAAGGAGAGTATGGATCCCTTGCGCGGCGAGCTTCACCCAGTTTTGCTGGGCAATTGCCGAGCGGGCAATTTCGTCAGGGCCGCTGGCGCACAAGCCAAGCAGCTCGGCGCGCAGGGTGTCAGGCATGGGTATGTAGTGTGTGGCGACCAGGTTGATCGCCGAGGATTGCTCGATCAGGGCGATGTCCAGCCCGTCGAGACTGGTGCCGGACATCACGCCGATATACAGAGCCATGACTTAACGTTTGCTCGAAGCCAGCATGGTGGCCTTTTCCTGGTCCATGCGAGCCATCAATGGCTGGCTCTGCGCCAGGAAGCGAGCGCGTTCGGATTTGGCGATCGGGTCGGCCATCGGCAGCTTCTGGCCCAATGGATCGACGTGAACACCGTTGACCTGGAACTCATAGTGCAGATGCGGACCGGTGGACAGGCCAGTGGTGCCGATGTAACCGATCACCTGGCCTTGTTTGACAGTCCCGCCGGTCTTCACGCCCTTGGCGAAACCCTGCATGTGGCCATACAGCGTACGGTACGTGTTTCCATGCTGGATGATCACGGTGTTGCCGTAACCGCCGCGACGGCCGGCCAGCAGCACTTTGCCGTCACCGGCAGCCTTGATTGGTGTACCGCGCGGCGCGGCGTAGTCAACGCCTTTGTGAGCGCGGATCTTGTTGAGGATCGGGTGTTTGCGACCCATGGAAAATTTCGAGCTGATGCGGGCGAAATCTACCGGTGTGCGGATGAACGCCTTGCGCATGCTGTTGCCGTCGGCCGTGTAGTAGCTGCTGTTGCCCTGTTTGTTGGTGTAACGCACCGCAGTGTAAGTCTTGCCGCGGTTGGTGAAGCGGGCGGACAGGATCGGACCGTTGCCAACAGCTTTGCCGTTGACCACTTTCTGTTCATAGATCACATCGAACTCATCGCCCTGGCGGATATCCTGGGCGAAATCGACGTCGTAGCCAAAGACACTGGCCATGTCCATGGTCAGGCTGTGGGACAGACCTGCGCGGGCGGCGGACTGCGACAGCGAGCTGTTGATCACGCCGTGTACATAAGCAGTGCGGACAGTCGGTTTGGCAGTAACGCGGTTGAATACATAACCCTTGTCGTTCTTGGTCAGGGTGATGGTTTCAACGTCGCTGACCTTGGTGTGCAGGTTGGTCAGTTGGCCCTGTGGATTCAATTCGAATTCGAGTTTCTGGCCATGTTTGAGCTGACTGAATTGCTTGGCTTGTTTATCGCTGGCCAGCACTTCATGGACGGTCGCGGCCGGAAGGCCGACTTTCTCGAACAGTGTAGAAAGCGTATCGCCCTTGGAGACGATCACTTCCCTGTGATTTGGAGCCTTCTTTTCTTCGACGGCCGGCGTAGGCGCAGGTGCGGCCTGAGCGGTTTCCTGCGTCTCTTCGGCGCTGTTTTCGATCTGAGCGAAAGGGGAAGCTACGGACTCATTTGTGGCTTGAACTGCGTCGGCAGCGTCTTGATCTTGTGTCAATTGTTCAGCAGGACTTTCCAGTTCAAGGCTCAGCGTTGTCTTTTTGGCTTCGACATCACTGGATGGAAACACCAGGAGCGCCAGACTGAGAAGGGCGGCGATCCCACTTGCGGCGAGCAGGTGGGTCTTCGGGTAAAGCGGTGGCGCTTTAGACGGTTCAGTGGTCATAAGTAATTTGACTTTGAAAAAGATGAATTGGAAAAGATGAATGACATGATGAAGATGAAATAACTGTATAAAATATAACCAAATCATCTCTGAGGCAAGTCTGCGGACGCCCTGTCTGTGGATTGACGTCCGTGCGCCGGGCAAAACTTGTATTTGGTGTGCGATCTTGTATGGTTGGTTCCCTTTGAATCTGAGCCTTGCGGGTCTGTTATGAAGTCGGTTGAAGAGCAGCTAGCGCTGATTAAACGTGGTGCGGAAGAACTGTTGGTCGAGTCCGAGCTTATCGAAAAGCTCAAGCGTGGCCAGCCGCTGCGAATCAAGGCCGGCTTCGATCCAACTGCGCCTGATCTACACCTTGGTCACACTGTGCTTATTAATAAGCTGCGCCAGTTCCAGGAATTGGGGCATCAGGTGATCTTCCTTATTGGCGATTTCACCGGGATGATTGGTGACCCGAGCGGCAAGAGCGCCACGCGTCCTCCGTTGACCCGTGAGCAGGTTCTGGAAAACGCCGAGACCTACAAGACTCAGGTGTTCAAGATTCTTGATCCGGCGAAAACCGAAGTCGCGTTCAACTCCATCTGGATGGATCAGATGGGGCCTGCGGACTTTATTCGTCTGACTTCGCAATACACCGTCGCTCGTATGCTCGAGCGTGATGACTTTGACAAGCGCTACACCACCAACCAGCCGATCGCCATTCATGAATTCCTCTATCCGCTGGTTCAGGGTTATGACTCTGTAGCATTGCGCGCTGACGTTGAGCTGGGTGGTACCGATCAGAAGTTCAACCTGCTGATGGGGCGTGAGCTGCAGCGTGGTTATGGGCAGGAAGCGCAGTGCATTCTGACGATGCCATTGCTTGAAGGTCTGGATGGCGTGAAGAAGATGTCCAAGTCGCTGGGCAACTACGTCGGTATCCAGGAAGCACCGGGTGTCATGTACAGCAAGCTGGTTTCGATTCCCGATGCGTTGATGTGGCGCTACTTCGAATTGCTCAGCTTCCGTTCGATGGATGAGATAAACGCTTTCCGCGCCGATGTTGAAGCGGGTGCTAATCCGCGTGATATCAAGATCAAGCTGGCTGAAGAGATTGTTGCGCGCTTCCATGGTGAAGAGGCTGCAGCCAATGCTCACCGTGGTGCGGGTAACCGTATGAAGGATGGCGAGCTGCCGGATGATCTGCCAGAGGTCGAGTTGACTGCGGTTGAGGATATGCCGATTGCTGCTGTTCTTAATAAGGCGGGTCTGGTGAAGAACTCGGCGGCTGCTCGTGATCTGCTGGCTTCCGGTGGTGTGCGTGTAGATGGCGAGGTGGTTGATCGTTCCTTTATATACGTACTGGGTGCGACGCACGTTTGTCAGGCGGGCAAGAAAGCTTTTGCACGGATTACGCTGAAATCTGAGTAAAGTTGAAATAAGGGGTTGACGGCGAATTTTAGATGTCTATAATTCGCCCCACTTCCGGCGCAGTCGAGACGGAAAACTCCTTGAGATTCAATGAGTTAAGTAAGTTTCGACGGTGGCTCGCTTCAGTTCATCGAAGCCTGGAAGGCGTTGGAAATGCCGGTTTGCTGGCGCCTTCAGCGGTTCGATTTTCTCGGTCGAAAGCGAAGAAAAAGAGGTGTTGACAGCAGCGTGTAACGCTGTAGAATTCGCCTCCCGCTAACGAGAGATCGGAAGCGCAAGTGGTTGA
>NZ_NEJZ01000032.1:0-5574 GCF_002113215.1 Pseudomonas sp. B15(2017)
TTCTCGGTCGAAAGCGAAGAAAAAGAGGTGTTGACAGCAGCGTGTAACGCTGTAGAATTCGCCTCCCGCTAACGAGAGATCGGAAGCGCAAGTGGTTGAAGTTGTTGAAGAAATCTTCAAAAACTTCTGAAAATAATCACTTGACAGTAAATGAGGCTGCTGTAGAATGCGCGCCTCGGTTGAGACGAAAGATCTTAACCAACCGCTCTTTAACAACTGAATCAAGCAATTCGTGTGGGTGCTTGTGGAGTCAGACTGATAGTCAACAAGATTATCAGCATCACAAGTTACTCCGCGAGAAATCAAAGATGTAACCAACGATTGCTGAGCCAAGTTTAGGGTTTCTTAAAAACCCAAAGATGTTTGAACTGAAGAGTTTGATCATGGCTCAGATTGAACGCTGGCGGCAGGCCTAACACATGCAAGTCGAGCGGATGAAAGGAGCTTGCTCCTTGATTCAGCGGCGGACGGGTGAGTAATGCCTAGGAATCTGCCTGGTAGTGGGGGACAACGTTTCGAAAGGAACGCTAATACCGCATACGTCCTACGGGAGAAAGCAGGGGACCTTCGGGCCTTGCGCTATCAGATGAGCCTAGGTCGGATTAGCTAGTTGGTGAGGTAATGGCTCACCAAGGCGACGATCCGTAACTGGTCTGAGAGGATGATCAGTCACACTGGAACTGAGACACGGTCCAGACTCCTACGGGAGGCAGCAGTGGGGAATATTGGACAATGGGCGAAAGCCTGATCCAGCCATGCCGCGTGTGTGAAGAAGGTCTTCGGATTGTAAAGCACTTTAAGTTGGGAGGAAGGGTTGTAGATTAATACTCTGCAATTTTGACGTTACCGACAGAATAAGCACCGGCTAACTCTGTGCCAGCAGCCGCGGTAATACAGAGGGTGCAAGCGTTAATCGGAATTACTGGGCGTAAAGCGCGCGTAGGTGGTTCGTTAAGTTGGATGTGAAATCCCCGGGCTCAACCTGGGAACTGCATCCAAAACTGGCGAGCTAGAGTATGGTAGAGGGTGGTGGAATTTCCTGTGTAGCGGTGAAATGCGTAGATATAGGAAGGAACACCAGTGGCGAAGGCGACCACCTGGACTGATACTGACACTGAGGTGCGAAAGCGTGGGGAGCAAACAGGATTAGATACCCTGGTAGTCCACGCCGTAAACGATGTCAACTAGCCGTTGGGAGCCTTGAGCTCTTAGTGGCGCAGCTAACGCATTAAGTTGACCGCCTGGGGAGTACGGCCGCAAGGTTAAAACTCAAATGAATTGACGGGGGCCCGCACAAGCGGTGGAGCATGTGGTTTAATTCGAAGCAACGCGAAGAACCTTACCAGGCCTTGACATCCAATGAACTTTCCAGAGATGGATTGGTGCCTTCGGGAACATTGAGACAGGTGCTGCATGGCTGTCGTCAGCTCGTGTCGTGAGATGTTGGGTTAAGTCCCGTAACGAGCGCAACCCTTGTCCTTAGTTACCAGCACGTTATGGTGGGCACTCTAAGGAGACTGCCGGTGACAAACCGGAGGAAGGTGGGGATGACGTCAAGTCATCATGGCCCTTACGGCCTGGGCTACACACGTGCTACAATGGTCGGTACAAAGGGTTGCCAAGCCGCGAGGTGGAGCTAATCCCATAAAACCGATCGTAGTCCGGATCGCAGTCTGCAACTCGACTGCGTGAAGTCGGAATCGCTAGTAATCGCGAATCAGAATGTCGCGGTGAATACGTTCCCGGGCCTTGTACACACCGCCCGTCACACCATGGGAGTGGGTTGCACCAGAAGTAGCTAGTCTAACCTTCGGGAGGACGGTTACCACGGTGTGATTCATGACTGGGGTGAAGTCGTAACAAGGTAGCCGTAGGGGAACCTGCGGCTGGATCACCTCCTTAATCGACGACATCAGCTGCTTCATAAGCTCCCACACGAATTGCTTGATTCATTGAAGAAGACGAAAGAAGCAGCCCGAAATTGGGTCTGTAGCTCAGTTGGTTAGAGCGCACCCCTGATAAGGGTGAGGTCGGCAGTTCGAATCTGCCCAGACCCACCAATTTTGTGTGGGAAACGCCTGTAGAAATACGGGGCCATAGCTCAGCTGGGAGAGCGCCTGCCTTGCACGCAGGAGGTCAGCGGTTCGATCCCGCTTGGCTCCACCACTACTGCTTCTGAAGTAAGAGCTTAGAAATGAGCATTCCATCGGGCTGATGGTGAATGTTGATTTCTAGTCTTTGACTAGTTCGTTCTTTAAAAACTTGGGTATGTGATAGAAAGATAGACTGAAAGCCACTTTCACTGGTGGTGATCAGGCTAAGGTAAAATTTGTGAGTTCTCTTAGTTGAGAAATTCGAATTTTCGGCGAATGTCGTCTTCACAGTATAACCAGATTGCTTGGGGTTATATGGTCAAGTGAAGAAGCGCATACGGTGGATGCCTTGGCAGTCAGAGGCGATGAAAGACGTGGTAGCCTGCGAAAAGCTTCGGGGAGTCGGCAAACAGACTTTGATCCGGAGATGTCTGAATGGGGGAACCCAGCCATCATAAGATGGTTATCTTGTACTGAATACATAGGTGCAAGAAGCGAACCAGGGGAACTGAAACATCTAAGTACCCTGAGGAAAAGAAATCAACCGAGATTCCCTTAGTAGTGGCGAGCGAACGGGGACTAGCCCTTAAGTGGCTTTGAGATTAGCGGAACGCTCTGGAAAGTGCGGCCATAGTGGGTGATAGCCCTGTACGCGAAAGTCTCTTAGTCATGAAATCGAGTAGGACGGAGCACGAGAAACTTTGTCTGAATATGGGGGGACCATCCTCCAAGGCTAAATACTACTGACTGACCGATAGTGAACTAGTACCGTGAGGGAAAGGCGAAAAGAACCCCGGAGAGGGGAGTGAAATAGATCCTGAAACCGTATGCGTACAAGCAGTGGGAGCAGACATTGTTCTGTGACTGCGTACCTTTTGTATAATGGGTCAGCGACTTATTTTCAGTGGCGAGCTTAACCGAATAGGGGAGGCGTAGCGAAAGCGAGTCTTAATAGGGCGTCTAGTCGCTGGGAATAGACCCGAAACCGGGCGATCTATCCATGGGCAGGTTGAAGGTTAGGTAACACTGACTGGAGGACCGAACCGACTACCGTTGAAAAGTTAGCGGATGACCTGTGGATCGGAGTGAAAGGCTAATCAAGCTCGGAGATAGCTGGTTCTCCTCGAAAGCTATTTAGGTAGCGCCTCATGTATCACTGTAGGGGGTAGAGCACTGTTTCGGCTAGGGGGTCATCCCGACTTACCAAACCGATGCAAACTCCGAATACCTACAAGTGCCGAGCATGGGAGACACACGGCGGGTGCTAACGTCCGTCGTGAAAAGGGAAACAACCCAGACCGTCAGCTAAGGTCCCAAAGTTATGGTTAAGTGGGAAACGATGTGGGAAGGCTTAGACAGCTAGGAGGTTGGCTTAGAAGCAGCCACCCTTTAAAGAAAGCGTAATAGCTCACTAGTCGAGTCGGCCTGCGCGGAAGATGTAACGGGGCTCAAACCATACACCGAAGCTACGGGTATCACGCAAGTGATGCGGTAGAGGAGCGTTCTGTAAGCCTGTGAAGGTGAGTTGAGAAGCTTGCTGGAGGTATCAGAAGTGCGAATGCTGACATGAGTAACGACAATGGGTGTGAAAAACACCCACGCCGAAAGACCAAGGTTTCCTGCGCAACGTTAATCGACGCAGGGTTAGTCGGTCCCTAAGGCGAGGCTGAAAAGCGTAGTCGATGGAAAACAGGTTAATATTCCTGTACTTCTGGTTATTGCGATGGAGGGACGGAGAAGGCTAGGCCAGCTTGGCGTTGGTTGTCCAAGTTTAAGGTGGTAGGCTGAAATCTTAGGTAAATCCGGGGTTTCAAGGCCGAGAGCTGATGACGAGTTGCCTTTAGGCGACGAAGTGGTTGATGCCATGCTTCCAAGAAAAGCTTCTAAGCTTCAGATAACCAGGAACCGTACCCCAAACCGACACAGGTGGTTGGGTAGAGAATACCAAGGCGCTTGAGAGAACTCGGGTGAAGGAACTAGGCAAAATGGCACCGTAACTTCGGGAGAAGGTGCGCCGGTGAGGGTGAAGCACTTGCTGCGTAAGCCCACGCCGGTCGAAGATACCAGGCCGCTGCGACTGTTTATTAAAAACACAGCACTCTGCAAACACGAAAGTGGACGTATAGGGTGTGACGCCTGCCCGGTGCCGGAAGGTTAATTGATGGGGTTAGCTAACGCGAAGCTCTTGATCGAAGCCCCGGTAAACGGCGGCCGTAACTATAACGGTCCTAAGGTAGCGAAATTCCTTGTCGGGTAAGTTCCGACCTGCACGAATGGCGTAACGATGGCGGCGCTGTCTCCACCCGAGACTCAGTGAAATTGAAATCGCTGTGAAGATGCAGTGTATCCGCGGCTAGACGGAAAGACCCCGTGAACCTTTACTATAGCTTTGCACTGGACTTTGAATTTGCTTGTGTAGGATAGGTGGGAGGCTTTGAAGCGTGGACGCCAGTTCGCGTGGAGCCATCCTTGAAATACCACCCTGGCAACTTTGAGGTTCTAACTCAGGTCCGTTATCCGGATCGAGGACAGTGTATGGTGGGTAGTTTGACTGGGGCGGTCTCCTCCTAAAGAGTAACGGAGGAGTACGAAGGTGCGCTCAGACCGGTCGGAAATCGGTCGTAGAGTATAAAGGCAAAAGCGCGCTTGACTGCGAGACAGACACGTCGAGCAGGTACGAAAGTAGGTCTTAGTGATCCGGTGGTTCTGTATGGAAGGGCCATCGCTCAACGGATAAAAGGTACTCCGGGGATAACAGGCTGATACCGCCCAAGAGTTCATATCGACGGCGGTGTTTGGCACCTCGATGTCGGCTCATCACATCCTGGGGCTGAAGCCGGTCCCAAGGGTATGGCTGTTCGCCATTTAAAGTGGTACGCGAGCTGGGTTTAGAACGTCGTGAGACAGTTCGGTCCCTATCTGCCGTGGACGTTTGAGATTTGAGAGGGGCTGCTCCTAGTACGAGAGGACCGGAGTGGACGAACCTCTGGTGTTCCGGTTGTCACGCCAGTGGCATTGCCGGGTAGCTATGTTCGGGAAAGATAACCGCTGAAAGCATCTAAGCGGGAAACTTGCCTCAAGATGAGATCTCACTGGAACCTTGAGTTCCCTGAAGGGCCGTCGAAGACTACGACGTTGATAGGTTGGGTGTGTAAGCGCTGTGAGGCGTTGAGCTAACCAATACTAATTGCCCGTGAGGCTTGACCATATAACACCCAAGCAATCTGCAGACTCGAAAGAGACCAGATTGCGGTGTGTGAAGACGCAATGAACCGAAAGTTCGACGCTCACAAAACACCGAAAGCTGTCACATACCCAATTTGCTGAAGCGAGGCCATCTGGTCACGAGTCAGTACCCGAATTTCTTGACGACCATAGAGCGTTGGAACCACCTGATCCCATCCCGAACTCAGAAGTGAAACGATGCATCGCCGATGGTAGTGTGGGGTTTCCCCATGTGAGAGTAGGTCATCGTCAAGAT
>NZ_NEJZ01000033.1:0-1467 GCF_002113215.1 Pseudomonas sp. B15(2017)
CTGGCACGCTCCTTGATAACAGTCAGGCACCCACCGGGCGATTTCGCCTCCCGGGCACCCTAACTTTATCCGCAAGGAGCACCTCCCATGGCAACACCAGCGTACATGTCGGTTACCGGCGAAAAACAAGGCCTGATCACTGCCGGCGCTTTCACCGCCGACTCCGTTGGCAACACCTACCAGGAAGGCCACGAAGACCAGGTCATGGTTCAGGCTTTCACCCACGACGTGATCATCCCGCGTGACCCGCAATCCGGTCAGCCAACCGGTCAGCGCGTTCACAAGCCAGTTGTGATCACCAAGGTCTACGACAAGGCTTCGCCTCTGTTGCAAGCCGCTCTGACCTCCGGCGAGCGCATGAGCGAAATCGTTATCCAGTGGTACCGCACTTCGGCTCAAGGTACCCAAGAGCACTACTACACCACCAAACTGGAAGACGCGATCATCGTCGCCATCAACAACAAAATGCACAACTGCCAGGATCCAGGCAACGCGCACTTCACCCACCTGGAAGAAGTGCAGTTCACCTACCGCAAAATCACCTGGACCCACGAAGTATCCGGTACTTCGGGTTCCGATGACTGGCGTGCTCCAGTCGTTTAATTACGGCTGATCGTTTCAAGCATCGGCCAGCTCTGCTGGTCGATGTTGTTTACGCCCCTCCAGAATTTCGCGTGCGTTGACCGGTTTTTCCGGTCGACGGGCGCCGCTGTACAGCACGAGGAACAAGGGATGTTCGCGCCGGCCAATGAAACCCACTTTGCCCTGACCATCGAAGGGCTTTCCGCCGATTTCCAGGTGTTTACCCTCACCGGTCGGGAAGCCATCAGCCAGCCGTTTGCCTTCGAGGTGGAGCTGGTCAGTGAGCAGCCGTCGCTGGACCTCGAAACCCTGCTGCACAAGCCGGCCTTTTTGCAGCTGTCGCCCGACGGCAGCGGCATCCACGGCCTGATCTACCGCGCCGCGCAAGGCGACTCCGGCAAACGCCTGACGCGCTACTCCGTGACCTTGCGCCCGCAACTGGCGTATCTGGCACACCGCATCAACCAGCGGATCTTCCAGAACCTCAGCGTGCCGAAAATCATCGGCAAGGTCCTCGAGGAACATGGCATCCAGAGCAATGCCTATGAATTCCAGACCGGTTCGATCTACCCCGAGCGTATCTACTGCGTGCAGTACGACGAATCGGACCTGCATTTCATCCAGCGCCTGTGTGAAGAAGAAGGCATTCACTACCACTTCCAGCACAGCGCCACGGCGCACAAACTGGTGTTCGGCGATGACCAGACGGTGTTTAAAAAACTGCCGCCGGTGGCCTATCAGCAGGACTCCGGCATGGTCGCCAGCGACCCGGTGATCAAGCGCTTCGACCTGCGCCTGGAAACCCGCACCAGTCGCACCACCCGCCGCGATTACGACTTCGAAAAACCGCGCCTGACGCTGGAAAGCGAAAACCGCGGCGACGCC
>NZ_NEJZ01000033.1:2278-3542 GCF_002113215.1 Pseudomonas sp. B15(2017)
GTGGCTTCAACGAACTGCGCATCGAAGACAAGAAAGGCCAGGAACAGATCTTCCTGCACGCCCAGCGCGACTGGGACGAGAACATCGAACACGACCAGAAAATCCGCGTCGGCAACGAACGCCACGACGTCGTGGAAAAGAACAGCTACACGGAATTCAAGGCCGAGGAACACCACACCGTCTACGAAGACCGCAAAGTCGAAGCCCGCGCCAACGACCATCTGACCGTGGGCGTGAACCAGCACATCAAGATCGGCACCGGGCAATTCATCGACGCCGGCCAGGAAATTCACCTGAGCAGCGGTATGAAGGTCGTGCTGGAAGCTGGCGCTGAACTGACGCTGGTCGGTGGCGGCAGCTTCATCAAGATCGATGGCGGCGGCGTGACCATGAGCGGGCCGGCGATCAACATCAACTCCGGCGGTGGCCCGGGCAGCGGCTCCGGCGCTGCCCCGCTACTGCCCGGCGTGCTGAAACAGGCCGACGCCGACAAGGCAGGTGCCGTACTGACCCCGGCGCAAATCAATACGCTCAAACGCAACGCGCCGTTCTGTGAAGAATGCGAAAAATGCAAGGCAGGTGCCTGTGCCATCTAATCGACTGACACCCAAGGACTGGCTGGCACAACAGCCGCTGAAAAAAGACGAACGCCTGTACCTGATCATCAGCGCCGCCAGCGATGCCGACGCACTGAAAAACCTCTACCAAAGCGAGCCCACCGTCCAGGCCATTCCCATCTGGGGCGGCACGCCCTACGCCACCTGGCAACCGGTGATGCCCTACGTCGCCGAACTCAAGGCCAACTCAGCGTTCCTGCCCTGGATCACCGAAACCGACGCCCTCGACTGGGGCTGGCTGGCCGTCTCCCGCTCCGAACCCAACGAAGTTTTCGAACATCTGCGCAGTTTGACCCAGGTGAAGATGCCAGACGGGACCGAAGTGTTTTTCCGGTTCTGGGATGGACGGCATATCTATCCGATTCTTGAAGGGCTGGGGGAGACGGCCGGGGAAGTGCTGCCGGTGTTTGAGCGGTATCTGATCAATGGCAGAACGCTGGAAGTCGGGCCGAGGGTGGTGCCGAAGGTGAGGGATTGGCCGTGGTGGGAGGTGCCGAAAGATCTACTGGACAGCCTGATGGCCGAAAACCCGTCGACCATCATCGGCAACATGATGCAGTGGTTGCAGGAAGAGCATGCAGACCTGTACTTCTCGTTCCCGGAATCAAACCTGCAAAAGAAAGTGGCGCGCTTCGTAAAACGCACGC
>NZ_NEJZ01000034.1:0-3022 GCF_002113215.1 Pseudomonas sp. B15(2017)
TGACCTGCACCAACGGCTGTCCGGTGTCGATGGTCACCGGGGAAGAACTGCTGACGTTGACTGACGGTGTACTCGATGGGCTGTTGCCGTTCGAGTTCAGCCGCTTGTATCGCAGCAGTGCGGCTGAGATCGATGCTGGATTGGGGTTTGGCTGGAGCCATTCGCTGGCGCATCGTCTGGAGGTTGATGGCGCGGCGGTGGTCTGGGTCGACCATGAAAACCGGCGCACGCGGTTTCCGTTGCCGAGCGTTGAGCGGCCGGCGATTCACAACAGTCTGTCGCGGGCGGCGATCTTTCTCGGGGATGAACCGGAAGAGTTGATCGTTGCGCTGGCGGGTGAGGCCGCGCGGTTTTATCACTTTCGGGTTGGGCGTCTGACCGCCATCAGCGATGCGTACGGCAATCGTCTGACGGTGCATCGGGATCTTTCCGACCGGATTCAGCGACTGGATAACGGGGCCGGTCGGTCGTTGTTGCTGCGCTATGAGCGGGCGCATCTGGTCGCGGTCGATTATCAGGTCTGGTGCGAGGCGGCCTGGCGTACCGAGCAGACGCTGGCCAGTTACCGCTTTGATGCCCGCCATCGATTGATCGAGGCGACCAACGCGGTCGGCGAAAGCGAGCGTTACGACTACGACGACCGGCACGTCATCCTGCAACGGCAACTGGCTGGCGGTGCGAGCTTCTTCTGGGCATGGGAGCGGTCCGGCAAGGCGGCGCGTTGCGTGCGGCACTGGGCGTCGTTTTCGCAGATGGACACGCGTTACGTGTGGGATGACGCCGGCAGCGTCACCGTGCATTACGTCGACGGGACTGAGGAAACTTACGTCCACGACGACACGGCGCGGCTGGTGCGTCAGGTGTCGGCGGACGGGGGCGAGCAGCTCAAGGCCTACGATTCGGCGGGCCGGCTGGTCGCCGAGCAGGATGCGCTGGGCGCGGTCACCGAGTACCGCTACGACGATGCCGGACGGCTGATCGCGCTGATTCCGCCGGACGATGCGCCGACGTCCTACGAGTACCGTAACGGTTTCCTGCACAGCCGTTCACGCGGCGATGCCGTTTGGACGTACCGGCGCAATGCTCAGGGTGACGTCACCGAGGCGGTCGATCCCGACGGTCATGTCACCCATTACCACTTTGACGCGCAGGGGCGGTTGCGGTCGATCCGTTATCCGGACAGTGGTCGCCATGTGTTCGTCTGGAACGACCTCGGGCAACTGGTCGAGGAAAGTCTGCCGGACGGCGGGGTTTGGAAGTTTTCCTACGACGCCTTGGGGCGGCGGACGACGGTTCAGGACGAGCATGGTGCGGTCACCCGCCACGCCTGGGACGCCGTTGGCCGGCTGATCCAGACGACGCTGCCTACCGGAGCCACCCGCGCCTGGTCCTACAGCGCCTATGGCCAGATCACCGCCGAACGCGATGAACAGGGGCGCATCACCCGTTACGAGTATGACGACGACCTGCACCTGGTCAGCCGCCGGATCAACCCGGACGGTACACGAGTGCAGTACCGCTACGACCATGCGCAGCTGCTGCTCACGGAAATCGAGAACGAGTCCGGCGAAAAGTACCGGCTGGACTACACGCCGACCGGACTGATCCGACAGGAAACCGGCTTCGATGGCCGGCGCACCGCGTACGTCTATGACCGCAACGGCCATCTGCTGGAAAAGACCGAGTTCGGCGACGACGGCTCGACGCTGGTCACCGCTTACCAACGCGACAGCGCCGGACGTCTGCTGCTCAAGACCCTGCCGGACGGGGTCGAGGTCAGCTATCGCTATGACCGCCTCGGTCGTCTGGTTGGCGTGGATGACGGCCAGGATCACCCGCTGGCCTTCGAATACGACCTGCAGGATCGGCTGGTGCGCGAGCATCAGGGCTGGGGCACCCTGCGTTACACCTATGACGCCTGCGGCCAACTGACCCGCCTGCGCCTGCCGGACAACAGCAAGCTCGATTACCACTACGCCAAGGGCGGTGCGCTGACCGCGATCGACCTCAACGGCGCCTTGCTGACCCGCCACGTCTACCAGAACGGCCGCGAACAGCAGCGCCAGCAAGGCCTGCTGCTCAGCGAATATGCCTACGACGAACAGGGCCGCTTGCAGTCCCACGCCGTAGGCCATCAACGCAGCGCGCTGTACCGCCGCGACTTTGCCTACAGCGCCAACGGCAACCTCGAACACATTGCCGACACCCGCCACGGCCAGCGCAGCTACACCTACGACGCCCTCGACCGGCTGATTCGCGTGCGCCACACCCGCGACGATGTGCCGGAAAACTTCGCCCACGACCCGGCCGGCAACCTGCTGATGCAGGACCGCCCCGGCCCGACCCAGATCAAGGGCAACCGCCTGTTGATGCAGGGCGACCGCCATTACGACTACGACGCCTTCGGCAACCTGATCCGCGAACGCCGCGGCCGCGGCCAACAACTCGTCACCGAATACCGCTACGACAGCCAGCACCGCCTGATCGGCCTTACCCGCCCCGACGGCACCAGCGCGACCTACCAATACGACGCCTTCGGCCGGCGCATCCGCAAGACCGTCGACGGCCAGACCACCGAGTTCTTCTGGCAAGGCGACCACCTGATCGCCGAAAGCAGCGAACAACAACACCGCAGCTTCATCTACGAACCGGGGACCTTCCGCCCGCTGGCGATGCTCGACGGCAAAGGCCCGAAACGCGCCTGCCCGTTCTACTACCAACTCGACCACCTCGGCACGCCGCAGGAGTTGACCGACTACAGCGGCGACATCGTCTGGTCGGCCAAATACAGCGCCTACGGCAAGGTCACCTCGCTGGAACTGGCGACCGAGGACTACCTGAACCAGCCTCTGCGCTTTCAGGGGCAGTACTTCGATGACGAAAGCGGACTGCATTACAACCGGCACCGGTATTACGACCCGGAGGTGGGCCGGTACCTGACGCCGGATCCGGTGAAGCTGGCCGGGGGGCTGAACCAGTACCGGTACGTGCCGAATCCCACGGGGTGGGTGGATCCGTTGGG
>NZ_NEJZ01000035.1:0-2164 GCF_002113215.1 Pseudomonas sp. B15(2017)
ATATTCCCCAACAACCCGCGCAGTTCCTGCTGCTGCGCCGGCGGAAACACCACTGTCACCCCTGCTCTTGCAGGCGTCGCGCCGTACAACCGGGCCGAGCGATCCGGCAGTTCTTCAATCGGGCTCAGTGCCCCTGCCAGTTGCGCTTCGATCCGGGTCAACTGCGCCCGCACCCGCACAATTTCTTCCTGCAACTCCATCGCCCGTGGAGTCTTGTGCCCCTGGCGATTCTTGTTGTGGGTGATCTGGTTGCGCTCACGGTTGAGGGTCATGAGGTATTCGCGTTCGCGCAGAACTTCCTTGATCGCCGTTTGCAGCGCGGACTGCTCTGCGGGGCTGGCGACGGTGAAGGTCACGCCGCTGGTTTTCGCCGCGTCGAACAGGCGCAGGCGCAGTGCTTTGGGCAGGCGCTGGAACAGTTCATCGAGGTCGGGGATTTTTTCGGCCGAGAGGTCGAAGCCTTCCAGCACGCGGTTCAGGCCCAGGTTCAGTGCCGGGCTGTAAGTGTCCTGCACCGCCGCCGCGACGACGCGGGTGTGTTCGGGCATGTCGTCGAGGGCCGGCAGTTGCGGTTGTTCGATCATTTTCAGTTTGGCCAGCCAGTCCGGCAGGTTGTTGAACGTGGCCATGAGCGCGTTGAACAGCGTCGAGTATTGCCCGCTCTGCTCCGTTTGCAGGCGCAGCGGCAAGGTGTAGAAGACAGTTCGGGTCAGTTCCGGGTGTTCCTCCAGATAACCGAGCACTTTTTCGCTCGCTTCATCGCTGCGGCACAGGTCCTTGAGGCAGGCGTATTCGGCGCTGAGGGCCTGATGGAGTTGTGCCGCCACTTGCGCGTCGTAGTACCAGGCCGAACGATGGAAGCGTCCGGCGACCAGCAGTTGCGTGCGGTCGGCGGTGATGCGTTCGAGCAGGCGGTTCCAGCGACCGAGGTCGTCACGCAGCAGGTTCAGTCGCTCGTCCATCGCCGGGCGGTCGATCAGGTCGTTGATCCCGCGTTTACCGCTGAGCAGCGGGCCGTCGAGCACGTCCTTGATGCGCCGATCCTGATCCTTGCCGAGGCGGATCAGCGTCTCCAGATGCTGTTCGACAAATTCCTCGGGGGCGACGGCTTCGAAGTACTGGCGGGTATAAAAACGCCGATCCACCTCAGCCGTAGGGGCCAGACGATTCTGTCCCATGCCGTCATCAAAACCCTGGGCGCGCAGTTTTTGCAGTTCGGGCGGCGCCGGCCCATCGGCCTGGACCTCCCCACCCTTGTTCAGGTAATCGAGCAATGCCTTGCGCGTATTCTCGCGATCCGGCTCGGGCAACTGTTCCAGATCGGCAAACAGGGCTTTGGCCTGCGGCTGTTCGCTGGCCTTGGCCAATCCGTCGACATCGGCGCCGCTCAGTTGGCTCAGCGACTCGATGTAACTGGCGAGCAGATAATCGCGCGCGTTGTTGCCGGTGTTGCTCCACTCATCGACCCAGCCGACCACGGTGTCCTGGTACTCGACCAGATCGCGCATCACCCCCAGATCGTCGTTGACCAGCAGAAACAGCGTGTCGTCCTGATAGGGCCCGCGCACCCGGCCGAGGAATTCGCCGATGTGCGCCTCGCGAAAGCGCCGGGGTTGCTCCCACAGATAAGGTTCACGCTCGTGCTCGGGGGCGTCGCTGACCTGCACGGTGGGCATCCGCGTCGCGTCCGCATCGGCAACCGGCTCGGCCCCCGCCGCCACTTCCGCCAGCCACTGCCGGGTCTGCTCGACGGTGAGCAAATGCTCCCCACCGGTCAAACAATTCACCGGTGCAAGATCGACCGCCTGCATGAAATGGTTGCGCTCTTCGCGGCTGTCCAGCACCTGATGGCATTTGCTTGCCGTCCACTGCACCTCGGCAAAGGTCACGTACAACGTACTTTGCCGGGGAAAGATCAGCGCCGGACGCTCTTCAATTGCTGCGCGCTGATCCTCGCTGACCTGTTTGCCCTGATGCAGCAGCGCCGTGACGATACCGTCGAGCATTCGGTATTCGTACAACTCGCCGCTGAGGCTGTCGATGATGTACAGCCAGCCATCACGCAGACGACGGATGCCCAGCGGGCGCGCGGTCAAGGTGTACGGCAATTTCAATTCGGTGCCCGGATCGAACGCTCTTTCCACCAGGCCGTAGCTCAACGGCA
>NZ_NEJZ01000036.1:0-2129 GCF_002113215.1 Pseudomonas sp. B15(2017)
ACCGTTCGTCTTAAACCCGCCCGCACCTGTAATTTCTGACAGTAGCCAGCCTCGGTTCAGCGCCATTCAATACCTCCATCGCCCCGCCATTCGATCGGAGTTCGCGCCATGACTGTCAACATTCCCGCTGGTTCATCACCCCTGCTGCTCAAAGCGCTCGACATTCCCGGGAGAACCGGCCCCGTGTCGCAATCGCCGGATGTCTGGGGCCTCAACCTTGCGGCCGTGCGGGACAACTTCCCCAAACAGGGCCTGTTGTGCCGCGCCGGGCCGTGGGGGGCCATGTACCGGGGCGACCGGTTGGTGATTTATTTGGACGGCCAGCCGGTGTTCAACAAAACCGTCGACGATCATGAGGTCGGCACGGCGCTGTCGATGTTTGTGCCCGCCGCGCGCTTCAGTGATGGCTCGTCCACGCTGTCCTACGCCGTCACCCGGCAGGGTGGAACGGCCGAGCCCTCCGAAGTGATGCAGGTGCTGATCAAGCTCACCCGCCCCGGTGGCCATGACACCGACGAAGGGCCGGGGCACTCGAAACTGAAAATGACGATCCCCAGGGAAATTCTCGATGGCGGCATCGACAAGGACAACATCGCCGCCGGTGTGCCGATCACCATTGGTCCCTCCGACGACGGCCCGCAGCCTTACGCCAATGCAACGGCCGGCGATTTGGTTCAGGTGACCTGGGGCGGGGTGTTCGTCATCCACGGGCCGCTGACTCAGGAGGAGGCCGACGGTACAGTGCCGCTTGTCGTGCAGATCACCGAGGCAACCATTCGCGAGGCGGGTGACTCCGCAGATGCCGGTCTCGCCGTGGCCTTCGAGCTCTACGACATGGTCGATAACCGCTCCGAAGACTGGAGTTACGCGCAGCGTGTCAGGGTGGAGTCCGATACCAACAGACTGGCCGCCCCCATCTGCAAGGAAGCGGTGAATAACGAGCTGGATGCCGACAAGCTGGGGGATGCCTGTGGCACGGCGCAGATCCTTGCCGTGGACAGCAACAAGTTCAAGGTGGGTGACACCCCCATCGTCCGGCTCAAGGGCACACCGGTTGAAGGGGCACCGATCGACATGGAAATCACCGGCGAGGCGCTGGCCAGTGTCCCCAGCATCCCCGAGATCCCGATACCCAATGCCGCGCTGCGGCAGTTGGCCAAGACCCAGATCAGCCTGTCCTTTCGCCTGAAAAAAGCCGACGGTTCCGCCGACCTGCTGTCCAAGACCCAGTTCATCAATGTCATCGGCGAGATCCAGCGGTTACAGGCCCCGGTCGCCCTCGACGCGGCACAGGGCGCGCTCGATCCGGACTTGGCACAGGCGCGCATCGAGATTCCATTCGACAGCGCCTTTGCGGCCGGCCAGGCGATCAAGCTGATCTGGCTCGGCACCCGGCCTGACCTGAGCACCTACCTGCCTGACCTGCCGCTGCGCCCGATTACCAATGGCGATATCACGGCCGGTGTGCCCTTGCTGATCAACGTCCCGGGCCTTCATCTGAAACAGATCGAAGGCGGCACGCTGGATCTGTATTACCAGTTGCTGATCGACGACGCGGTGCTGGGAACGATGAACCGCGTCAACGCCACCCACGCCATCCGCGACTCGATTCACGCCGAGATCCTGAACGTCGGCGAACCGAGGAAAGAGCTGCCGGAGCCGAAAGTGGACGGCGTGGTGGACGGCGTATTGCCGGCGGACACGGCCGGCACCACGTTGACCGTTGAATACCTGAACACCGTCAAGGATGACGAGGTGACCGGTGTGTGGCTGGGCTCGAAAACCGGTCGGTATGACGACTCGCTCAAGCTGTCCTCGTTTACTGCCGGTCAACCGGTGCCGTTCCCCATCAACGCCGAGTTGATCAAGGACAATGAAGGGGGAACTGTCGAGGCGTTCTACTCCATCAAATGGGCGGATGGACGGCCGACCAGTTATTCCGATGAGAAGGCATTCAGTGTGGGTGTGGCGCTGGACCTGACGGCACCGCGCATCAAGGAAGCGCCGAATGACCTCAGCCTGATCCCGAATAACGCCAAGGATGCCCTGACCGCCATTGTGGATTACGCCGGCATGCAGCTCGGTGACAAAATCATTGCCACCTGGACCGGTGCGGCGGGCACACCAGC
>NZ_NEJZ01000037.1:0-1313 GCF_002113215.1 Pseudomonas sp. B15(2017)
TGTCTAGTCCTGAAATAGGTTTACACCTGTTTCAGCCTCAAAACGCCCGATGCACCGCATCGGGTGTTTTGTATTTCAGCGACAGATGAGGCCGCTCGTTGTTATAGATCTGCACCGACTCGTCCACCATCCGGATGGCCTCTGCAAAATTTTTGGGGCGATGCAGCAATAACTCGTTTTTCAAAATCCCGTTCACACGCTCAGCCAACGCGTTTTGGTAGCAGTCGTAGCCATCGGTCATTGAGCAGGTGATGCCGTATTTGGCATGCAGCCGCTGATAAAGCTCGGAGCAGTATTGGACGCCTCTATCCGAGTGATGCACCAAACATTGCTTCGTTGTCCGCTGCTTGAGGGCTTTGTTGAACGCCTGGATCACCGATTCGGTGTGCAAGCTTTCATGGACATGGTGCCCCACGATTTTTCGGGAGTACGCATCGGTGATCAAACTCAGATAAGCCACACCCGTTTGCGTCGGTAAGTAGGTGATGTCCGCAACCCATACTTGCTCTGGCGCCTTGGCAACTACCTGAATCGGTCCATCTTTGAGCAGGTTTGGATGCCGGCGAAAGCGATGATGGCTATCTGTCGTTTTGTGATAGGCCCGTCTGCGGGGAACCAGCTCGCGCCGATCTCGCAAGATATCGAATAACCGGTCTCGACCGACCTTTACGGACACCTCTGGCTCAGTGTGCATCAGATTGTGAAGTTTTCGGGTGCCAAGGCGCGGTTGCCTAAGTCGTTTCTCCCTCACGAATCCCATCACTTCCTGGGCATGACGGGCCCGGGCATCACACGCGCGGTTGCGCTTGTAATAAGCCTGACGGGAAATCCCCATGAACTGGCAAGCCCGACTAATGCTCAGGTCTTGGATCTGCCCTTGGGAGAGGACTTGCCGGATCGCTTTTTTACGACAGAAACACCGAAGTCGTTCTTTAAAACATCAACGACAGCTTCGAAAAACTGAGCTTTCTGGTTGGCTTGGGCCAGCTTTTCTTCGAGCTCTTTGATTCGCTGTTCGGGTGTCAGTGGTTTATCGGGCTCATCCATGGAACGGGGTCTCTTGGAGCGAATGGACGCGCCTTGACTCCAGTCCTGCCGACCATGCCTGCGTAACCAGTTCAGTACGGTCGATTTACCCTGAATGCCATAACGCACTTGAGCCTCTTTATAACTCAACTCGCCTTTTTCGACCTGATCGACGACCGACAATTTAAAGGTCCGCGTGTAATCACGCTGACTGCGCCTTTTTCCTGTATTCATTACTCCCTCCTGAGAATGGGTCAGAAGGTGTAAACCTTATTCAGGACGAGACA
>NZ_NEJZ01000038.1:0-1231 GCF_002113215.1 Pseudomonas sp. B15(2017)
CGGTGGTCAGCCGTTTCAGCATTCGTACCGGCACCCGCACCAGCACGGTCGTGCGCCGCGACTATGACCTCAAGCGCCCGAGCCTGCTGGTCGAGAGTCGCTTTACCGCCGATTTCACTCCGGTGCTGGAGGATTACCGCTATCCGCTGTTGATCGAGAACGAAAGACGCGGCAAGCAGCTCGCACGGCAGGCGCTTGAGCGCTCTCGCGCCGACTATGAGCTGGGTGAAGGAGAGAGCGATCAAGCCAACCTGCGCAGCGGCCATCTCTTTGAACTGGCCGAACACCCGCGCCAACACTGCAACGACCTGTGGCTGTTGCTCAGCGTTTCCCACGAGGGGCGTCAGCCCCAGGTGCTTGAAGAATCGGTCACCAGCGATGCGAAAGACACCGACGGTTTCACCCAGGGTTATCGCAATACCTTCAGCGTCATCCCTGCCGAGGTGGTGTTCCGGCCACCGCTGCCGGCACCTCGTCGTCCGCTGGTCAGTCAGACCGCCCGGGTCACCGGGCCGGTCGGCGAAGAGATCTATTGCGATGAGTTTGGCCGGGTGAAGTGCGAGTTCCCATGGGACCGCGCCGAACTCGACAGTGAGCGCAGCAGTTGCTGGCTACGGGTTTCGTCGAGTTGGGCCGGTGAAAGCTTCGGCTCGGTGACGATCCCGCGCATCGGCATGGAAGTGCTGGTGACCTTTCTGGAGGGTGATCCGGATCAGCCGCTGATTACCGGGTGCGTGGCCAACAAAGTCACCTCGGTGCCCTACACCCTGCCTGAGCACAAGAGCAAAACCGTGCTGCGCAGCCACAGTTCGCCACACACCGGCGGCTACAACGAACTGATGATCGAAGACCGTGCCGGGCAGGAAAAAATCTACCTGCGGGCCGAGCGCGACTTCGAACAACTGATCCTCAATGACAGCCACAGCCAGATCCGGCGCGACCGTTTCCAGCAGGTGGACAACCAGAGCACCAGCCTGATCAAGGCGGATGAACGACACACCACCGACGGAACGCGCCATACGGTCATCGGCACCGACGATCTGCTCAGCATCAGCGGCAACAGCAGCACCACGGCGGACGGCACGCTGGTCATCCAGGCCGGCCCCCATGCGCGGGTCACCGCCAGCCAGGTGGTGATCGATGCCGGGACCAGCCTGACGCTGACGGCGGGCGGGCATCACATCGTGATCAATTCGGGCGGGATCTTCAGCAGCGTGGCGATTGTCGAGGG
>NZ_NEJZ01000039.1:0-1154 GCF_002113215.1 Pseudomonas sp. B15(2017)
TGGTATTCGCTCTGCCCCTTTAGTAGTGCGAATACGACCCGAGCAAGTTTACGGGCCAGAATCACCAGTGCCTGAGTGGTGCTGAACCCTTTAGCTCGTTGCTCTTCATAAAAACCTTTCCAGGTCGCTGTTCGGCTGGCCGACATGGCTGCATTGTGCAAAAGTCGGCGCGCCTCCGGATCACCTCGTTTTGTCAGACTGCGACGACCGTCCTTCTGCCCCGACTGTGAAACCCGTAAATCCATCCCCAAAAAAGCGATGAATGCGTCAGCGTTTTTAAACTCGCCCCGTTGAAACGCCGCGATCAGGCGAGCTCCAGTCAAAAAGCCTATGCCTTCAACTTTCATGCAGCGCCTTAGATGGACAAGTAAATCGGCCTCTTTAAGGAGGTCGTTGATCATCTTCTCGACCAGCACTTCAAGCCTCTGCATTGAGGCTATTTGCTCGGCAAAAGCGGCTTTGAGCAGCGGCTCATTTGCCCAGCTCTGTACCAGGCCAACTCGTGCCTGAACCAGCGCGGCGCGCCGGCGGAAAAGGCTCAAGAGCTGACGATACAGCGGCGATGGTGGAGTCCATGGGTGAAGCTCTTCATATTCGTTTTTCAGATAACGGGCGAGCAGCTTTGCATCCAGCGCGTCGGTTTTGGCGCGAACCTTCACACCTTTGCGGTAGTGGCTTAGTTCATAGCCACCGACCATGTAAATCGTGCAGCCGGCATCATGGGCCAGATCGGCGAATTCCAAGTGATAGATATTGGTCGACTCAATTGCTATGTCGACCGGTGCCGGCAAGGTTTTCAGCCATTTCTTGATGGCTGGCTTGTTATTGGGAAGCGTCTCCAGCAGATCCAGTTCGGTCTGGTAGATCACCAGTTCATCTTTGGCGACATCCACGCCCACGATTGGCTTGGAAACAGAAACCGACATTGCCATTGAACACCCCCCGAGATATGGTTTTGAGCACTTGAAGGGCTCACCCAGAGGCGCAGGCTTGTTCCTATCGTCGGTCTAGCCAGATGCATTCTTTATCGGCGCTTGGGTGAAAGGAGGAGGGGCGAAATCTCCCACGGATCTGTACTGCGCCAACAGTCAGAATCGAGCCTTGTCCCTCCTCCTCCCTTCAAGTACCAGCATACAAGCGAGCTTGCTCGCGAA
>NZ_NEJZ01000004.1:0-333906 GCF_002113215.1 Pseudomonas sp. B15(2017)
TTGGAACCACCTGATCCCATCCCGAACTCAGAAGTGAAACGATGCATCGCCGATGGTAGTGTGGGGTTTCCCCATGTGAGAGTAGGTCATCGTCAAGATTAAATTCCGAAACCCCAATTGCGAAAGCAGTTGGGGTTTTGTTTTGCCCGCAGGAAAGTTCTTACAGCATTCTCAGCCGTCCTGCGGCTGTCCTCGCCGGCCGACAATGCTAAGGTTCAGCCCTAGCTTTAGTACTTTTCCAAGGAAGCCTTCATGCCGGACACTCAGTCCCTCAACGCTGCATTCATGGTCGTTCAGAGCAACAGCCTGGATGAACTGCGCAGCCTTGTGATCAGCATCATGCGGCGCTATCCATTGGCCCCCCTGGAGAACGAAATCGCGCTCGTGCAGAGCAACGGCATCGCTCAATGGCTCAAGTTGGCACTGGCTGAGGATCCTGAAGAAGACGATTCAGGCGGCTGTGGTATCGCCGCCGCTATCGAAGTGCAATTGCCGGGCAGTTTCATGTGGCAGCTGTACCGGATGGTTCTGGGGCGAGAGGAAATTCCAGCGAAGTCGTTGCTCGACAAGGCGCCGCTGACCTGGCGTCTGATGCGCCTGTTGCCACAGGTTATCAACCGTCAACATTTCGAACCGCTGCAACGCTTCCTCACCCATGACACCGATCTGCGCAAGCGCTACCAGTTGTCCGAACGTCTGGCAGACCTCTTCGACCAATACCAGGTTTACCGCGCAGATTGGCTTGAGGACTGGGCAGAGGGGCATCATCAACTCCGCAATGTAAGAGGTGAAGCGAAACCACTCTCACCGTCCAGTTGCTGGCAGGCAGAGTTGTGGCGTGCCCTGCTGGACGACGTAGGCGAGCAAGGCATGGCCCAAAGTCGGGCGGGCGTGCACCAGCGATTCATGGAGCGCATCAACAGTCTTGAGCACGCACCTGTCGGTCTTCCCCAGCGGGTCATCGTATTCGGAATTTCGTCGCTGCCTGCTCAGGTACTGGAGGCATTGGCCGGGCTATCCCGTTTCAGCCAGGTTTTGTTGTGCGTCCATAACCCCTGTCGTTATCACTGGGCCGATATCGTTGCCGACAAGGATCTCTTGCGTCACCAGTACAAGCGGCAGGCTCGAAAAAACGGCATGCCTGTAGTGCTGGATTCGGAAACGCTCCACCAACATGCTCACCCGCTACTCGCAGCGTGGGGCAAGCAAGGTCGTGATTACATCAGCCTTCTCGACAGCTACGACGAGCCTGACAGCTATCGTGCAGCATTTCGCAACGGACGCATCGATCTGTTCAGCGAAACCCAGCCGAACAACATGCTCAACCAATTACAGGACGACATTCTGGAACTGCGGCCGCTCAGCGAGACTCGAGCACTTTGGCCGGCAGTCGATCTGACTCAAGACAACTCGATCCGCTTTCACATTGCCCATAGCGCCCAGCGCGAAGTGGAAATTCTTCACGACCAGCTCCTGGCCCGTTTCAATGCCAACCCCCAATTACGCCCTCGCGATGTAATCGTGATGGTGCCTGACATCGATAGTTATGCGCCGCATATCCGAGCCGTATTCGGGCAGCTCGACCGTCAGGACCCACGTTTCATTCCTTTCACCATGGCCGATCAGGGGCAGCGAGGGCGGGATCCATTGCTGATCGCTGTCGAACATCTGCTCAAACTGCCGGACAGCCGTTTTCCCGTCAGTGAGATCCTCGACTTGCTCGACGTTCCTGCGTTACGCGCCAGGTTTGGTGTGCAGGAGCGAGACTTGCCGACCCTGCATCGGTGGATTGAAGGGGCCGGCGTACGTTGGGGCATCGATGCCGGACAACGTGCCGGACTGGGATTGCCCGACCAACTGGAGCAAAACAGTTGGCGCTTCGGCTTGCGTCGGATGCTGCTCGGTTATGCCGTTGGCAGTTCCGGTGCCTGTGGAGATATCGAGCCTTACGATGAGATCGGTGGTCTCGATGCTGCATTGATCGGTCCGTTGGTGGCGTTGCTGGATGCACTGGAACTCTCGCATCAGCAACTGATGAAACCCGCGCAACCACAGGAGTGGGGACATCGGCTTCAGGCGTTGATGCAGCTGTTTTTCAAGCCCGAAGATGAGCATGACGACTACCTGTTGGCTCAGCTCGAGGAGTTGCGTGAAACCTGGCTGGAAACCTGCGAGGCCGTCGGTCTGCTGGAGGAGCTGCCACTGACCGTCGTCCGTGAGGCCTGGCTGGCGGGGCTGGATCAGGGGCGTCTGTCGCAGCGCTTCCTGGCCGGAGCTGTGAACTTTTGTACGCTGATGCCAATGCGCGCGATCCCGTTCAAGCTGGTTTGCCTGTTGGGTATGAACGACGGCGATTATCCACGCGCTCAACCGCCGCTGGACTTCGATCTTATGGGCAGCGACTACCGGCCGGGGGATCGTTCCCGTCGGGAGGATGATCGCTATCTTCTGCTCGAAGCGCTCTTGTCCGCCCGTCATCAGCTCTACATCAGTTGGGTGGGCCGAAGCATTCGCGACAACAGTGAGCGGCCAGCCTCAGTGTTGATCGGCCAGTTGCGCGATCATCTCGCCAATGGATGGCGATCGGCTGATGACAATGAGGATCTTCTGATTGCCATGACTCAAGAGCATCCATTGCAGCCATTCAGTTCGCGCTACTTCCATGAGGAAGACAAGCTGTTCAGCTACGCCAGCGAGTGGCAGGTGCTGCATCAACCTCACGAACAGAACGACGTAGCTACAATGCTTGCGCCCCATACCCAGGAAGAACCGTTGAGTCTGGAACTGCTGCAGGACTTTCTGCGCAATCCGGTCCGACATTTTTTCACTCAGCGACTCAAGGTTTACTTCGAAGCGGCGCAGGTACCTCAGGCTGACGAGGAGCCTTTTGTGCTGGATGCATTGCAGCGATACATGCTCAGCGACAGCTTGCTCGGGGCAGCCATGAGGCTCCCGGACAACGTAGATCAGGCGCTCGAGTCTCAGGCCCGACGCCTCCAAAACAGCGGACTGTTGCCCATGGCCGGATTCGGTGAATGCCTTCAGCGAGAGCTGATCGAGCCTTTGCCTGACTTGTTGCAACGCTATCAACAACTGTTGGCATTATGGCCAACACCCCTGACCAACGCGCTACCGATCAATTTTGAATGGCAGGAACTGCGCCTTGAAGGATGGCTGGGAGGTTTGCACCGACGCGCCGATGGCGGCGTACTCTCGGTCACAACAATCCCCAACAGCATTGGCTCGATCAAGAACCGCAAATGGCATCGACTGATCAAGCCCTGGGTCAGCCATCTTGTCGCGTGTGCCAGTGGCCTTTCCCTGACGACCGCAATGGTAGCCAGCGATGACACGCTCCTTCTGGAACCTCTGGAACAGACTCGAGCGGGACGAATTCTTGAGGATCTGCTCCTCGCTTGGCAGACGGGCATGCGCCAGCCACTGCCGGTCGCGGTGAAAACAGCTTTCGCATGGCTGGGGCAGACAGATCCGGTCAAGGCTGAAGCGGCTGCCCGCAAAGCCTATGAGGGTGATGGTCAGACCAACGAAGGCGAACGTCGCGAAAGTCCGGCTCTGACCCGACAATTCGCCGACTTCGATGCACTGCAGGCGGATGAAACCTTCTCCGGTTGGTGTGATGCACTGTATCGCCCTTTGCTTGAGGCGCCGTGGCGCTCATGGACTCATGAGGAGGCAGGCGCATGAGCAACCAACAGCCTCTCGCGCTGGCATTCCCGTTAAGGGGCAGTCAACTGATTGAGGCCAGTGCGGGCACTGGCAAGACGTTCACCATTTCGGCTTTATATCTGCGATTGATCCTCGGCCACGGAGGCGAGGGGAGTGGTTTCGGTCGTGAGCTGTTACCCCCGCAGATTCTCGTGGTGACCTTCACCGACGCGGCGACCAAAGAACTGCGCGAACGTATACGTACACGTCTGGCCGAGGCCGCCCGTTTCTTCCGTGACGAGACGCCTCCCCCTGATGCGCTGATCGATGAATTGCGTGCACAGTTCGATCCGCAACAATGGCCCGGTTGCGCCAATCGCCTGGATATCGCCGCGCAATGGATGGACGAAGCCGCTGTTTCGACGATCCACAGCTGGTGTCAGCGAATGCTGCGCGAGCATGCATTCGACAGCGGCAGTCTGTTTACCCAGACCCTGGAAACCGATCACAGCGACCTGCTCGGCGAAGTCTTGCGCGATTACTGGCGGCTGTTCTGCTATCCGATGCAGGGCGATGCCTTGAACTGGGTTCGCAGTCATTGGGCAGGCCCGGCGGCCTTGTTGCCGCGTGTGCGTGGGCTGTTTGGCACCGAGCGCGAAGGGGATTCAGACAAGACACCATCCGAACTGATCGAAGAATGCCTGCAGGAACGCCGTGCGGCATTGGTTGAGTTGAAGGGACCATGGCGGCAGTGGGCCGATGAGCTACTCGCCATCTGCCATCAGGGCGTCGCCAACAAAACCGTGGACGGGCGCAAGATGCAGGCCCGCTATTTCGAGCCCTGGTTCGAAAAGCTCAAGGCCTGGGCCGAGGACGAGGCGCTCGAACAACTGGATATCGGTACCGGGTTCGCCCGGCTCACGCCGGATGGCATGGCTGAAGCCTGGAAAGGCGAGCCGCCGAGTCACCCGGGCCTGGATGCAATGCCGGTGCTCAAGTCGAGCCTGGACAATTTGCCGACGCCCGATGCGGCTGTGCTGCAGCATGCTGCCAAATGGGTCGGTGCCCGCTTTGAAGACGAGAAGCGCCGTCGGGCCGAAATGGGTTTCGACGACATGCTGTTGCGTCTGGATGCGGCCTTGCAGTCCGACGGTGGGGAACGTCTCGCCACGCTCATCCGCGAGCAGTTCCCGGTCGCCCTGATCGATGAGTTCCAGGACACGGACCCGGTGCAGTACCGGATCTTCGAAAGTATTTATCGCATTGAAGAGGATAACCCCGAGACCGGGCTATTCCTGATCGGCGATCCGAAGCAGGCGATCTATGCCTTCCGTGGCGCGGACATCTACACCTATCTGCGAGCCCGGCAGGCCACAACCGGGCGCCTGCATACACTGGGCACCAATTTCCGTTCCAGTCACGGGATGGTCAGTGCGGTCAACCATGTGTTCGAACGTGCGGAGTCCCGTGAGCAAGGGCGCGGAGCATTTCTGTTCCGAGAGAAAAACGGCGTTAACCCGGTGCCGTTCCAGCCTGTGCAGGCTCAGGGGCGTAAAGAACATTTGCAAGTATCCGGGCAGGACGTACCGGCGCTGAACATCTGGCATTTATCCACGGACAAGCCACTGTCCGGGGCGGTCTATCGCCAGCAGTTGGCGGCAGCCTGCGCCAGTGAGATCACGACCCTGCTCAATGGCGGCCAAACCGGTCGCACCGGGTTTGTGCAGGAGGGCAAGGATTGGCGCGGGCTGCGACCAGCGGACATAGCGATCCTGGTGCGCGATGGTAAAGAGGCGCAGGCGATACGCGGTGAACTTGCAGCGCGCGGAGTCCGCAGCGTTTATCTGTCGGACAAGGACTCGGTGTTTGCCGCTCAGGAAGCCCATGATCTGCTGTCATGGCTCAAGGCATGCGCCGAGCCGGATGTCGAACGCTCCCTGAAAGCCGCGCTGGCGTGCATCACCCTGAATCTGCCACTGGCTGAGCTGGAGCGTCTTAATCAGGACGAACTGGCCTGGGAAACCCGGGTCATGCAGTTCCGTGGTTATCGTGAGCTCTGGCGCAAGCAAGGGGTGCTGCCGATGCTGCGGCGCCTGCTGCACGACTTTCAATTACCGCAGATGCTCATCGCCCGCAGTGATGGCGAGCGGGTGCTGACCAACCTTTTGCACCTGTCGGAGTTGTTGCAACAGGCTGCGTCGGAGCTCGATGGCGAGCAGGCACTGATCCGTCATCTGGCCGAGCATCTGGCGCTGTCCGGCCAGGCAGGCGAAGAACAGATCCTGCGTCTTGAGAGCGACGAACAACTGGTCAAGGTCGTGACCATTCACAAGTCCAAGGGGCTTGAATACCCGTTGGTGTTTCTGCCTTTCATCTGTTCGGCCAAACCTGTGGATGGCAGTCGGTTGCCGCTGCATTATCACGATGAGTCCGGCGAGGCCCGCATCAGTCTGAAACCCGACGCCGAACTGATCGCCCTGGCGGACAACGAGCGCCTGGCAGAGGACCTTCGGTTGCTCTACGTCGCGCTGACCCGCGCACAACATGCGTGCTGGCTCGGAGTGACGGATCTCAAACGCGGCAATCACAGCAGTTCGGTGTTGCACCTTTCTGCGCTGGGCTATCTGTTGGGTGGCGGCGCAATGTTGAATGAGTCCAGCGGATTGGCTCGTTGGCTGAGCGATCTTCAACAGGATTGTCCGGCGCTGAGCGTTGTTGAAATGCCGGAGGCTACCGGCGAGGAGTATCAGCCCCCGCGTAACGAGGCCACGCTACGTGCCACCCTTTTACCGGCTCGCAAGGCCAGCGAGAACTGGTGGATCGCTTCGTACAGCGCCTTGCGCATCAGTGATGTGCTGAGCGTCGGCAACGATGAAGCTCCCGACAGTCCGCAAGCGCAAAAGCTGTTTGACGACGAACGCCTCGATCCCGAAGCTCCACGCGAGATCATCGCCGGCGGGGCTGACATTCACCGTTTCCCCCGTGGACCGAATCCTGGAACGTTTCTTCACGGTTTGCTGGAGTGGGCGGGGGAGGAAGGGTTCGCGGTGACTCGCGAGTCGCTGGACGACGCGATTGCCAGGCGTTGCAATCGGCGGGGCTGGGAAGGCTGGATCACCACCCTCGGTGACTGGTTGCAACACTTGCTCAAACTGCCACTGCCTGTGGGCCTCGACCAACCGCCAGTGGTGCTCGAGCAATTGAAGCAATATCGGGTCGAGATGGAATTCTGGTTCGCCAGCCACAAAGTCGACGTGCTCAAGCTTGACGAGCAGGTGCGACAGTTCACCCACAACGGTGTTGCCCGGGTCGGTGCGGAGGCGGTGCAGCTCAATGGCATGTTCAAAGGCTTTATCGACCTGACGTTCGAGCATGAAGGTCGTTACTACGTGGCCGATTACAAATCCAACTGGCTGGGTGTCGATGACGCTGCGTATACCGAACGCGCCATGGAACAGTCGATTCTCGACAACCGGTACGACCTGCAATACGTGCTGTATCTGTTGGCTCTGCATCGTCAGCTCAAGGCGCGGCTTGTCGACTACGACTACGACCGGCATATCGGCGGCGCGTTGTATCTGTTCCTGCGCGGGACGCGCGCCCCTGGCGGTGGCGTCTACTTCGCGCGACCACCACGGGAGCTGATCGAGCGCCTGGACTTCATGTTCCAGGGCAAACCGCAACCCAAGGCCGAGCCCGCGTGGGAACAGGGAGTACTGCTATGAGCCGGACATTCACCGACCTGCTGCCAACGCCACTGACCGCCGAAAAACTCGCGCAACTGACGCCCCTGACGCGTGCCGATGATCTACTGCTGTTGCTGACCCAATGGGTCGAGCGTGGCTGGTTGCGGGCACTGGACAAAGCCTTCGTGGCCTTTCTTCATGAGTTGGCACCCGATATCGATCCGCTGGTATTGCTCGCCGCCGCATTGACCAGTCACCAGCTCGGCCATGGTCATGTCTGCCTGGATCTGTTCGAAACCCTCAAGGCGCCGGATTTTGCTCTGTCCCTGCCGCCGGAGGGTGATGCACAACTCGGCGTGTTGCTGCTGCCATCGCAACTGCTGGATACCCTCGACGGAGCGCACTGGTGCAAGGTGCTGGCGGGCAGTTCTCTGGTGGCGCTGGGCGCCGACGAAGGCGCGTCGGCTCGGGAGCGCCCGCTGGTGTTGTCCGGCAAACGCTTGTACTTGCGGCGCTATTGGGCCTACGAGCGGCGTATCGACAACGCATTGCGTCAGCGCCTCGCGGAGCAGGAAGCGACACCACCCGATCTCGCACGCCGGCTGGACACACTGTTCGATCCGGCCCAGCGCGCAGATGTCATCGACTGGCAGAAACTCGCCTGCGCCCTGGCCACCCGAAGTGCCTTCAGCATCATCACCGGCGGTCCGGGCACCGGCAAAACGACAACGGTGGTCCGTCTACTGGCGCTGCTCCAGGCACCTGCGGTCGAGGCGCGTCAACCATTGCGAATTCGGCTCGCGGCGCCTACCGGGAAAGCCGCGGCGCGGTTGACCGAGTCCATCAGTCAGCAGGTGCAATCGCTGAAGGTCGCTGACAGCGTCCGGGAAAAAATCCCGACCGAGGTGACCACGGTGCACCGCCTGCTGGGCAGCCGTCCCGGCACTCGGCATTTTCGCCATCATGCCGCTAACCGTCTGCCCCTGGACGTGCTGGTGGTCGATGAAGCGTCGATGATCGACCTGGAAATGATGGCCAACCTGCTCGATGCCTTGCCGCCTCATGCCCGGTTGGTGTTGTTGGGCGACAAGGATCAACTGGCCTCGGTGGAGGCTGGTGCAGTGCTGGGGGATTTGTGTCGCGATGCCGAAGCGGGTTGGTACAGTCCGCAGACCCTCCAGTGGTTGGAAAGTGTAAGCGGCGAATCCCTGCAGGAAAGCGGCTTGCACGAAGGCTCTGACGGTTCGCACCCGCTGGCCCAGCAGGTGGTGATGCTGCGTCACTCGCGGCGTTTCGGCGAGGGCAGCGGCATCGGCCAGCTGGCGCGACGGGTGAATCAGCAACTTCCGATTGAGGCTCGGCAGTTGCTGGAAGCCAATGCTCATGGCGATGTGTTTTCGTTGCCGCTTCAAAACGAACACGACCGGAAACTCGAGCACCTGGTACTCGATGGTCACGGCGAAGGCCCCCACGGTTATCGACACTATCTGAGCGTTTTGCGCGATCGACGCCCTGCGAGTGGTACGCCGCTTGAGCATCCAGGCTGGGTCGATTGGGCGCGTGACGTCCTGCAGGCCTTCGATACCTTCCAGTTGTTGTGCGCAGTGCGCAAAGGGCCGTGGGGTGTCGAGGGGCTGAACCAGCGCATCACTGACGCGTTGCTCAAGGCGCGGCTGATCGAGAGCGACCAGCAATGGTACGAAGGTCGGCCGGTGCTGATGACTCGAAACGACTACGGTCTGGGGCTGATGAACGGTGATATCGGCATCGCCCTGAAATTGCCCGAGCGCGATGGACCGGATGCCGGTAAGTCCGTGTTGCGAGTGGCGTTCCCGCGTAATGACGGGCGCGGCGGTGTTCGCTTCGTGCTGCCGAGCCGGCTCAACGATGTCGAGACCGTCTTTGCGATGACTGTGCACAAGTCTCAGGGCTCGGAGTTCGCCCATACCGCGCTGATACTGCCGGACGCCCTGAATCCCGTGTTGACCAAGGAACTGATCTACACCGGAATTACCCGGGCCAAGGACTGGTTCACCTTGATTGAACCCCGCAGTGGCGTATTCGAGGAGGCAGTACAACGTAAGGTGAAGCGTTTGAGCGGGCTGATGCTGGAACTGGAAGAAGGGACTACGCCTCGAGGATGAAGGGGCTTTCGATTACTGCCGATCTTTGACCGGCCGGTCAGGGGCGCTGTATCGCTGGCGTTCCAACGCTGTGCTATCGTTGCGGCATCATTTCGTAACGATCCAAGAGAATCCTTGCATGAAGGTGGCTGTCTGGGCGACAGAGCGCGTAGTTGGCTGCAAGTGGGCATTGCTTGCCGGTGTGCTCTTTTGGTTCACGGGTGTGGCCGCTGCCCAGACTCAGACCCCGGTGGGCATGGCCGAACAGCGGGCCAAATCCGTCACCCAGGTTGTCCTCGGCATCCTCAGTTATGCGCGCTGGCCGGTAGAGCCGGCGCAGTTGCGTCTGTGCATCGTCGGCCCGACCGAGTACACCGACGACTTGGTCAAGGGCACGACTCAGGCCACGGGGCGTCCGGTCATCGTGCGTCGACTGTTGGCCGACAACCCGGCCCTCGTCAGCGAGTGCGACGCGGTCTACATCGGCAAACTCACGACCGACGAACGCAGCCGGCTGTTCGCGTCTCTGATCGGCCATCCGGTGCTGAGCATCAGCGAAGGCGGTGATCAGTGCACGGTCGGCAGCCTGTTCTGCCTGCGGGTCGGCGATGAACAAGTGTCGTTCGAGGTCAATCTCGACTCCGTCGCCCGCAGTGGCGTGCGCATCCATCCCAGCGTGCTGCAGTTGTCGCGCCGCAAACCGGCGGTGCCATGAGACGCGACAAATCCACAGAGCGTCCGACCCTGGGCTCGGTCATCGGCCGTGGCAACCTGATTGTGGCGCTGGTTGCCGTGGCAATGGCCAGTGTGTCGCTGACGCTGCTTGGGGTGCTGGCACTGCGGGTCTACGCCGATCACAACCTGCATTTGATCGCCCGCTCGATCAGTTACACGGTGGAAGCCGCCGTGGTGTTCAACGACAAGGCCGCCGCGACCGAAGCGCTGGCATTGATCGCCTCGACCGAAGAAGTGGCCGATGCCCAGGTGCTGGACACTCAGGGTCAATTGATCGCGCGCTGGCAGCGTCCGGAGAACGGCCTGTTTTCCGAATTGGAGATGCAGGTCGCGCGGGCCATTCTGGAAAAACCCATTAGCCTGCCGATCCTGCACCAGGATCGAGAGATCGGTCGCATCTTGTTGATCGGCCACGGCGGCAGCCTGATGCGCTTTCTGTTGAGCGGGCTGGCGGGGATCATTCTCTGCACGGCGATCAGTGCCTGGGTCGCGCTCTTTCTGGCGCGACTGCAGTTGCGCAGGATCATCGGCCCGTTGCACAGCCTGGCGGCAGTGGCGCATGCCGCCCGAAGTGAGCGGGCGCTGGACCGACGCGTACCTCGGGCGAAGATTGCCGAACTGGATAACCTCGGCAATGACTTCAATGCCTTGCTCGATGAGCTCGAAGACTGGCAAACCCACCTGCAAAGCGAGAACGAAACCCTCGCCCACCAGGCCAGCCACGACAGCCTCACCGGATTGCCGAACCGGGCCTTTTTCGAAGGCCGCCTGATCCGTGCGCTACGCAACGCTCACAAACTGAACGAGCGCGTGGCGGTGCTGTTTCTCGACAGCGACCGATTCAAGAACATCAACGACAGCTTCGGTCATGCCGCCGGCGACGCAGTGCTGGTGGCGGTGGCCAATCGGGTGCGGGCGCAGCTGCGTGAGGAAGATCTTGTCGCGCGTCTGGGCGGTGATGAGTTTGCAGTCCTGCTGACGCCCTTGCACAAGACCGAAGACGCCGAGCGCATTGCCGACAAGATCCTCGCCAGCATGGACACCCCGATTGCGCTTCCGGGCGACAGCAGTGTCGTGACGTCGCTCAGTATCGGCATCGCCGTTTACCCCGATCATGGCGCCACGCCCGGCACCTTGCTCGATGCGGCAGATGCCGCGATGTATCAAGCCAAGCGCTTGTCGCGCGGCGCCCAATTCACGGCCGGGTCGGAGCACCCGGTCGATCCCGTTCAAACCAGGAGCTGATGCCGTGTTCTCACTTTCCATTCGACTGTTTTCCACCCTGTTGCTGACGGCCATGCTGGCCTTGACCGGTTGCCAGACCGCCCCACAAAAAGGCCTGACGCCGGCTCAGGTCGCTGTCCTCAAGCAACAAGGCTTCGAGTTGACCGATGACGGCTGGGAGTTCGGCCTGTCGGGCAAAGTGTTGTTTGGCAGCGATGTCGAAAGCCTGAACCAGCAAAGTACCGAAATCGTCGAGCGTATCGGCAAGGCGCTGCTGGGTGTCGGTATCGAACGGGTGCGGGTCGATGGTCACACCGACGCTTCGGGCAAGGAAACTTATAACCAGCAACTGTCACTGCGTCGCGCGAAAAGCGTCGGCAAAGTGCTGACCTCGGTCGGCATGAAGGAAGAGAACATCCAGCTGCAAGGCCTCGGCAGCCGCGAACCGGTCGCTTCCAACGACACTGCAGCCGGCCGCACCGAAAACCGCCGGGTGTCGATCGTGGTCAGCGCCGATTAATCGGCGAACTGCATTTCACGTGTCTCACCCATCAACAGACCCTGATTGCGCTCGGTCACCTCGCGGATGTAATCCCACAACAGGGTAATCCGCTTGAGCTTTCGCAGATCCTCCCGGCAGTACATCCAGAACTGCCGGGTGATGTCGATTTCCTCCGGCAACACCGGCAGCAGACGCGGATCCTGAGCCGCGAGGAAGCACGGCAGAATCGCCAGCGACCTTCCTTGCTGCGCCGCCACGAATTGCGCGATCACGCTGGTGCTGCGCAAATGGGCGTTGGCGCCGGGCAACACGTTCGCCAGATACAGCAGCTCCGAGCTGAACGCCAGGTCATCCACGTAACTGATGAATTGATGCTTGCCCAGATCGGCGGGGCGGCGGATCGGTGGGTGTTTGTCCAGGTAATCCTGGGTCGCGTAGAGCTGCAAGCGGTAGTCGCAGAGTTTGCAGCACACGTACGGTCCGTGTTCCGGGCGTTCGAGGGCGATGACAATGTCGGCCTCGCGCTTGGACAGGCTGATGAAGTGCGGCAGCGGCAGGATGTCCACGGAGATTGCCGGGTAAGCGTCGACAAAGTGGCTCAGTTGCGGGGTGATGAAGAAGCTGCCGAATCCTTCCGTGCAGCCCATCCGCACATGCCCGGACAGCGCGACGCCGGAGCCGGACACCTGCTCGCAGGCCATGTGCAGCGTGCTTTCAATCGACTCGGCATAACTCAACAGACGCTGGCCTTCGGCAGTCAGCACGAAACCGCTGGTGCGCGACTTTTCGAACAGCAAAGTGCCGAGCGCCGCTTCCAGCGAATTGATCCGCCGCGACACGGTGGTGTAGTCCACCGCCAGGCGTTTGGCTGCCGTGCTGGCCTTGCGGGTACGGGCGACTTCGAGGAAAAACTTGAGGTCGTCCCAGTTCAGCGAGCCTAGAGAGGTGATGTTTTTTTGCATGATGGACGGGCTTATATGTGCGTTCTTATTAGAAGTTTGCACATCTATACTCCAAAAACAGTCCGACAACCAATTCGTGACACACGCCTCATCTCAAGGCGGATCTTTCGCCTTGGCTCCCAAGATAAAAACAATTTCCGGAGACCAGCATGAACGCATCGCTTACGCCCAACGAAACCACGATCCAGAAGGTCAAGCTGTTGATCGACGGCGAGTGGGTAGAGTCGCAGACCACCGAGTGGCACGACATCGTCAACCCGGCGACCCAGCAGGTTCTGGCCAGGGTTCCGTTCGCCACCGCCGCTGAAGTCGACGCCGCCGTCAGCGCCGCCCAGCGCGCCTTCCAGACCTGGAAGCTGACCCCGATCGGTGCGCGCATGCGCATCATGCTCAAGCTGCAAGCGTTGATCCGCGAGCACTCCAAACGCATCGCCGTGGTGCTGAGCGCCGAGCAGGGCAAGACCATTGCCGACGCCGAAGGCGACATTTTCCGGGGGCTGGAAGTGGTCGAACACGCCTGCTCCATCGGCAGCCTGCAAATGGGCGAGTTCGCCGAGAACGTCGCCGGCGGCGTCGACACCTACACCCTGCGCCAGCCGATCGGCGTCTGCGCCGGGATCACGCCGTTCAACTTCCCGGCGATGATTCCGCTGTGGATGTTCCCGATGGCCATCGCCTGCGGCAATACCTTTGTACTCAAGCCATCCGAACAGGATCCGCTGTCGACCATGCTGCTGGTGGAGCTGGCGATCGAAGCCGGCATTCCGGCCGGTGTTCTGAACGTCGTGCACGGTGGCAAGGATGTGGTCGATGGCCTGTGCACCCACAAAGACATCAAGGCCGTTTCGTTCGTCGGTTCGACCGCCGTCGGCACCCACGTTTATGACCTGGCCGGTAAACATGGCAAGCGCGTGCAATCGATGATGGGCGCGAAGAACCACGCGGTGGTGCTGCCGGATGCCAATCGCGAGCAAGCGCTCAATGCACTGGTCGGCGCCGGTTTCGGTGCGGCCGGTCAGCGTTGCATGGCCACCTCGGTGGTGGTGCTGGTGGGGGCGGCCAAACAGTGGCTGCCGGATCTGAAAGCGCTGGCGCAGAAACTCAAGGTCAACGCCGGCAGCGAGCCGGGCACCGATGTCGGTCCGGTCATTTCGAAAAAGGCCAAGGCGCGGATTCTCGATCTGATCGAAAGCGGTATCAAAGAAGGCGCCAAACTCGAGCTGGACGGTCGCGACATCAGCGTGCCGGGCTACGAGAACGGCAACTTCGTCGGCCCGACCCTGTTCTCCGGGGTGACCACCGACATGCAGATCTACACCCAGGAAATCTTCGGCCCGGTGCTGGTGGTGCTGGAAGTCGACACCCTCGATCAGGCCATTGCGCTGGTCAACGCCAACCCGTTCGGCAACGGCACCGGCCTGTTCACCCAGAGCGGCGCGGCGGCGCGTAAATTCCAGACTGAAATCGACGTCGGCCAGGTCGGCATCAACATCCCGATTCCGGTGCCGGTACCGTTCTTCAGCTTCACCGGTTCACGCGGTTCGAAACTCGGCGACCTCGGCCCGTACGGCAAGCAAGTGGTGCAGTTCTACACCCAGACCAAAACGGTTACGGCGCGCTGGTTCGATGACGACAGCGTCAACGACGGCGTGAACACCACCATCAACCTGCGCTGAGGAATGGCCATGAAAATCGCATTTATCGGTTTGGGCAACATGGGCGCGCCGATGGCGCGCAACCTGATCAAGGCCGGGCATTCGCTGAATCTGGTGGACCTGAACAAGACCGTGCTGGCGGAACTCGAGCAACTGGGCGGCACCATTCGCGCTTCGGCTCGCGAAGCTGCTGAAGATGCAGAACTGGTGATCACCATGCTGCCCGCTGCGGTGCATGTCCGTAGCGTCTGGCTTGGTGAAGACGGTGTTCTCGCGGGTATCGGCAAAGGCGTGCCGGCAGTGGATTGCAGCACCATCGATCCGCAGACTGCGCGC
Organism: Pseudomonas sp. B15(2017); assembly: GCF_002113215.1. Taxonomy (NCBI): domain Bacteria; kingdom Pseudomonadati; phylum Pseudomonadota; class Gammaproteobacteria; order Pseudomonadales; family Pseudomonadaceae; genus Pseudomonas; species Pseudomonas sp. B15(2017). The sequence continues at coordinate 14,890 of NZ_NEJZ01000004.1, forward strand.
GATGTGGCGGCCGCGGCTGCCAAACAAGGCGTGGCCATGGCCGATGCACCGGTGTCCGGTGGTACCGGCGGCGCCACGGCGGGGACGCTGACCTTCATGGTCGGCGCCACTGCTGAACTGTTCGCCACCCTGCAACCGGTGCTGGCGCAGATGGGCCGCAACATCGTGCATTGCGGTGAAGTCGGTACCGGCCAGATCGCCAAGATCTGCAACAACCTGTTGCTCGCCATTTCGATGGTCGGCGTCAGCGAAGCGATGGCGCTGGGCGATGCGCTGGGGATCGACACCACGGTGCTCGCCGGAATCATCAACAGCTCGACCGGTCGTTGCTGGAGTTCGGAAATGTACAACCCGTGGCCGGGCATCGTCGAAACGGCGCCGGCCTCGCGCGGCTATACCGGTGGCTTCGGCGCCGAGCTGATGCTCAAGGATCTGGGGCTGGCCACCGAGGCGGCACGTCAGGCCCATCAGCCAGTCATGCTGGGCGCGGTGGCGCAGCAGTTGTATCAGGCGATGAGTCAGCGCGGGGAAGGGGGCAAGGACTTCTCGGCGATCATCAACAGCTATCGCAAGCCGCAGTAATCGTCGTCAGATCCAATGCAGTAGGTGTTGCCGGGAAATCACGTCGGGTGGTTTCCCGGCCTTTTTGTATCAGGCGAACACGAAATATTTGCGCACGGTCTCGACCACTTCCCAAGTGCCTTTCATGCCCGGCTCGACCACGAAGATGTCGCCGGCGCGCAGGTGGATTGGCTCCATGCCGTCCGGGGTAATCACGCAGTAGCCTTCCTGGAAATGGCAGTACTCCCACTTCACGTAATCGACCCGCCACTTGCCCGGCGTGCAGATCCAGGTGCCCATGATCTTGCTGCCGTCTTCGCTGGTGTAGGCGTTGAGGTTGACGGTGTGCGGGTCGCCTTCGAGCTTTTCCCATTTGCAGGCGTCGAGTACGGGCAGCGGGTGGGTGTCGCGCAAAACGGTGATAGGTGCGGTCATTGGTGAGTTCCAGAATGGGCCTTTGTACGGAATCTGCACCCTATAGCGCCGGGTACTTTGCCAATTGTCTGGGCTCGACATTCAGTTGCTCATAAACGCAACAACGATTTGCACTGAACGGTTAATCAATAACCCTTGGAACATTAATCAAAGCAATGTACTGATCTGGAACAAGGGTTATGAACTTATAACAAAATTACTTGCTTTAATTTCGCAGGTGATACGCCAGCGAAGTCATCGCTAAGTTGCTTTCCATAGTTGGGCTGAGCGCGGCGGGGCGCTCCATCCTACCCGGACATTGTTAAGTAAATATGTCGCTCCGACCCATCGTCCGCACCAATCGAGTGCAGCATTTACGGGCGTGTGCATGTCCGTCTCAGATCAAATAAAAAACTTTGAACAGCTCGTTGACTCTCCCCTTAAGGGCAGAGTTTAGATTTCCGCCGCGCGAGAAGTTGCTGTAGGAAAAGTTACTTCTCGTATGCGGAAAATATGAGTCAGCCACGACATATAGGGAGATAGAAATGAACAATCCATTGGACTTGGAACAGGTCATTGGCAGCACCCGCGCCATTCTCGCGCAGTTGCTAGTAATGAGCGCCGATGAAATCGATGAGCACAGCAGCATCGTCGAAGATCTGGGGGCGGATTCGCTGGACATCGTCGACCTCAGCTTCCAGCTGGGCCGCCAGTATGGTTGCACCTTGCCCAAGACCAGCGTGCTGGACCATGCGGTGGCTGTCTGCGGGGATGCCAGTGAGTTTCTGGCCAACGGCCGGATCACTGAAAACGGCAAGGCCCTGCTGGAGCAGAGCCTGAGCGCCTACGCACCGGACCAGCTCAAGGCCGGCATGCAGCCGGCGCAGGTGTTCGCGGCCACCACAGTTCTCAACTGGGCGCAGCAATGTCGCAATCTGTTCAATTACCTGCCATCGAGCTGCCCTGACTGCAACGCCCATCAAGCCGTGCTCAACGAGCGTCAGCAAGTGGTCTGCGGTGCCTGCAGCGCACGCCTGGTGCCGGCCGATGGCGACGAAGTCTCCCGTCAACTGGTCGAGCAGTTTGTGGCCACTCACGTCAAAGAGACGGTGTAGGAGCTCACATGCGGGCACGAGAAGTCTATGTGAGCGGGTTCGGCCTGGTGGCGCCCATGGCGCTGGACGCTGCCACGTTGTTCGAGCGCATCTGCCGGAAACAATCCTGTGTCCGCGAACATCCCCGGTTCCAGGCGTTGGGGTTTCGCAACAGTGCGGCCGGGTTTATCGATGACGTGCAGTGGCAGAAGATCGCGGCTGGATTCGGTGGCAATGCAGCGCTGCACCCACGTCAGAGCGTGCTGGCCGAGTACGTCGCGCGTCAGGCGTTGCAGCACGCCGGTCTGACTCCGGCCGACTTTGCCCACAGCCGCAGCGGCCTGTTCCTGGGGGCCAATAAATACTGTGCCGACAGTCACGATCTGCAGCGGGTCAGTCGATGCATGGATGACGCGGGGCGAGTCGATCTGGATCGCCTGCTCGACCATCCGGCACCGCCGAGCGCTGCGTTCGTGCGTCGGGTTGATCAACAGACCCAGCACCTGGCGGACTGGCTCGGTATACGCGACTGCATCTCGACCCATTCCGACGCTTGTGCCGCCGGCACCATGGCCATCGGCAGCGCCTACCGGGCGATCGAGCGCGGTGAGGTGGATCTGGCGATTTGCGGTGCCGTGGAGCTGATGGCCAACGAGCTGCCTTATTACATGTTCAACAGCCTTGGCGCGCTGTGCCAGGCCGACCTGCCGGCAGGCGAGCAGAGCCGTCCCTTCATGCCGGATCGCAGTGGTTTTGTGCTCAGCGAAGGCGCGGCCCTGGTGATTCTCGAATCCGCCGAGCATGCCCGACGACGCAAGGCCAGGCCATTGGGACGAGTGTTGGGCTACGCCAATGTCTGCGAAGCCCAGAAGATGACCTCCAGCAGCCGGGATGGCAGCAAGTACGAGGAATGCATGGACGCTGCAATCGAAGATGCCGGGCTGCTGCGCAGTGCCGTGCAACACGTCAATACCCACGGGACTTCCACCCAGGCCAACGACAGTTGCGAGGCCCTGGCCCTGCAACGGCTGTTTGGCGAATGTCAGGACTTCATGACCTTCACCGCCAACAAGTCGGCCATGGGTCACTCTCTGGCGGGCAGCGGCGCCATTGAAGCCGTACTGTCGCTGATGACGTTGCGCGACGGTGTGCTGTTGCCGACCTTGAACTATGAGCCTGAGCGCGCCGAGTATCCTTCATTGAAGTTCCTCAGCGAGCCTGTGCGCCAGCCGATCAACGTGGTGATGTCCAACTCCTTCGGATTCGGCGGCGTCAACAGTTCGCTGGTTCTGGGGAGGGCATGACATGAACAGAGCCCTCTACATCAACGCGGCTGCCGTGCTCAATGCCGCCGGCAGCGAATGCGCCGACCTGCTCGCGACACCGCCGGTGCCACAACCGCTGGCCTTCGACCCGCAACGTAACGCCCTGGTGTTGCCCGCGCCGCGCCTGGCCAGCGATCTGTTCGATCGCAAGATCCAACGCAGCGTCGAGCCGCAGGGGCTGCGTCTGCTGCATTGCGCCGCACGCCTGGCGCCCGCGCTGGCGTCGCTGCAACTGCCTGCTGCGCGCATTGCCCTGACCGCCGCCATTCCGGAAGTGGACGCGCCTAGTCCGTGCTGGGATGCAGTGCAGGCGATCCTCGAACAGCCGCACAAACAGCTGTCGCAACTGTTGGCCAACACCCCGCCATTGCATGCGTTGACGCTGCTCAACAGCAGTGTGATGGCTTACGTGGCCGAGGCGCTGAATTGCCATGGTCCGATGGGCGGCTTCTGCTCCCAGGACAATGCCGGGCTCGATGCGTTGATCGAGGCCTGCCAGCAAATTGCCGAACAACACGCCGATGCGGCGCTGGTGGTCAGCAGCAGTCCGAACCTGACACCGGCCCTGTACCTGCGCGAGCCCGCTTTGGCGGACGAGCCGGTTTACGGTGAAGGCGCTGCGGCGCTGTTGCTCAGTTCGACACCGGCGCAGGACGCTACGCAGATCTTGCGTGTCGCCGGGTTTGCCCGAGGTTACAGCGCCGATCCGCAGCGCGCGCTGGCCGTCGGCAAACGCGTGATCGAACGCGCCCTGAGCGAGGAAAAACTGTGTATGGGTGACGTTGCCAAGGTGGTGGCCAATCCCGCCGACCGGCAACTGATGAGCCTGTTTGAATCGACGCCACAACACCTGCGCAATGTCAGTGCAATGACCGGCGAACTGGGCGCCAGCGGATTGCTGACCGAGGTCGCCATGGCTTTGCACCACAGTCGCGGAGCAGGCGCTGTGCCTGGTTACACCTTGCTCGTCAGTCATGGTCGCGCCGGTCACTGGGGCGCATTGCTGTTGGCCAGTGAAACCCTGGAGAAGTACGCATGAGTGCGACACGGATTGTGATCACCGGAATGGGCGCGGTAACCGGATTCGGTTTCGAATGGCAGACCCTCTGGGAAAAAATGCTCGGCGCCGAACACTGCGTGCGCCCCTGGCAGCCGCAAGACCTGCAGGACAATGAGTTTCCGGTTCGCTACGCGGCGCCCGTTGACATGACGTTGTTACCCGGGCATTTGCAGGACCACCCGGCCTGGACGCTGCCCCTGGAAAAACGCAGTCGCTTTGGCTGGGTGGCTGCCACCCAGGCCGTCGCCGACAGCGGGTTGAACCCCGAGCAGTTGCGCGAGGCTGCCGTGCTGTGTGCCTCCGGGGCACCGCAACACATGCTCGCCGACATGCTCCTGACCCAGGCGCCGGACGGCGATGCAGCGGACTGGCGACACCTGATGGCGCGGGCAACAGAAGTCAGCGCCGAGGGTTCCTTGCGTCAGGCCAACGACCGTCTGGCGCGAGTGATTGCCGACGACCTCGGTTGTGAAGGCCCGGTGATCAATATCAGTAGCGCCTGTGCCGGCGCATCCCAGGCGATCGGCAATGCGTTCCAGATGATTCGTCGCGGCGAAGTGAATGTTGCCGTGGCCGGTGGTGCCGACTCGGTGCTCAACCTCGACACCATGGCCGCTTTGTACCTGCTGGGCGCAGCCTCGGGCGAGCAGCGCTGGGGCGCTGATCTGTGCCGGCCGTTCGATCGTGACCGCAGCGGTCTGATCGCCGGCGAAGGCGGCGGGTTTGTCGTATTGGAAAGTCTTGAGCATGCCCTGGCGCGAGGGGCGACCCCGTATGCCGAAGTGCTCGGTTACGGCAGCAGCCTGGATGCCTACAAGGTCACCGCACCGCAGCCAGAGGGCCGGGGCGCCGCGCTGGCAATGCAAGCGGCGCTGGACGATGCGGAGTTGCAGCCGCAGCAGATTGACCTGATCAATGCCCACGGCACCTCGACGCCCCTCAATGATGTTGCCGAGACCCTGGCCATCAAGCAGGTGTTTGCTCAGCACAAGCATTATCAGACGCTGGCGGTCAGTGCCAACAAGTCGCAATTCGGTCACCTGATCGCGGCGGCCGGGGCGCCGGAGTGCATTGTCACTGCGCTGGCCTGTCTGAACGATCTGGTCACACCCACCGTGAACCTGCACGAGGCCGATGAACGCTGTGATCTGGATTATTGCGCCGGTCAGGCCGTCAGCCGTCGTGTCGATTACGCCCTCAGCAACTCCTTTGGCTTCGGCGGCCTGAACACCTCGCTGGCCCTTGGCAAATATCGGGAGCACGGACAATGACTAGCGCTACTGCACGCATTGCCATCGCTGGCAGCGGTTGTGTGTTGCCCACGGGTTGGGGCGTCGAGTGTTTCTGGGCGGCGGCCCGGGAAGGTCGCAGTGCGATCACAGCGCTGCAAACAACGCTGTTTCACAGTGAACGCATCGCCGCATTCGGACAGATCGATGACGCCACGCACCAACGCAGTCGCCAGGACGTTGCGCAAAACCTGCAGCGTTACTGCCCGCCGGCGGTGATCTGGGGCGTCAGCGCAGTGCGTCAGGCGCTGGCCGAGGCCGGCGTCGAACCCGGTCAGGACGGTTTGCGTTATGGCCTCTATTGCTGTCAGGGCGGGTATACCCATCCGTCGGTGGCTTCCTATGGGGAACTGCTTCAGGAGTGCCGCACCGACAGCGCAGCCGACATGAACCGCCTCGCCCGTCAAGTGTTGCAGGAGCGTGCGCTCGATCCGTTTCTGGTGCTCAAGAGTCTGAGTAACGGCTTGCTCGGCGTGGTCAGTCTGGCCTTGAAGCTGGAGTGCGAGTGCAACGCCTATATGCAAGGCGTGGCCGGCAATCTGGCGGCATTGCGTCAGGCGCACAGTGCCTTGCAGAGTGGGCGCATCGACGTGGCCATCGTGGTCGGGGCCGGCAGTGAACTTGACCCGCTGGCGCTGGTCGCGCTCGCCGAGGCCGGTGTGATCGGTACCGACGGTTCCCGGCAGATGCTCGCCTTCGACCGAAAGGGTTCGGGCGGCATTGCCGGCGAAGGCGCCGCTGCGCTGGTGCTGCGGCGGGCCGCGGATCTGCCTCCGGAACCGCAGACCTGCCTGACGGCGCTGTTCGCGCACCCGCGTCTGGACGCTCTGAGCCTGCCGGACAAACAGGTCGATCTGCTGATCAGCAGCGCCACCGGCACTGCGCTACAGGACGCCGATCTGGCCCGCACCCTGGCCCGTACCGGCGCTGCACACATCACCAGCGGCACGGCGCTGACCGGCATCCTCAGCGGTGCGCCGAGCCTGGTCGACCTGATCCTCGCCCGCCAGATGCTGCAGGCCCAAAGCATCGCGCCGATTGCCGGGCTGACGCAGCCGGTGGATACGCATCTGCCGTTTGTGTCGGGCGACCCACGGGATGCCGTTCTGCACGATTGCCTGGTGATCAACCGCGACGACAACGGCTTCAGCGCCTGTTACCAACTCGACTTGCAGGCGGACGACTGACCGCTTCAAGGCAATACATCGCTTCTGAATTTTTACTCAAGGGATATGACTGTCATGGATTACCGCGATTACGTTCGGCCAAAATTCGTTGAACTGATGCAGGCCCTGGGCCTGGAGTGCCAGTTCCATCGGGCGCAGGGCAGCAAACTGTTCTACCGCGACAAGCAGGGTGACGAAGTGACCGTGACCGATTTTCTCGGTGGCTACGGTGCCGCGCTGTACGGTCACAACGATCCGCAATTCGTCGATCAGCTGTGCGGCCTGCTGCGCGCCGATGTGCCGTTCAACGCGCAAATGTCGGTGCGTGGCGCGGCGGGGCAGTTGGGGCGCGAACTCAGCGAAGCGTTCAACCGTGAGCTGAACAACACCGAGCGCTACATTTCCACGTTCTCCAACAGTGGCGCCGAGTCGGTCGAAATCGCCGTCAAGCATGCCGAGTACCGTCGTCAGAAAAACCTGCAGAAGCAGTTCGACGAACATGATTTCGAACTGGCGAATCTGGTGGCCAGTGACAAGGCCTATGTCGAGTTGGAAATCGACGATCTCGATCTGCCGGCCGGTCTGTTGCCGCCGCACCTGACCAGCGTGACCGTGCGTCAGGTGGCCGAGGCGGTGCGTCAGCACAACCTCGCGCAACTGCATGTCGAGCCGGTCTTCCTCGCGGTGCGAGGCAGCTTCCACGGCAAACTGGTGAACACCGTTCAACTGACTTACGGCAAGCAATACCGCAAGCCGTTTGCCCGTTTCGGGCTCAACGTCGAATTCATCGATCCGGATCAACCGCAGCAGTTGCAAGAGCTGCCGGCCCGCCATCAGCATCACTGGCTGAGTCTGGCGTGGAGTGGCGAAACCCTGCACGTGCGCCGTGAAGCGTTCAGCGCAATCACTGCCGTGCTGCTGGAACCGATTCAGGGCGAGGGCGGGATCAACGAGTTTGCCAAAGAGTTCTACCTGGGCCTGCGTCGTCTGTGCAACGAGCAGCAATGCCCGCTGGTCATCGACGAAGTGCAGTCGGGTTTCGGCCGCACCGGCACCTTGCTCGGCGCCACCCATTTCAACCTGCAGGGCGACTACTACTGCCTGTCCAAGGCACTGGGCGGCGGCTTGATGAAAATCGCCGCCACCGTGATTCGCGCCAGTCATTACGAAAACGATTTCAGCTACATCCACAGCTCGACCTTCGCTGAAGACGATGCGTCGTGCCACATCGCGCTGTCGGCCCTGCGCCGCTTGTTCGAGAACGACAGCGCCATGCTCAAGGATGTGAACAAGAAGGGCGAGTACCTCAAGACTTCGCTGCTGGAGCTCAAGGCGGCCTATCCGGACGTGATCGCCGATGTGCGCGGACGCGGCCTGCTGCTGGGCTTCGAACTGCATGACCTGACCGGTACCAGTTCGCTGGTCCAGGCGTCGGCGCAGTACAACGAAGCGCTGGGCTACATCATTGCCGGCTATCTGTTGCAGTTCGAGTCGTTGCGTGTGGCGCCGTCGGGCAGCAACGCCAATGTGATTCGCCTGGAACCCCCGGTGTGCATCACCTTCCAGGAAATCGATGGCCTGATCGCTTCGCTGCAAAAAGTCTGCGACATGCTGCGTCGCCGCGATGCCTTCCCGCTGGCCGCCGGTGTGTGTGCCGACAGCATTGCCCAGGTTCCGGCGCGCGATGTCAGCTTCACGGAGACCGAAAGCCTCCCAAAGCCTGACGAGAACGTGCGCGTGGTAGCACGCGTGGCGTTCATCAACCACCTGATCGATGCGGACATGCTCAGTGATGTCGACCCATCGCTGTCGACCCTGAGCCCGGAGCAGAAGCGCGAGTTCATCAAACGCATGGCCCCCGAGCGCCGCGCGGCGCCTATCGGCCCGGTGCAGATCCGCTCGAAACTCGGCACGGCGGTGGAGTTCACCCTCTATCCGCTGTGCATGGATTCCGATGCGATGGCGGCTTACATCGCCAGCGGCGATCTGGAAACCATCCGCGAGGAAGTCGGCAATCGCATCAAGGATGCCCGCGCCGACGGCTATGGCGTGGCCGGCCTGGGCATGTACACCTCGATCGTCACCAACAACTGTCAGGCGCTGAAAATCCCTGACATGGCGCTGACCTCGGGCAACGCGCTGACCATCGGCATGGGCCTGGAAGCGATCGAGCAGGGCTGCAAACAGCAAGGTCTGGAACTGAGCCGGCAGACCGCTGCGGTGGTCGGTGCTGCCGGCAACATTGCTTCGACCTACGCTTCGCTGTTGTCGACCCGTGTCGAGCACCTGATCCTGATCGGCAGTGGTCGCGACGGCTCGCTGCGACGCCTGGAGAAAACCGCTCAGCAGATTTACGCCGAAGCCGCCCGGGCCATTCTCAAGGGGGTTGCCGAGCATGATCGTCTCGCCAGTCGCCTGCAGCAGCTGCGGGGTATCGACGCCCTGCTGCAAGCCCATGGCAACAGTGCCGATCTCGGGCAGCGTGTGGCGCAACTGGTCGATGAGCAACTGGGAAGCGACGCGTTCATCACCGTCAGCAACGACCTGGATACCTTGAAGCAAGCGCGCATCGTGCTGTGTGCGGCGAATGCACCGCAGGCGTTTCTCGGTGCCGGACACTTTGCCGAGAACAGCGTGATCTGCGACATCGCCGTACCGCTGAACGTGGACCAGAACCTCGCCGGTCAGCGCTCCGACGTGCTGTACATGCACGGCGGGATTGTCCAGACGCCGCTGGGCGATGGCCTGGCCCCCAACGTTCGCGCCTACCTCAAGCAAGGTCAGTTGTATGCCTGCATGGCGGAGTCGGTACTGATGGGGCTGTCGGGCATGAAACAGCACTACTCCTACGGCGACATCAGCCGTGAGCAAGTGCAGCAGATCCGTGCACTGGCCGCGACCCACGGGTTCAGCCTCGCGCAGTTCAAAACCGATAACTCGCTGTAAGGAACGGTCATGCCGAACAAAGTAGCAGTAGTGACCGGCGGCAGCCGTGGCATCGGCCGCGCCATCGTCCTGGCGCTGGCAGGTGCCGGTTATCAAGTGGCGTTCAGTTATGTGCGTGATGAAGTAGCGGCGATGGCCTTGCGTGATGAAGTGCAGGCGTCGGGCGTGGATTGCCTGGCGCTGCAATGCGACATCAGCCGTGGCGACAGCATCGCGTCATTTTTCGAACGGGTCGAGGCGCATTTCCAGCGCGTCGATCTGCTGGTCAACAACGCCGGCATTACCCGTGACGGCTTGCTGGCGACGATGCCGGCGAGCGACATCCTGGAGGTGATCCAGACCAACCTGGTCGGGACCTTGCTCTGCTGTCAGCAGGTGCTGCCGGGCATGCTGCGCCAGCGCAGTGGCTGCATCGTCAATATCAGTTCGGTCGCCGCGCAAAAGCCCGGCAAGGGCCAGAGCAACTATGCCGCGGCCAAGGGCGGGGTCGAGGCCATGACCCGTGCGCTGGCGGTCGAGCTGGCGCCGCGCAATATCCGGGTCAATGCGGTGGCGCCGGGGATCGTCAAGACCGAGATGAGCACCGCACTGATCGGCAGTCAGGAGGAGCAGATCCAGTCGCGGTTGCTGATCAAGCGTTACGCCGAACCCGAGGAAATTGCCGAGGCGGTGCTGTACCTCGCTGACCGTGGCCTGTACCTGACCGGGGAGGTCCTGCCGGTGAACGGCGGGTTGAAAATGCCATGAGCCGCACCATTCTGATTACCGGTGCAGCCAAAGGCATCGGGCGCGCGGTGGCCGAGGACTTCGCGGCCAATGGCGACAATCACCTGATCCTGCTGGACCTGGACTTGCCGCAATTGCAGGGCTGGGTCGATGAGCAGCAGGAGCGGATCAAGGCGCGGGTCGAGACCCACGCGGCGAACATCGCCGACCTGCCTGCCATGGAAGCGTTTTTCAAGCAGCTCGGCGCCCGGATCAAGCAGGTCGACGTGCTGGTCAACAGTGCCGGTATCTGCAATGAAAACGAGCCCGAAGATCTGCACAACTGGCACAAGGTGATTTCGGTCAACCTCAACGGTACGTTTTACGTGACCTCGCTGTGCCTGGCGCTGATGCCGGATCGGGGACGGATCATCAACATGTCCTCGATCCTCGGCCGGGCCGGCAAGGTGCGCAACACTGCGTACTGCGCTTCCAAGCACGGCATCGTCGGCATGACCAAGGCTCTGGCACTGGACCTGGCGTCGCGGCAGATCACGGTCAACGCGATTCTGCCGGCCTGGATCGATACGCCGATGCTCCAGGGCGAACTGGCGACGCAAGCGGCGATCGCCGGTCTGACCCAGGAACAGATCGTGCGCAACGCGAAGAAAAAACTGCCGATGCGCCGCTTCATCCAGAGCGAAGAAGTGGCGGCAATGGTGCGTTACCTGGCCAGTCCTGAAGCCGGTGGGGTCACGGCCCAGAGCCTGGTGATCGATGGCGGCGTCGGATTGGGAATGTAGCGATGCCAGGATCTATCAACCGCATCGCCTGGGCGATGTGGGCGTGCGTGGCCGCTCCGGCGGTTGTCGCGGCCCTGGAAGTCGACGATCTCAAGCCCGATTACGCCGACGCCGAAATCGGCGTGGCCACGGCACTGCGCCTGCACGGTGACGATCAGGTCACACAGAAGGCCGTGTATTTCAAAGCCAACCTGGAGGACAACTGGGACGGCGGTTATTACAAGGCCAAGGGTCGCGTACGGTATGACGCCCGCTACGACGGCAACAACCCGTACAGCGAACGCGCCCGGGAAAAGTATCGCTTCGACGCTGACTGGCGGCATCTGTATGTCGGTCATTCGCTGGGCGATGGTGAAGTGACGGTCGGCTGGCAGCAGGTGGTCTGGGGGCGTGCGGATGAACTGCGTGTGCTGGACCAGATCAACCCGTTGGACTATCGCGATGGACTGACCCCGTTGCTTGAGGACAGCCGCATCGCCGTGCCGATGGTGCGCGTGGCGCAGCCTGTGGGCGAGTGGGAGCTGGAAGCGCTGTGGATCACCGACTTCGTCAAGAACCGGCCGCCGGTGGCGGGCAGCGAGTTCGCCGCGCCGCTGTTCGCGGCGCCCGATCCGGAGTATTTCCTGCTTGATTCCAAACCCGGTTATGACGGTGACAAGGGCTATGCCTATGGTCTGAGCGCCAATGGCCGGATCGGTGCGGTGGACACCAGCTTCGTGGCACTGAGCGCACGTCAGCAGGATCCGGTGTATGCCGTCGAAGGCCTGGCCGATGACGGTCGTACGCGTCTTGAACGCCAGTTTCCCCGTTACACCATGGGCGGAGCAGGTCTGGCGATCGACGCCGGTCACAGCATCGTGGTGCGCAGTGAGATTGCCTGGTTCGACAACTGGCGCGTGACCAATCCGACCCGCGCCTACGGTGCCGACAGCACGTCGATGGTCAAGTCGCTGTTGGGCGTCGACTATCTGTGGCGCGACTGGCTGATTTCGGCGCAATGGCAGGAGCAGGTGCTGCTCGACTGGCAGGACGGGATGCTGCAGGACAAGCGCGAGCCGCTGTTCACCCTCTCGGCCGAAGGCACTCACTGGCAGGACCGGCTCAAGAGCCGACTGGTGGCCGCGGCCTCGCCGCCGCTCAAGGACAACGCTTTGCTGCAGGGCATCTTCACCTACAAACCGGTGGACTACATCAAGCTGGGACTGGAAGTGGACGTGTTCTTCGGCAAACCCGACAGGGCCTTCGGCGAGTACAGCAAGCGCGATCAAGTGCGCCTGTCCGCCGGCTATCTGTTTTAACCCCGTGACGCCTGCCTGCCACCGATGGCGCAGGCCCGCATGTACTCATCCGACGAAAAGGGAAATTCCGATGTTGCCGCTTTTGAAAAGTCTGACCGCCACCGCGTTGATCCTCAGTGGCGTCTGCGCCAGCGCTGCCGACGGCAGCAATGCCGATGAAATCATTCGCCAGGTGCGCGATCGCAATGACGGTAAAAGCTTCATGTCCCAGGTGTCGTTGATCCTTCACGACAAGAAGGGCAATACCCGGGTTCGTGAATTCACTTACCTGCAGAAGGACTACCCGGACAGCGACAAATTCAGCATGTATTTCTCGGCGCCGACCGATGTGCGCGACGTCGCGTTCCACATCGAAAACCCGCACGAGACGCTGGGGCTGGAAGACAGCCAGTGGATGTACCTGCCGGTCAGCCGCCAGACCCGCCGGATCTCCACCACCGACAAGCGCGGCTCGTTCATGGGCAGCGAATACTCCTATGCCGACCTGGACAAGATCCGGGTCAAGGATTACTCGCAGACATTGCTGGGAGAAGAGCAGATCAAGGGCCGCGACTGCTACGTGATCGAACGTGAACCGGCGTCCCCGGAAGTGCTGGCCAAGACCGGTTACAACAAACTCAAGGTGTGGATCGACAAGCAGAATTTCCTGGTCATGCGTCAGGACTTCTTCGACGTCAAAGGTGTGCTGATCAAGCAGATGCGCACCCAGAAGGTCGAGACCATCGACGGGATCGACAGCATCGTGCTCAGTGAAACCGAGCACTTCATCGACGGCACGCGCTCGGAAATGCGCTTCAACCAGTTGCAGTACAACGTCCCGCTGGAAGACCGGCTGTTTACCCAGACCGCCATCAAGCGCGGGCTGAAAACCGGTGACCTGCCGGAATTTTCCGTGACTGCCCGCTAAGCGCCGCTCCCGACGACCCTGGAACACATGATCATGGAAAGATACCTGAACTTCGTCGAGCGCCATGCGCGGGCGATCGTTTTCCTGCTGGTGGCGATCACCGCGTATTTCACTTATACGCTGGGCGCGCTGATCTCGGACACCAACCCTTATCTGCTCAAGGACAGCCATCCGGCGCGCAAGACCATCATCGATTTGCAGGGTGAGTTCACCGGCACCTTCGACTCGGTGATGGTGGCGTTGAACAACCCGCAGACGGTCTTCAACAAACAGACGCTCAATGCGTTGTTTTCGATGTCGCAGTCGGTGCGCAAGATGATCCTGGCCAACGACGCCGACAAGGAGCAACTGACGCAAATCGTCGCTCGCTACCCGAATGACAGCCGCGCGCAGCTATTGACCCGGGACATTCTGGAGGACGGTTTTTCCCAGAATGATTACGCTCAGGCCAAGGCCCTGCGCGATCATGCCCAGAGTCAGAACTGGGATGCTCATGATCAGTTGTTCCTGACCTTCCTCGCCGAGCGAATCAACCCGATTCGCGAAATGGCGTCGATGGGCGACCTGGAAAACATCGTGTTGACCGACGATGGCGAGTTGTTGATCCACAAGACCCTCAACGCCTATGACATGGATCCGGCCGTGGTCGAGTCACAGATCATGGGCAACGAACTGATGGTCGACGGCGTGGTGTCGAAGGACAAGAAAGTCGCGATGCTGGTGGCCGAACTCGGTACCAAGCAGGATGACGCCCAGGCGCAATTGCGCGCCTATCAGATCGTGCGGGGCATCGTCGCGAAGTATCAGGCAGATCATCCGGAGTACAAGGACGAGATTTTCATTGCCGGCATGCCGATCTTCATCGCGGCCCAACAGGAAATCATCGACCATGACCTGGCGGTGCTGTTTCCGATCGTGTTTCTGCTGATCACCCTGCTGCTGATTTTCTTCTTCCGCAAACCGCTGGGCGTGTTGTTGCCGCTGTTCAACATTCTGTTCTGCACCATCTGGACGCTGGGCCTGATGGCGCTGCTGCGGGTGCCGTTCGACCTGTTGACCAGCGTGTTGCCGGTGTTTCTGTTCACCATCTGCTGCTCGGACGCCATCCATGTGATGGCCGAATACTACGAGCAGAAAAACGCCGGCAAGAGCAACCGTGACGCCAACCGCGAGACCCAGCGGCTGATGGTCGTGCCGGTGGTGTTGACCACAGTGACGACCATCGCCACGTTCATGATTTCCACCACCAACAACATCGTCAGCATCCGTAACTTCGGCGTGTTCATGTCCATCGGCCTGACGGCGGCGCTGATCATTTCGTTGCTGCTGATTCCGGCCTGGATCTCCATCTGGGGCAAGGATCAACCAGCGCAAGCCAGGGTCGCTGCGCACAAGGAATCGATCATCTCGCGTTATCTGGTGGCGTTCTGCGCCTGGATGATCCGCTTTCGCAAACCGATTCTCATGGTCATGCTGCCGTTGCTGGCGCTGGCCACCGTGTTCACCTTCCGCGTCGATATCGAAGACTCGGGCATTGCCTATTTCAAACCCGAAAGCCATATCCGCATTTCGGACCAGTTCATCAACCACGCCAACGTCGCGGGTACGGCGCCGGGCTGGATTGCCATCGACAGCAAGGAGCCTCGCGGGGTGCTGACCACGGAGGTGGTGCAGTTCATCGACAAGCTCGACCACTTCATCAAGCAGCAGCCGAACGTGAGTTACGGCTACTCCCTGGCCACTTACGTCAAGCGCATGAACCTGGTGCTCAACGACATGAACCCTGATTACCTGCGCGTTCCCAACGCCATGGAAAAGGTGAGCTCAGTCAATGATGACGGGCAGGTCGAGCAATTCGAAGTGCCAGGCAATTCGCTGATCGAGCAGCACGTGATGCTGTTCGAAAACGGTGGCGGCTCGGACTTGAACAACGTGCTCAACGCCGACTTCTCCAAGGCCTTGACGCTGTACACCATGACCTCGTCGGTCGCCAGTGATTATCAGGGCATGCTCGATCGCCTCGACGCCTGGCTGCTGGTGAACAAACCGGCCAATCTGGAGGTGACGCATGCCGGCACGCCGTTGATCTGGACCGGTGTGTTGCAGGAAATCACCCAGGGCCAGGTACTGAGTTTTTCCCTGGCGTTGCTGGTCGTCACGCTGATGATGATGTACTGGCTCAAGTCGGTGCGGCTGGGCATTCTCGGCATGTTGACCCTGCTGACCACCTCGGTCACGGTCTACGGCTTCATGTTTCTGTTCAAGATCGAGCTGAACATCGGCACGACGCTGGTGACTTTCCTGGTGGTGGGCGTGGTCGATTACGCGGTGCACCTGCTGTCGCGCATCAAATGGCTGGTGCAGCAGGGCATTGAAGTCGACGCGGCGATTCTGCAGGCGATGCACAGCGTCGGTCGCTCGACGGTGATCAACGTGGTGATTTTCTCCGTGGGCTTCATGGCGCTGCTGTTTTCTGACTTCAAGCCGATTGTCGACCTGGGGGCGCTGGTGGCCATGGCGCTGTTCTCCAGCGGGGTCATGACCATCATTCTGGTGACGCTGGTTTCGCCGTGGTTCTTCGGCGCGATTGAGCCGATTGCCCAGCCCGCTCGGGCGCAACGCCTCGACGCAGAGGCAGTACCGGGCTGAAGCCCGAGCCGGTTCCGCCTGCCCTGATCCGACAGGCGAACCGGCCCATGCGCCGCAGAAGGGTTTTCAGTTCAGCGTAGCGGCCGGGGTTTTTTCCCCCTGCCGGGCGATGCGCTCGAACTGACATTCCTGTCGAGCCTCGTGGAGGTTGTTTTCAAACGCTTCAAGCCCATCGTACAACTGCTGCAAATCGCCGATCTGGGTCACCAGCTCGGCTTTTTTCCGGGCGATGGCATTCTGTGCCATGTCCCAGGGGAATTCCTCGCCGCGGTAGTTGTTCAGGATGACCTGCAGCTCCTTGAGCTTGAAGCCCAGTTGCTGAGCGCATTTGATGAACGTCAGGACCTCGACGCTTTCCTGACTGTAGATACGGTATTTGCCTTCACGCTTGGGCTCGGGCAACAGGCCGATTTCTTCGTAATGGCGAATGCTTTTGACTGTGGTGCCCGACAGCTGGGCGGCTTTGCCGATATACATAAAGATCCATCTCGATGATAAAACGGGGCGTAGCGTGACCAGGCTCGAGCCTGATCGGCGGGCGATTATAGGGTGAATACCATCGGCAGGTTGCAACTGTGCGTAAATGACGCGCACAGCTGACGGACGGGCTCGTGGGAGAGCCCGTGGAAGGCTGACGGCGTCGGCGGCGCCGTCAGTTGGACAGTCGCGTCAGATTCAGAACGCGGCGCTGGATCGCGCCTGTTGCAGCCACACGTCGCGCTGCTCCGGTTTGGAGCCGAGCATGGGGCCGAACGTCAGGGTCTTGATCGGTTTGACTCCGCAGAACTCCAGCGTGGTCTTGCGCACCTGGTGCAGGCCCGGCATGCGGTAGAACCATTTGTAGTACCAGTACGGCGTGTCCATGGTCACCAGCAAATGGGCGGTGCGGCCTTTGAGCAGTTTGTCCGGGAAGGCTTTGCCTTCGCGGTACTTGAACGCGAAACCGGGCAGGAAGATGCGGTCCAGAAAGCCTTTCATCAACGCCGGAATCCCGCCCCACCAGATCGGATAGACGAAAGTCAGGTGCTCGGCCCAGGTGATGTCGGCCTGGGCCTGCAGCAGATCGGGTTCCAGCGGCTGAATCTTGTTGTAACCCTCGTGCAGGACCGGGTCGAAATCCAGCGCATCCAGGCGCATCAACCGCACCTCATGCCCGGCGTCCTTGGCCGCCTGAACGTAGGTTTCACTCAGTGCTCCGCAAAAACTGTCGGTGGAGGGGTGTCCCAGAATCACGAGCATTCGTTTGCCCATAGTGTGTACTCCTGAAAAGAAGCTCACAGGATAGAGTCTGCCCCTAGCGGTAGAGTCAAGGCGTCAGAGCATCAAGCAAGGCTTGGGTGTAGGCCGGCAGATGGGCGAAGTTTCTTGAACACAGATGCAGTGTCCGTCTGGCCCAGGCATCGTCCAGCGGCACGCAGGCCAATGCGTTCGTCCGGGGCCAGCGCTCAACCGCCACTTTGGGCACGATTGCCAGGCCTGCCCCGCGCACGACCATGCGCATGAGCCCATCGAAGCCATCGGCGCGGATACGGATCGCCATGCGCTGGCCGATGTGCAGCGCCTGTTCTTCCAGATGAATCGCCAGGGCACTGTCGGCACCCAGCGCCACGTAGTCATGGGCCAGGGTTTCGGCAAAGGTCAGCGAGAGACGCTCTGCCAGCGCATGACCCGGCGGCACGAGCAGTACCAGCGGGTCGTCGCGAAAGACCCGGGTCTGCAAGTCGTGGGTGTCCACGGCGTCGGAGACAATGCCAAGGTCTGCTGCTCCCTGGCGCAAGGCGTGAGTGATGCGGGCGCTGGGCAGTTCCTGCAAGTCGATGTCGAGGTTGGGATGTTCGCGCAGGAAATCCGCCAGCACTTCCGGCAGGTATTCGCTGATGGCCGTGGTGTTGCACAGCAAACGCACCTGGCCTTTCACACCCCGGGCGTATTCGTTCAAGTCCTGCTGCATGCGCTCGGCCTGTTGCAACAGGAGTCGCGCATGTTGCGCCAGGGCCTTGCCGGCCGGCGTCGGTGTGACTCCGCGCCGCCCGCGCTCGAGAAACTCGGTGCCCAACGAAGCTTCCATCGCCCGGATCCGCGCACTGGCCGCTGCCAGCGACAGATGACTGCGGGCGGCGCCGGCGGTGATGTTGCCGCTGTCGAGAATGTGCAGGTACAGGCGCAGGTCGGTGAGGTCGAAGTGCATCGGTGGTGACTCTTGCTGAAAGAGAGGCTGCCTCAGTGTATGACAGATTTTCAGTTCATCCGTGCAGGCGCACAGTATCGCCATGAACGCACTCGCAGATTTCTATCAGAACCTCGGTCTGGCCTTGTCGTTGCTGGTGATGGCGACCTTCGTCGTCGCCGGCATGATCAAGGGTGTGATCGGTCTCGGCCTGCCCACCGTCGCCATGGGCCTGCTCGGTCTGGCTATGGCGCCAGCGCAGGCTGCGGCGTTGCTGATCATTCCGGCGACCCTCACCAACGTCTGGCAACTGGCGTTCGGCGGGCATTTGCAGGGGCTGGTGAAACGCTTGTGGCCGATGCTGCTGGCGATCTCTCTCGGCACGGCCATCGGCACCTTGTGGATCGGCATGGCCGGCGGGCATTGGGTGGTGCGCGGGTTGGGCGCGGCGTTGTTGCTCTATGCGCTGAGCGGATTGTTCCTGCCGACGCTGAGTGTCAGTCGCCGCCATGAAACGTGGCTGGGAACGCTGTGTGGCGTGATCACTGGCGTCATCACTTCGGCCACCGGCGTGTTCGTGATTCCCGCCGTGCCGTACATGCAGGCCCTGGGCTTGAGCCGCGATGAACTGGTGCAGGCGCTGGGCCTGTCCTTCACGGTTTCGACCCTGGCGCTGGCCGGTGGATTACTCTGGCGCGGGTCGCTCGGCGGCGCGGAATTGAGCGCTTCGCTGCTGGCGCTGCTCCCTGCCATGCTCGGTATGCTGCTCGGCCAATGGCTACGCCAGCGCATCAGTGCCGTGCTGTTCAAGCGGGTGTTCTTCATCGGTCTGGGCGCGCTCGGCGCCCATCTGCTGATCAGCGGCTAGCGGACGACGCGCTGAGCATTTCAATCGGGCGGATATCGAAATCCCGCTCCAGATACTCCATGCGATTGGCGAGAAACTGCTGCATGTGCGGCAGGTTCGAGTGCACGTCCAGATGCGCCTGGCTCTCCCAGATCTCGTAGAAGATGAACAGGCTCGGGTCTTCCTTGTCGCGCAGCATGTGGTACTCGATGCAGCCAGGTTCGGCGCGGCTCGGCTCGACGTAAGCGCGGAAAAACGCTTCGAAGGCCTCGGCTTTTTCCGGGCGGGTCTTGGCGTGCAGGATGAAACCCTGGCGTTCGCTCATGGCAAAAAACTCCTCAGATTCAGATGGCGGCCAATCCTACGGCAACAATCGGCATTCGATTCGTGCGTTTTAATCAAATGAATTTTGCGCAACCGATGCTTATTCCGCGCGGGGCGGATCGCTAATCTGCCGCCATTCAATTTTTCCCCTTCTCCATCCAGCGCTCTGCGCTGCGCATCGGAATCCGATCGAGGCTCTCCCATGAAAAAAGTGCTGTTGCTCAATGGCGGTAAAAAATTTGCTCACTCCGACGGTCGCTACAACACCACCCTGCACGAAGCGGCGCTGAGCGTGCTGGATCGCGGCGGTGTCGACGTCAAGACCACCTTCATCGACGAGGGTTACGACATCGCTGAAGAAGTCGCCAAATTCCTCTGGGCCGACGTGATCATTTATCAGATGCCGGGCTGGTGGATGGGCGCGCCGTGGACCGTGAAAAAGTACATCGACGAAGTCTTCACCGAAGGTCACGGCAGCCTCTACGCCAGCGATGGTCGCACCCGTTCCGACGCGTCGCAGAAGTACGGCAGCGGCGGTCTGATCCAGGGCAAGCAGTACATGCTGTCGCTGACCTGGAACGCACCGCAGCAGGCGTTCGATGACCCGACCGACTTCTTCGAAGCCAAAGGCGTGGACGCCGTGTACTTCCCGTTCCACAAGGCCAACGAGTTTCTTGGCATGACCGGCCTGCCGACCTTTCTCTGCGTGGACGTGATGAAACGCCCGAATATTGAAGCGGATGTGGCGCGTTACGAGCAGCATCTGACCGAGGTGTTTGGCCTCAAGGCCTGACGCTCGGCTACTATCGAAGGCCTGAGCTTGCGCAGCAGGCCTTTCGATTCGAGGACACCCGTGAAAGCCAGATCCGATGAGTTGCAGATTTTCGTCTGCGTGATCGAATGCGGTTCGATCTCCGCCGCCGCCGAGCAGGTCGGGCAGACACCGTCGGCGGTCAGCCGCACGCTGTCGCGGCTGGAAGCCAAGCTCGACACCACGCTGATCAACCGCACTACACGGCGCATGGACCTGACCGAGGAGGGCAAGTATTTCTTCGAACAGGCCAAGCTGATCCTCGACCAGATGGATCAACTCGAAGAACGTCTTTCTTCGCGCCAGCAAACCCCGTCAGGACGACTGCGCATCAACGCGGCGTCGCCGTTCATGCTCCACGCCATCGTGCCGTACATCGACGAATTCCGTCGGTTGTACCCGGACATCCAGCTCGAACTCAACAGCAATGACCTGATCATTGACCTGCTGGAACAAAGCACCGACGTCGCCATCCGCATCGGCCCCCTCGCCGATTCGACGTTGCATGCGCGGTCGTTGGGTTGCAGTCCGCTGTTGATCGTCGCCAGTCCCGCGTATCTGGAAAAACACGGCGCGCCGCGGGAAGTGGCTGACCTGAGCGACCACACCTTGCTCGGTTTCACCCAGAACGAAGGCCTCAACCAGTGGCCGTTGCGTTACGTGCACGGCGATCGCTGGCCGATTACCCCGGCGATCAGCGCCTCCAGCGGCGAGACGGTTCGGCATCTGGCGCTGGAGGGCCAGGGCATTGCCTGCCTCTCGCATTACATGACCATCGACGACATCCGCGCCGGGCGCCTCAAGATGTTGCTGGCGGAATTCAACAGCGGTTATCGCCAGCCGATCAACGCGGTGTACTACCGCAACTCGCAATTGGCGCTGCGCATCCAGTGCTTCCTGGATTTTATCCAGAGCAAACTGGCGGCTTACGCCAGCGCCGATTTCAAAGGCTGATTCGTGACCCCTGCGCAAGAGTGAATTGGTTGAGGGCGGGTTTTTCCACAGGACCTGCCGATCGATACTCGTTGCATCACTTACTCACGCAGGGAGTTTCCCCATGAACGTATTCGTCACCGGCGCTGCCGGTTTTATCGGCGGCTCCATCGCCACCGGTCTGGTCCAGGCCGGCCACAGCGTCACCGGTCTTGTGCGCAGCGCCGAACAGGCCAATGAGCTGAAGGCACTGGGCATCACCCCGGTGATCGGCACCCTCGACGACAAGGCACTGCTGGCCGAACAGGCCCGCGCCGCCGACGCCGTGATCAACGCCGCCAGCAGCGACCATCGCGGCGCGGTCGAAGCCTTGCTCGATGCCCTGCGCGGTTCGAACAAAGTGTTCCTGCACACCAGCGGTTCCAGCATCGTCGGCGATGCCTCGGGCGGCAAATCCAGCGACGTCATCTACTTCGAAGACAACCTGCCGGAGCCGACCGTCGACAAGGCCGCACGGGTGGCCATCGACAACCTGATCCTCGCGGCAGCGAAGGACGGCGTGAACTCGGCCGTCATCTGCAACACTCTGATCTACGGCCACAGCCTGGGCGTCAATCGCGACAGCGTGCAACTGCCGCGTCTGCTGAAACAGGCACGCAAAAGCGGCGTGGTGCGTCACGTCGGCAGCGGTCAGAACATCTGGTCCAACGTGCACATCGAAGACGTGGTGTCGCTGTACCTGCTGGCCCTGACCAAAAACGTCCCGGGCACCTTCTACTTCGTCGAAAGCGGCGAAGCGTCGTTCATCGACATGACCACCGCCATGGCCGAAGCCTTGAATCTGGGCCAGCCACAAGACTGGCCGCTCAAAGACGCTGAAGCCGAGTGGGGCTATGAAATGGCCAACTACGGCCTCGGCTCCAACAGCCGCGTACGCGGCAAACACGCCCGCGAACTGCTCGGCTGGGTGCCGAAGCGCACGTCGGTGGTTGAATGGATTCGTAACGAAATGGTGTGAGGGTTGATTAAACCCGAGAGGGCTTTGCGACTAACCTGTGAACGGCTGCCTTTGGGCAGCCGTTTGTGTTTTTTGATTTGTCCTGGCATCGGGGCAAATCCCCGGCGCTTTTCAATGTTCAGTGGCATCAGGAGGGGCAAGGATGGTTGAGGCAATCAACCAAGGGCTGAATTGCAATTACGAACCCATGGAGTATTGGGTTCGGCAGGCATTGTGGACTTGAGTGACGATCTCATTTGGCCAGAGAAAGATGCAGAAACTTGCTGTCCTTGAGCTTCAGCTTGCGTTCAATCGATTCAACGCTCTGACCCGTTTCGATGGCTGTCGAACTGGCAATCGCGCGTATCAACGCTTCGGCAGTGAGCTTTTTGGGGCGGCGGCGCGAAGCAGTCATGGCAGGAACTCGATAGAAAGCGTCTGCCGAGTATAGCGCCTGGATTGATGTTGAAAACCTTGTGGTCTGGGCAAAACCTTCAGCCGGGTCATGAAAATCCTACCCCGCGATTTTCATTATTCACGACAAGACATATCCAAAAGCGACAACCCTTATCCCTCCACGAAAATTACTTTCACTTCGTTTGAAAACTCGATCTCGAAATGATTTATGAGTTTCACAACCCATTCGAACGTGACCCTTTCGAGGAGTACCGCATGACACCGTCCTTCGGCTATTGGCTGCTGGTGTACGCCGCCGTTGCCATCATCGCCCTGATCGTTCTGATCGCCCGTTACCGGCTCAATCCGTTCATTGTCATCACCCTGATTTCCATCGGCCTGGCGCTGGTGGCGGGGATGCCGCCGTCCGGCGTGGTGGGGGCGTATGAGGCCGGGGTGGGCAAGACGCTGGGGCATATTGCGCTGGTGGTGGCGCTGGGGACGATGCTCGGCAAGATGATGGCCGAGTCCGGTGGCGCCGAGCAGATGGCGCGCACGTTGATCGAACGCTTTGGCGAAAAGAACGCGCACTGGGCGATGGTGTGTATCGCGTTTCTGGTGGGGCTGCCGCTGTTTTTCGAAGTCGGTTTCGTGTTGCTGGTGCCGATTGCCTTTACTGTGGCGCGGCGGGTCGGCGTGTCGATCCTGATGGTCGGTTTGCCGATGGTTGCCGGTCTTTCCGTGGTGCATGCGCTGGTGCCGCCGCACCCGGCGGCGATGCTGGCGGTGCAGGCCTATCAGGCGTCGGTCGGGCAGACCTTGCTGTACGCGATTGCCATCGGCATTCCGACGGCGATCATTGCCGGTCCCCTGTACGCCAAATTCATCGTGCCGCGCATTCAGTTGCCGGCGGATAACCCGCTGGAAAAACAATTCCTCGAACGCGAGCCCCGCGACAGCCTGCCGGGTTTCGGCATCACCATGGCGACCATTCTGTTGCCGGTGGTGCTGATGCTGATCGGCGGCTGGGCCAACCTGATTTCCACGCCGGGCAGCGGCTTCAATCAGTTCCTGCTGTTCATCGGCAACTCGGTGATCGCGCTGTTGCTGGCGACGCTGTTGAGTTTCTGGACGCTCGGCATTGCACAGGGCTTCAACCGGGAATCGATCCTCAAATTCACCAACGAATGCCTGGCACCGACCGCCAGCATCACCTTGCTGGTGGGCGCCGGTGGCGGTCTGAACCGGATTCTCGTGGACGCCGGCGTCACCGATCAGATCGTCGGCCTGGCTCACGAATTTCACCTGTCGCCGCTGATCATGGGCTGGTTGTTCGCCGTGTTGATGCGCATCGCCACCGGTTCGGCCACCGTGGCGATGACCACGGCTTCCGGCGTGGTCGCGCCAGTGGCCATCGGTCTGGGTTATCCACACCCGGAACTGCTGGTGCTGGCGACCGGTGCGGGCTCGGTTATCTTTTCCCACGTCAACGACGGCGGCTTCTGGTTGATCAAGGAATACTTCAACATGACGGTGGCCCAGACGTTCAAGACCTGGACGGTGCTGGAAACCCTGATCTCGGTAGTCGCTTTCGCCCTGACCGTCGGTCTTTCTTACCTGCTGTAGTCGGAGTTTTCCGCCATGGACATCCTTTATCAGATCCGCGCCCGTCAGGATTCCTTCAGCGCCGGTGAAGGACGCATCGCCCGTCTGATGCTCGACGACGTAGGATTTGCCGCCTCCGCCAGCCTCGAAGAGCTGGCGCAGCGGGCCGAAGTCAGCACCGCCACACTGTCGCGCTTTGCCCGCACCGTCGGCTGCCGCGACCTGCGCGATCTGCGTCTGCAACTGGCCCAGGCCAGCGGCGTCGGCAGCCGTTTCCTCGACCCGGCGGGCATGCCCGAGCAGTCGGCGTTTTACGGGCAGATCGTCGGCGATATCGAAACCACCCTGCGCCAGCATCTGGCGGCGTTCGACGAATCGCGCTTCGCCGATGCGGTGAAACTGCTGGGCCAGGCGCGGATGATCCACGCCTTCGGCATCGGCGGTTGCTCGACCCTGTGCAGCGATGAGTTGCAAGTGCGGCTGGTGCGTCTCGGCTATCCGATTGCGGTGTGCCACGACGCGGTGATGATGCGCGTCACCGCCGCCAGCCTCAGCGCCGAGCAGGTGGTGATCGTCTGTTCGCTGACCGGCATCACCCCGGAATTGCTGGAGACCGTGGCGCTGGCGCGCAACTACGGCGCCCGGATTCTCGCCATCACCCGCGCCGACTCGCCGCTGGCGGAACTGGCCGATATCGTCCTGCCGCTTCAAGGCGCCGAGACCTCGTTCATCTACAAACCGACGGCGGCGCGCTACGGCATGCTGCTCGCCATCGACGTGCTGGCCACCGAGCTGGCGCTGGCCAACCCTGAAGACAATCAAGAACGTCTGCGGCGGATCAAACTCGCCCTCGACGAATACCGTGGCGGCGACGATCACCTGCCGCTGGGAGACTGACATGCTGTACGACACCCTGATTCGCAACGCCCTGGTCATCGACGGCAGCAACAGCCCCGGTTATACCGCCGACGTGGCGATCCTCGATGGCCGCATCGCGCAGATCGGCGACTTGCGCGAGGCCCGCGCCAACGATGAAATCGACGCCGCCGGCCGTGTGCTGGCGCCGGGTTTCATCGACGTGCACACCCACGACGACACCGTGGTAATCCGCCAGCCGCAGATGCTGCCCAAGCTCAGCCAGGGCGTGACCACGGTGATTGTCGGCAACTGCGGAATCAGTGCGGCGCCGGTCAGTTTGCGCGGCGATCCGCCGGATCCGATGAACCTGCTCGGCTCGGCAGCCGCGTTCGTTTATCCACGCTTCAGCGATTACCGCGCAGCGGTGGAAGCGGCCAATACCACGCTGAACGTCGCGGCGCTGGTCGGGCATACGGCGCTGCGCAGCAATCATCTTGATGATCTGTTTCGCACCGCGACCGACGATGAAATCAGTGCGATGCGCGAGCAGTTGCGTGAAAGCCTGGAGGCGGGCGCCCTCGGTTTATCCACAGGTCTGGCGTATGCCAGTGCGTTCTCGGCTTCCACCGATGAAGTCATGCAACTGACCGAAGAACTGAATGCGTTTGGCGCGGTGTACACCACCCACCTGCGCAGTGAATTCGAACCGGTGCTGGAGGCGATGGATGAGGCCTTCCGTATCGGACGCCACGCACAGTCGCCGGTGATCATTTCCCACCTCAAATGTGCTGGCGCCGGTAACTGGGGCCGCAGTCCGCAGTTGCTCGCCTCGTTGGAAGAAGCGGCGAAAACCCACCCGGTCGGCTGCGATTGCTATCCGTATGCGGCGAGTTCTTCGACCCTGGATCTGAAGCAGGTCACCGATGCCCACCGCATCACCATCACCTGGTCGACGCCGCATCCGGACATGGGCGGTCGCGACTTGATGGACATCGCCGCCGAATGGAACCTGTCGCTGCTTGACGCCGCCAAACGCCTGCAACCAGCGGGCGCGGTGTATTACGGGATGGACGAGAACGACGTGCGCCGGATCCTCGCCCATCCGCTGTCGATGGTCGGTTCGGATGGCCTGCCGGAAGACCCGTTCCCGCATCCGCGTCTGTGGGGCGCTTTCCCACGGGTGCTCGGACATTTCAGTCGCGATGTCGGGTTGTTTCCACTGCACACCGCGGTGCACAAGATGACCGGTCTGTCGGCGGCGCGTTTTGGCCTGAAGGAAAGGGGCGAGATTCGAGAAGGGCACTGGGCGGATCTGGTGTTGTTCGACCCGGCAACCGTGCGTGACGTGGCGGATTTCAATGACCCGCAACGCGCCGCGCAAGGCATCGAAGGGGTGTGGATCAATGGTGTGTTGAGTTATCGCGACGGCCAGGCCAGCGGGCAAACAGCAGGGCGGTTCCTGGCGCGCCAGGGCGATCTGCGCGACGGCTTTCGTTGAATTTTGCTGACTGCGTCACGGTGATGGCACATTGCAATTAAAGAAAGCCATCACCAGGCCGAATTGCTGACATTCACCCCGGCTACACGCCGGGGCCAATCAGTCAGGGAGCAACCCATGAGCTTCGGCAAAACCACCCCGATCCTGCGGATTTTCGATGAAGCCAAAGCCGTGGAGTTCTACGTCGACTTCCTCGGCTTCAAGATCGATTGGCAGCATCGTTTCGAGTCTGGTTTCCCGTTGTACCTGCAAATCTCCCGTGGCGAGTGCGTGCTGCATTTGTCTGAACACCACGGCGATGCGACTCCCGGTTCAGCCCTGCGGATCGAGACCGATGAGCTGGAGGCGTTTCAGCAGCAGTTGCTGGCCAAGGAATACAAGTTTTCGCATCCACAGATTCAGGCCATGCCGTGGGGCAGCCAGGACATGACCATCGCCGATCCGTTCGGCAACCGTTTGGTGTTCACCAACGCGATCAGCCTCTAGCCGTCGTTCGATACCCGGTGAGTCTGGCGAAATTCACCGGGCGGCATCCCGCGTCGGCTCTTGAAGGCGCGGTGAAACGAGCGTGATTCGCTGAAGCCCAGATACTGGGCGATGTCCTGAATCGGCAGGGTGCTGTTGAGCAGGTAATGCTCGGCCAGTTCCTGGCGCAGTTCATCGAGAGTCTGCTGATACGACGTGCCGGCCTGATGCAACTGGCGTTGCAGCGTGCGCACCGACACGGCGAGATGTTCGGCCACCTGCTCCTCGCGCGGCAGACCTTCCTTGAGCAACTGGCGCAGGATGCTTTTGACCCGCTGTTCCAGCGACGCATCCTCCAGTGTCGCCATCAGACTCTGCGCGTGTTCTTCCAGGGTGCGCAGCAAATGCGCATCGGCCTGGCGCAACGGCAACTGCAAATACGGCAACGGCACGATCAGCGCGGAATACGGTTGATCGAACAGCACCGGGCAGTCGAAAAACTGTTCGTACTGCGCCAGCGTCGTGCCCGCCGGGAGTGAGTGTTCCAGCCACACCGCGGCCGGTGACAGTCGGGTATCGGCGATCCAGCGCGCGTATTGCAGCCAGGAGCCGAGCACGTTTTCCACCAGATGCCGGCGAATTCGCGGGCGCTCAAAGCGGCAGCTCCAGATCAGGTGCACGTGGTTTTCGTGAACCTCGGCGCGGCTGACACCCATGTCACCCACCAGTTTTTCGAACGGCATGATGCGGCTCATGGCGTCGCCCAGTGTCGCGCAGTTCATGGTGATGTAACCCAGCACGCTCCACGAGTTGGGCAGGACGAAATTGGCCGCGTTGAGGCCGAACAGCGGATCGCCCGAGTGTTCGCAGAAATAATCGAGCAACCGCTCATGGGCTTCACCCGGCAAGCGCAGGCTGTTGTCGCTCAACTGCTGCGCCTGCAACCCGGCCGCCGCCAACGCAGGCTCGATGGCCATGCCCAGATGTTCGGCATGGCGCAGGTACTTGAGCAGCGGTGGGACGGAGGTGAAGCCGAGCGATTGCATGACCGAATCCTCTTGATCGAGGCCGCCGTGGGCGGAGGAGCGCTCTGAAAGGTAATTTGAATCCGCGAATAAAGTAAATGGCTGGCCTTGGGACCATGCAGAGGTCTTCGAGCTGGTTTGTTAGTCTGCGATCACTCATTTCACGGATTGCAGGAAGCCTTATGACCAGCATCACTATTCGACTCGATGAGCAGATGACAGAGCAACTGCGTATCGCTGCCGCCCAAAATGGCCATTCCATGGAGGACGAAGCGCGGCAGATTCTGGAAAACGCATTGGCTACGGTTGATCGAGCTGGCGGGTTAGGTACTCGGATACACAATCGATTCGGCGCCATGGGTGGCGTCGAGCTCGATCTGCCATCACGTTCAGAAAACCTCAGCGGCTGATAAACACCGCTCACAAAAAGCCCGCCGCCACACTAAAACCAGTGTGGCGGCGGGCTTTTTACAGGGTGCAAAAAAATGGCGAGTGCACCGCACTCGCCACCTCCCGCATCAATCCGTCGGCACGACCTTGTCCAGCGCCCGGTTAACGGCCAGTTCGGCGATCATCACGATCTGGGCGATGCCTTGCAGAGTCTTGCGGTGGCTGCCCTCGACCAATGCCACATGATTGTTGAGCATGACGGTGGCGGAGCCGAGGGATTCGCTGGCGTCTACCAGCAGGGATTCGGTGTCGGCTTCGGGGTGAGCCTGATAGAGGGTGTTGGGTTTGTAGGGCGCGGCCATGATCTGGGCGCTGAGGGGGCCCAGGTGATAATCGAGGGCGCGTTCGGCGGCTTCGTTGAAGCGTTTCGAGCCGGGGCATTCGTAGGGAGATGCCGGATCCGGGATGATTGTGGGTTCGGTGAGCGGTGGGTTTGGCGTTACCTTGAACATGGGTGACTAACCTCTGGTTGAGGCTGCACCTTTTCGCCGCTAAGCAAAAGGGTGGCAGCTGTGCGCAAGTTAGCGGACCGGTAGTCACCCTCAACCCGGCGCACCCGAAGGTGCCATGCGCACAGCCACCATCAAGTGCAGGCTGGCGCCTGACTGGATTCGACATGTGCAACCGTAGGGGACATTCCGAACCGCTAAGT
Organism: Pseudomonas sp. B15(2017); assembly: GCF_002113215.1. Classification (NCBI taxonomy): domain Bacteria; kingdom Pseudomonadati; phylum Pseudomonadota; class Gammaproteobacteria; order Pseudomonadales; family Pseudomonadaceae; genus Pseudomonas; species Pseudomonas sp. B15(2017). Next base: position 44,135 of record NZ_NEJZ01000004.1, read on the forward strand.
TCGATCACTGGAAATCAATGACGCAATCAAATTACGCAGCCAGCCCAAGGCGCACAAGCCGGCGGATTCTGGCGTAGCCGTAGGCAACGGCGCAAGGTTTTGTGGGCTTCGGGACGTATCACCGCGTGTCCTTAAACACCAATCGCCAAACGCGTGTAATCACGTTTCAGAACGCGTCATCCAATTCCTGAAAATGGCAATTTCAGGGCAAAAAAGAAGGGCAGCTTCTCAGCTGCCCTTCTTTGTACATCGGCTTTCGTGTGCAGGGTTTACACGCGGAAATGACTCACCATCTGCTGCAATTGCCCACCCAAACGCGCCAGTTCAACGCTGGACTTGGCCGTCTCATCACTCGCCGCCGCGGTCTGTTCCGACACGTCGCGGACGTTGATGATGCTGCGGCTGATTTCTTCGGCCACGGCGCTCTGCTGTTCGGCGGCAGCGGCGATCTGCTGGTTCATCGACTGGATATTCGACACCGTGCGGGTGATGTTTTCCAGCGAGTCGCCGGCCTTGCGGGTCAGGGCGACGCTGCTGTCGGTCAGGGCGCGGCTGTTGTTCATCACGGCGGACACCTGTTGCGTGCCGTTCTGCAGACCGGCCACCAGGCCTTCGATTTCCTCGGTGGATTTCTGGGTACGCTGGGCCAGGCCACGGACTTCGTCGGCAACCACGGCAAAACCACGACCGGCTTCACCGGCACGGGCGGCTTCGATGGCGGCGTTGAGGGCCAGCAGGTTGGTCTGTTCGGCCACGGCCTTGATCACGTCCATGACGCTGCCGATCTTGTCGCTTTCCTGTTGCAGCACGCTCATGGCTTCGGTGGAACGCACCACTTCGCTGGCCAGACGCTCGATCTGGGCGATGGCTTCGTTCACCACCTTGTCACCTTCGCGGGCTTCGCCGTCAGCGGCGGCTGCGGCTTGCGAGGCTTCTTCGGCGTTGCGCGCGACTTCCTGCACGGTGGCGGTCATCTCGTGCATGGCGGTGGCCACCTGATCGGTCTCGACCTTCTGGCTGTTCACGCCGGCGCTGGTCTGTTCGGTCACGGCCGACAGTTCTTCGGCGGCGCTGGCGATCTGGGTCACCCCGTCGCGGATGCCGCTGATCAGGTCGCGCAGGGTCACGCCCATGCGCGCGATGCCTTGTTGCAGCACGCCGAGTTCGTCGCGGCGGGTGACGATCACGTTGTGGCTCAGGTCGCCGCTGGCGATGCGGTCGACCACGGCCATGGTTTCCTGCAGCGGACGGGTGATCTGACGGGTGATGATGAACGCGGCGATAACACCTACCAGCAAGGCCAGCAGGGTGCTGATCAATTGCAGGGTGCGAGCCTGGGCGCTTTCGGCGTCACGACGGTCGAGCTGGATCTGATACAGCTGCTCACTCAGGCTGACGATGGTCGCGCCCTGATCGGTCATTTCCTTGCGCGCCTGCACCGCATCGCTGTTGGCGTTTTTGAAGGCCTGCAAGGCGCTGCGGTAGTTGGTCAGTGCGGTTTCCAGCTGACGCAGGGCGTCTTGTTGGCTGCTGGCGAAATGCATGTTCAGCGGCTTGAGGCTGGCGATGGCTACGTCCAGCTGGCCGACGGCTTTCTGCTCGGTCTCGGCGTTGGCAGTGGCGGTGTAGCCGCGCACTTCGTAGCGCGCCAGGATGAACGCTTCCTTGGCGGCGGTGACAGCCTGGAACTGCTCGAAACGCTCATCGCTCAGCGGCATTTGCTGGACCCGGTTGCTCAGCGCTTCGATCAGGCCGTAAGCCGTCGCGGCACTGGTGGCCATCGAGTCGCGCGCCGTGTTGCCGGTGCGGTAGGCGTTACGCATCTTGTTCAGGGACGTCTGGTACTCGGCGATGGTCGCCGCCTGCTGCTTGAGCAGCTTGAGGTTTTCCGGGCTCTTGAAGCTGCTGATCAGCTTCTGCTGCTGCGCGGCAAAACCGTCGAGGGTGGTCTGCACGTTCTGCGCGGCGGTTTCGTCGCCGTTGGTCAGCATGTATTGCAGGCGCACCACGCGCAGTTTGGTCAGGCCAGCGTTGAGCTGGGTGATGTCGCTCATCCAGTTGCTGCGGTCAATCAGGCCGCCCAGGCTGGTCCAGCCGGTGAGCGCCAGGATGCAGGTCAGGGCCAGGACGAGGCCGAATCCGAGCCCCAGTTTCAGGTTCACGCTGATGTTGCCGAACCAGCTATTCATCACAAAAATCCTCCAGAAAAACGTTGTGCTACTTGATCGTCGGTCAGGCTGGAAGATTGTTGTTTTTTTGCGCCAGCAAGGGTGTAAGCAGGACTGTATCGGCCGCAAATCCGAGAGCTGAAAGGATTTTGTCCGACGGATTTTGTAACAAGGGATCCCAAGATTTTTTTCACATGGGTTTCACTGGCTGCCCACGCCGTGCTCTTTAACCTCGCCGCATCGAATGACAAGTGATGGCGGCTTTTTGTGGAATTGCGACTGAGTCTGTTCGGCGTCAAGCGCTCGATTGATCTGAGCGGTCTGGCCCGTTTTCGAAACACCTGGGTGGTATTGGCAGCTTCGGTGCTGGTGATTCCGCTGACCCTCTGGCTGCTCGCCCCGGCGGCGGTGCCGGACCTTGCCCACGGCAACGTGGCCGGGGCCAAGGCGCTGAAGGAAGGCTGGAGCAAAGGCGAAATCATCGTGCTGGTGCGCCATGTCGAGCGCTGCGATCACTCGAAAGCGGCGTGCCTGAGCGGCCACGATGGCATCACCGACCGTTCGCGCAGTGTCGCGGTGAGCGTCGGCGCGCAGTTCGAGCAGTTGGGCCTGGACACGGCCGACGTCTACAACAGCCCGATGATGCGCACCGTGCAGACGGCCGGCTACATGTTCAACCAGGCGGCGACCGGCGAAGACTGGCTAATCAGTTGCAAGGGCCGGATGCTGCAGGACGCGCTGGCGCACAAAGTCCTGGGACGCAACCTGATTCTGGTGACCCACAGCGAATGCATGGCGCAGCTGGAAAAAGACCTCAAGGTGCCGGCCTCGACCCTCGGGTACGGCGCTTCGCTGTTTGTTTCCGCCGCCAGCCCGGCGGCCCCACGGATGCTCGGCTTCATTGAAGCCTCAGACTGGCGCACGGTGACCACCCAATGAAATCCCGCTTTTACGCTTACAACTTCGGCATCCCGCTGCTCTGCGCAGCCGTGGTTTTTCTGATGTTCGACATGACCAATATCGACATCGCCTTCAGCAACCTGCTGTTCGATCCACTGACCCACACATTCCCGCTCGACAAGATTCATTTCTTCGAAAAGCTGACCCACAAGTGGGCGCGGATCATTCCGAACTGGACTGCCGAAATTGCCTTGATCGGCGCCATGCTGTCGTTTGTCTGGCCACTGGTGAAGCCGCAAAAGCATCCGCGCCTGGGCGGTTTTCTCGAGCGTTGCAAAGTCGCGCCGGTGCTGCGCTTTGCCGCTGATCACCGTAGGGATTTTCTGTTTATCGTGGTGGCTTTCGCGGTCTGCACCGGGGTCATCCATTTCCTCAAGGCGCACACCAGCGTTTACTGCCCGATCGAGACCACGCTGTACGGCGGAAAGATGCCGCATATCGAGTGGTACAACAATTTCCAGCTGTTCCACGAAGCGGGTGAAGGGCGTTGCTGGCCGGGCGGTCATGCTTCCGGTGGCTTCACCATGCTGGCGCTGTATTTCGTCGGGCGTCGTTATCAATGGCGCTTTTCCAGCGCGTTGTTGTGGGGCTCGCTGCTGCTCGGTTTTGTCTACGGCACTACGCGAGTCCTACAGGGCTGGCACTACATGTCCCACACGTTCTGGGCCGGGATCTTCGTGTGGCTGGCGTGTTTGCTGACGGCGCTGGCGTTCTACGGGCGGGCTCGTCTGGAATTGCCGGTGTTGAGCAAACGTGAACGTAAGGTGTTCGCTGCACAGCCTGAGGCTTCGCTCTGAGTCCTCGCCGCTGAAATGAAAAAACCGCCATCGCCGGCGGGTTTTTCGTTGGTGCTGTGGTGGTTTCAATAGCCCACGAAGTAATACGCCTGGCGTCCGACCATCATGGTCTTGTGGACTTTCAGCGGGGCGGCGGGTTCGCTGTCTCCCGAGATCACGGCGATGTTCGATGGCGATGCACTGAGAAACTCCCGTAGCTGCGCATCGGTGTCCAGGCCCTTGAGTACACTTCGGGTATAGAACACGCTGGCACCGCCGACCCGTTCGTTGGCTTGAAACAGCGCGACCTGATTGCCGCTCGCTTGCAGCGACTGGATGTGTTCGGTCAACGGCAGGAACGACAGGCGTTTGTCGGCATTTGGCAGTGCCCATTGCGCGGCGCCAAGGTAGCTGGCGATGACCACCGTCAGTATCCCCGCCGCCAGTGGCTGACGATGACGGGCGATTCGTCCGACAAAACCCTTCCTGTGATCCTTCAACTTGTCGAACAGCACGCCCGCATATTCGGCGGCAATCACTGCCGCTGCGGGTGTCATCGACATCAGGTAAACCGTGCGTTTGCTCGAGGCCAGGGTCAGCAGGATGAATTGCGCAATGATCCACAGGCTGAAAAACAGCAGGTAACGATTGGCCTTCAGTTCCTTGCGAAAATGCCACAGGCCCAGGTACACCAGAATGTTCCACGGCAGAAACGCCTGCGGCAGCTTGGCGAGGTAGTAGTAGAACGGCTCGTAGTGGCCGGCTTCAACGAACGATCCGCTGAAACGTCCTACGCTGTTGGTCAGCAACACTTCGTTGACCGCCTGGACGCCGCCGCGCTGATAGAGCACGGCGAGCCAGATCATCAGCGGGATCAGACCGACAAGGGTCAGCAAGCCCGGACGCAGCCAGTCCGTCAGTTTGAAACGCTTGTCCATCAGATTGTCGGCCAGCAGAAAAGCGAAAATCACCACGCCCGGCATCGCCAGTCCGAGCACGCCTTTGCTCAACGTGGCGATGGCGATCCCGGCGATAAACAGCGACGAATTGCCTGGGGTCGGTGCTCGCTGCGCCTGGAAGAACGCCAGCAATGCCGCAGTCACACCGAGGGCGAGCAACGCATCCTCGCCGACCCCGCGCACGTTGCTCCAGTAACTGGCCATGGTCGCCAGCAGAATCCCCGCCGTCCAGGCGATGGCCTTCGGGCGGTCGAAGCGGCGCAACATGGCGTACAGCAGCATCACGCTGAGCAACCCGGCCACCGCCGACGCCAGTCGCACCGCCCAGGGCGAGACGCCGAAAACGCGCAGGGCGCCGGCGTCCAGCCAGAGGCTCAGGGGCGGTTTTTCCAGGAAGGGTTCACCGAACAGACGCGGCGTCACCCAGTCGTTGTCCAGATGCATTTCCATCGCAATGCCCGCCACCCGGGCCTCGGTGGAGCCTTGCAGTTGATGGTTGCCAAGGGCGAAAAAGAACAGCAGGGCGGCAAGCAGAAGCAGGGAAGAGGCGGCACGCGACATGGGTTCAGGCAACCGGAAGTGAACGGAAACCCGAGCTTACGCGGCCAATCCTTAACAATTTGTGAACGTCACGACAGCGGTCGTGACCAGCGCTGATCCGGCGTTTCGAAACGCGGATTGACCCGCGCCGTCAGCACATGATCCTGCCAGCGCCCGGCAATGTTCAGGTAGGCCTTGGCGTAGCCTTCCCGTTCGAATCCAAGGCGCTCCAGCAACCGTTCGCTGCGCTCATTGCCGGGAATGTAATTGGCCATGATCCGGTGCAGGTTCTGGGTGTCGAACATGTAAGCGATGGCCGCCTCCAGCGCTTCCTGCATCAAACCCTTGCCCTGATGCGCTTCGTCGATGTGATACCCCAGATAACAGGCCTGAAACGCACCGCGGATGATCCCGCTGAAATTGCAGGCGCCGATCATCTGCCCGCCATCCGGAGTCAGCAACGCCATATGCACCGCCAGCCCGGCGTCGAAGGCGCTGGCCTGTATCTCTAGACGTCGGCGGATCTGTTCAGTGGAAAAATAGTCGGTGGTGCGAATCGGCGACCACGGCGCGAGGTGGCGTTGATTGCGCTGGTAGAACGCGCTTTCCAGCGGCGCCTGATCCGGGTCGAGTACCGCGAGCGTCAGGCGTTGACAGGGCAGGGTCAGCAGCGGCATCGGGTGCTCCGGGTCTCGGGATTGATCACCAGAATTGCCCGGTGATCAGGAAAATACAAATCGCCGCCAGATTCCGGGCGAAAAAAAGCCCGCAGGAGCGCGGGCGAACCGTAGTTTCTTGAATGAGCGAGGCCAATGTACACGGCCATCACCGCCGCCGGGGTGAAGAAAAGTTCATGTCGATGAACGACTTGCGTCATCGACGAGCGGTCGTTTTTCAGTGAACGACCGGTGCCGTCGTACGAGGCACCAGATTCACCGGATCAAAGTTCTCCACGGCGCGATTGACCAGCATTTCGGTCATGATCGACAGCTGCCGGATCGCCAGCAACCGGCTGCGCTGAGAGCCAGTGAAATCATCGGCGATGTTGGCCGTCATCATGTTCAGCGCCGCCAGGGTCTCACAGGCATGGGTCAGCAGAGTGGCCGTGTCCACGTCGGTGCGCACGGAGAAAATCTCGTTGAACGGCAGGGTGCGACGCGGCTTTCTCACGTATTCCTGAGGCTGGGCAAGCACAGCCGGTTCTTTCGATTCGGTCTCGTGAGGCGGTGTTTGATCAGGCAGGCTTGGGTTGTCTTTTTTCATGACGAGGCTCCATGGTTTCAGTCTCCCGGCGAATCCCTTTGGTAAACCATCTGCCGGGTTGCAGCGGAGCGCGAAGACTAGCGTTTGGAAGCATCTTGAACCAGTTCATGGAAGTCGACGCGGGTTGCGGGAAATTTCCTAGGACGTTGGGTGGAGACGTTGTCCGGATGGGGAACTGCAGATGCGACAAGGCCCGCACTTGGCGGGCCTTGTCGTTGAGAGTTGGTGGGCCGGGGTAATCTGAACAGGGAATATAACTTATTGTTTATTAAGAAAAAGATAGATTTTATTTTTTATCTGGAATGCCATTTGGAATGCCAAACGTTGTATGTCGCTGCAGATCGGACAGTTAATCACTTTGATCCTTGTCCCAGGCTTTTGGTCAGCGAGCGCTGGGTAACCTGAACGTTTTTTTCTTTTGGGGACTGATTTTCACCACGGGTGAAGGGGTGTCGGTTTGAGCGTGAGGGAAATCATCGGTCGGGCTTGAATTTAAGTCCACCGGTGCTGCTTGTTCTGGCTGATCATCCTCTGCCGTTCCGGACGGCATTTGACTATTGCAGGGTGAATCTGGAATGAGGGTAATAGCCTCTTCCTGCTCAAGCAGAGATTCAGCGGCTTCTGGGGCAGCCTGCGATCTAGAGCGCTCATTTGAAGCTGCCGAAGTGGACTCGCCTGATTTCTTCTCCAGCAACTGAGGTTCACACATAGATTCTTCAGTTAAGGAACGACTGGGTATAGCTGAGTTATCGGGCTGTATGGCGCCTCCGACGAACATCTCGTGGAGGTCTTGAATTGTGTGGTGACGACTCCCTTGCAAAGTTTGTTTCGACAGTTGCCTTTGCTGTCTGCGCACGTGGGCTGTGTAAGCCTTTGTAATCATGCTCTCCAGCAGCACGGCTGGGCTCTTTTTTTGCTCTTTGGCCATGGTTTGCAGATGGCTCTTGGTGGCTGTACTCAGAGTGAATACGCACACTTGGCGGCCGCTATCCTTTTTCTTGTTTCTGTCTCTCTCCTGGCGCCAAGCATCCTTCATGTCGCGAAATAGTTTGCTCGCGCCAGCGTCCTGCTCGATATACATGCCTGCATCCAGCATTTCGTTGTGGGACGGAAGCTCATTCGGAAGGATCCTCTCCCCGCTATGGAAAATTCTCTCTAAGCCTTTCGCTTGCAAATACTTCAAGGCCCAAAGGCGTTGATTCGTATTTTCAGGATCAAGCCAATCCAGCCCAACTACTCTCTTGCGTCCCATTCTCATCTATTCCTGCTGGAGCATTCGCAATGGCCAGTATATTCATTATTGATAACGTTATGCATAACGACATAAGATTTCTCCGATAAAAATAGGGTATATTTAGCTGTGATTATTTCTGGATTGCATATGCTAATTAGTCTTTTATCACTGAATTTAGGGCGACTGGATTCCAAGGCTCGGTTCACGCTGGCGTCGTTTTACCTGCGTTATGAATTCACTGACACAGGGCCGATCACTATTGATGAGCTGGCTGGTTGCCTTGGAGTGCCTACGAGAGAGTGTGCCAATGCGCTCAACTTGCTCGTGAAAGAATCGATCCTCATCGCTACAACGGCGTTGGCTCAACGAGCCGGTCGGCTGAAAAAATCGTTTCGCATCCATGACGACGTGGTAAATAGGCTCGGGATTGCGAGTTTTATTTCGCGCCCCCTAGATCTTGCGCCGCACTTTGGCGCCGTCGAGCACCTAATCAAGGGGCCTTACATTCACGCCACCAGGCCCGACGTGGAAATCTATGCGATGCCGGCTAATACCGTGAAGGCGGAGCAAACGAGGGCAGCAGTGCCGAACCGCACTTCTTTGCTCAGTCGATCCAATCGACTTCTTCTTGCAGTGCTATCCGCTCATGCAGACCGTTTTGGCGTAGTAAATTCGCTCGGGAGTGTAGAGCTATGTCGACTCACCGGCCTTGAGCAGACAAGCCTTAAACAACGGATTAAGAAGCTTATTGGAATGGGGTTTATTCGACGACACGTGCCCGGAGTAGCCAGTCCCATTTTTGCTGAAAAACTCAAAAGCAGTTATGTCCTTAACCTGAACCATCGGCAAATCACCTCGGGGACGGACCGGATCAGCTTCGTTGTGCATGAGTGTGTGGGCGAAGGGGCTGACGATGTTCGGTACCTGGGGGATGTTTGGTTTGATCTTGAGCTCTGGCGCAATCCAACTACTAAGCATAAATACTCGTTGTCTGAGCTTTCCACACCGGCCTCAGTTATCCGCCTTTTTAGGTATGCGCCCAAGCACGCGATTGAGCAGCTTGAGTTTTATTTGAGTGGGCGTGTGTCAGACCTTCTGGCACAGCACTGGGAGCAGCTACACGTAGCCAAGTCAGGCGTTGCCCTTGGCATCCGAGACGACATCAGCGCATTTTTTCGCAAACCGATGAGGGACGTTAAAGATGCGAGCTTGCTCGACGAGGCTGAAGTCATAGATTTTTTATGGGTGATGACTATTCAGTTTGCGCGTGTGTGTAAGGTGCGCTTTTCACGGGTTGATGGGCTGGTCTGGTCAAGTCTGAACTTCAGACTTCTCCCCAGTGATTTGCGGCTGGGGTATGCAAGTTTAGGGATGTTGATTGATGGGGGGGCTGGCGGTGGCAAGCTGCTGAGAGAGGTCGGCGAGCACGTCGAAACAACGGACGTCACTACGGAAGCCCTTTGTCCAGTTGAGCTTAGAGAAAAGGCGGGTTTGCTCACGCCGGCACGATCGAAAACCGTCTAGGCGGTTATTTTTTATCGCCCCTGCCAATCCTCTGAACGAATACGAGGAGCCCCGTTCATGAGGATCATCCGTTTAAAAGAAGTCATCGACTCGACAGGTCTTGCCCGGTCGACCATCTACAAATATATCGCGGAAGGTAGCTTCCCGAAACCGGTATCTCTCGGCGACCGCTGCGTCGGCTGGGTCGATAGCGAGGTTCACGATTGGATCCTGGCGCGGATCGAAGAGCGTGACCTGGCTGAGGGAGCTGCAGTGCGGTCCACCGGCCACCTGAGTATGGCCAGCTAGAAACCAGCATAAGCGCCATGACCGGCTATGGCTGGTCATGGCGCTTATGCTGGGTAGGGTGTAATCCCCCGTTGGACGCCCCAGCAGACCGAGCAATGCGATGGTTTATTTCCGGAGTAGACACCCTGGAGAAGTTCACGGCGTGGCCATGAAAAAACACCCTGTGATCACGGAGTAGGCGAGAGCGTCAGTTGCGGCACGAGTATTATGCTTTTATTAGCTCTTCCTACCCGTAGGTTCGCAGTGTTGCTGAGGTATGAGCTGCAGGCACTGACCAGAATATCTAGTGGGAGAGCTCCAGGTAGCCAGTCGAGCGTAAAAAATTACACATGATGAAGATCGGTATGAAACTCAACTAGGAGTCATACCCATGCTTCGTCATTCCAATAACACGAGCTACCACCCGCTTCGTCATCCAGGCAACACCAACCTCCATCTGCAGTACGGGCCTACCTACCGTGGCCTGCCCTTGATGGTCGACAAGGGGCCGTATGTAGAGGAGTACCTATCCAGTCTCCTGCGCGTTATCCAGCGGGCACTGACTCAGTATCCTAGGGTCATGGCATTCCGGGTGGACCTCCACCTGCCGAGGGAGATAGATCTGTCCGCTAACACCAACAAGATCATTAGCAGGTTTATCGAGTCCTTCTGCGCCAAGATTGACTACCACCGCAGCCAGTTGCGTGAGCAAAAGCAGGATGCTCGTGGTTGCAAGGTTCGCTATGCCTGGGCAAGGGAGGTTGGAATGAGTGGAAGGCCGCACTACCACCTAGTATTCCTGCTGAATCATGATGCTTATCACAGGCCAGGTCGGGTGCAATCTACGAGTCGAAATCTCGTGACGCGCCTGCAGGAAGCTTGGGCTAGTGCCTTGCAGCTATCAGTCGATCAGGTACGTGGGCTGGTGCATATCACTGACAATGCCACATATCGAATCTACCGGGACGTCCCCGACGGCAAGATGGATGAGCTGCCTGACTTGTTTCGGCGGGCCAGCTACCTGTGCAAGGAGGCTACGAAGTCTTACGGGGATCGCCAGCGAGGCTTCGCCACTAGCCGGGGATGACGTCGCGATTAGGACGTATTCTGCGGGGGTACGCAGCTCGAGCTGATGGTGAACAGAGCATACAACTCTCCGCCATCAGCAGTTGGGCCTAATGAAGACAACAAGAGGGACTGAGATCTGCCCAACTGTACCCTGTTCTGGTAGTCTCCCGTCGACTTAACACGACTATGACAGCTTGAGATTGAGCGTAATTGCCATGAATACTGAACCTTGGGTCACTGCCGAGCAGGTCTCCCTTCACTTGGGGGTGGCCAAGGACACGGTATATCGCTGGCGTGAGCGGCGGGGCATGCCGGCTCATCGCATTGGCAGACTCTGGAAGTTCCAGCTCTCCGAGGTGGATGAATGGGTGCGGGCTGGTGGGGCGGATGATGCCTTCGACACCGCAGCGCAACACAACTAGCGCATTGCATAAGGAAGAGCACACCTGATGGTTTTCAGTGAAGATTCGCGCGTCAAGATCCCCTGCATCTTGCACCTGGTTCGCCTGGGCTACAGCTACCTCTCCCTGAAAGGTGCTTCCTGGGATGAGCAAACCAATATCTTTCCGGCGCTTTTTTGTTCTTCGTTGGCCAGGATCAACCCTGGTGTGGAGGCCGATGACATCGACCGCCTGCTGGCTGAGGTCAAGCTCCTGTTAGATAACGAGGACCTCGGTCAGGCCTTCTGCGATAGGCTCACCGAGCGCTCGGGCACCCGTCTGATTGACTTCGAGAACTTCGACAACAACAGCTTCCACGTTGTGACCGAGCTGCCATGCCGAAATGGTGATGATGAGTTCCGGCCCGACATCACCCTGCTTATCAATGGCATGCCGCTGGCCTTTATCGAGGTCAAGAAGCCTAACAACCGCGAAGGCGTGCTGGCCGAGCGCAACCGCATCATCACGCGCTGCCGCAATCTGCGCTTCCGTCGCTTCATCAACATTACCCAGTTGATGGTCTTCTCCAACAACATGGAGTATGAAGACGGCTCGCCGCAGCCAATCGAAGGTGCCTTCTATGCCAGCCCTTCGTATGACTCGCCAATCTTCAACTACTTCCGTGAAGAGGAAGCGTTGAATCTGGCCGAGCTGCTGACCGCAGAAGATGACGACATCGAGAACGCGGTGCTGCGCGACAACAATCTCAACGTCATCAAGCACAGTCCGGAGTTCCTCAGTAACAAGGATCCCGACGCGCCGACCAACCGTATCTGCACGTCACTGTTCAGCCGTCAACGCTTGGCCTTTCTGCTGCGTTTTTCGCTCGTCTATGTGAACGAGGCCGACGGCCTGCAAAAGCATGTCATGCGATACCCGCAGCTTTTCGCCACTAAGGCGATTGAGAAGAAGCTCGACGCTGGCGTACGCAAGGGCATCATCTGGCACACCCAGGGAAGCGGCAAGACCGCGCTTGCTTATTACAACACCCGCTTTCTGACGGACTACTTTCAGCGTCAGGGCATCATTCCCAAGTTCTACTTCATCGTCGACCGGCTCGATCTGCTCACCCAGGCCCAGCGCGAATTTGCCGGGCGCGGGCTGATCGTACACAGCATCGACAGTCGTGAAGCCTTCGCTCGCGACATCAAGGCCACCCAGGTGTTGCACAACCACAGCGGCAGGTCAGAGATCACCGTGGTCAACATCCAGAAATTCCAGGATGACCCGGACGTGGTGCGTACTGAGGACTACGACGTCAACATTCAGCGCGTCTACTTCCTTGATGAGGTGCACCGCAGCTACAACCCACAGGGCAGTTTCCTCGCCAACCTCAGCCAGTCAGACCGCAGCGCCATCAAGATTGGCCTTACCGGCACCCCCTTGTTAGGTGACGATCGCAATTCCCGTGCCTTGTTCGGTGACTACATCCACAAGTACTACTACAACGCATCCATCGCAGACGGCTACACCCTGCGATTGATCCGTGAAGAAATTGCCACCAACTACAAACTGGTCCTTCAGGAAGCGCTGGCCGCTGTAGAACTGCAACAGGGTGACATTGACCGCAAGCTTGTCTACTCCCACCCGAAGTTCGTCGAGCCTATGCTCGAATACATCGTGCGTGATTTCGAAAAGAGCCGCGGTGCGCTAGCCGACGCCAGCATCGGCGGTATGGTGATCTGCGACAGCGCCGAACAGGCCCGGCAGATGTTCGAGATCTTCAACGCTGTTCATGCCAAGCTGGGCCAGCCCAGCCCCAACCTGCAGGACTCTTCGCAGGCCTTGATCGCCGCCGCGCAGCCCGGCAGCGATGCTGCCCGCATTCAGTTGGAAAATAAGGCGAAAAGCGCCGCGTTGATTCTGCATGACGTAGGCAGCAAAGAAGAACGTAAGCAATGGGTGGAAGACTTTAAGGCGGGCAAAATTGACCTGCTGTTCGTCTACAACATGCTGCTCACCGGCTTCGATGCCAAGCGCCTGAAGAAGCTCTACCTCGGCCGGGTGATCCGTTCGCACAACCTGTTGCAGGCGCTCACCCGCGTCAATCGTACCTATAAGGATTTCCGCTACGGCTACGTGGTCGATTTCGCCGACATCCGCAAGGAGTTCGACGCCACCAACAAGGCCTATTTCGATGAGCTGCAGGCCGAGTTGGGCGACGAGGTCGAGCACTACTCCAATCTGTTCAAATCCGCTGAAGAAATCGCCGAGGAAATCGAAGCGATCAAGGACATCCTGTTTAGCTTCAACATCGAGAACGCCGAAGAGTTTTCGCGGCAGATCATCCAAATTCAGGATCGCGCCACGGTGCTGGCGCTCAAGAAGGCACTGGCCGACGCCCGCAGCCTTTATAACCTGATTCGCCTGCAGGGCGACTACGCACTCCTGCAGCAGCTTGATTTCCAGAAGCTCAACCAGCTCTACCGCGAAACCTGCAACCACCTCGATATGCTCAATCTGAAAGAGAGCATCGAATCCAGCACCGACACCGCCAACCTGCTCAACGTGGCGCTGGAAGATGTGCTGTTCATGTTCTCCAAGATCCGGGAAGAAGAGCTGGTACTGGCTGACAAGCTCAAGAACACCCTGCGTCAGACCCGTGAAGCTCTGGTCGACAATTTCGACCAGCAAGATCCCAAGTTCATTACGCTCAGAGAAGAGCTGGAGCGACTGTTCAAGAAAAAGAAACTCAACGAAGTCAGTCAGGAAGAAATGACTGCCAACATCGGCGCGCTCAACGCGATTCACGACCAGGTCAAAGAGCTCAATCGGCAGAATAATCAGCTGCGCGCCAAGTACCAAGGTGACGCCAAATACACCCGCATCCACAAGCGTCTGCAAGAGCGCGGCGGCCTCACACAAACCGAACGCCGTCTGTTTGAGGCGCTTTCCGGCGTGAAACAGCAGGCCGACGAACAGGTGCTGCAGAACACTCAGCTAGTGAACAACGAAAGCTACTTTGAAGGGATGATGATGCCGCTGGTGATTGGCGAGTTTCAAAATCGCCAGAAAATTCAGCTCACCCCAGGCGCTTCCCGCACCATCAACCAATTGGTGGTGGCCGAATACATAAATGAATTTGCCTCAGGCACTCGAATAGGAACACGTACGTGGTAACGCAGGAATTTGAGCAACGCACTCGCCGGCTGATCGACAGTCTCAAGACCATCTGTGCCAGCTTTGGTCTTGGCAACGACGGCAACGAATTCAAGATCATCACCCAGGTCTTTCTCTATAAGTTCCTCAACGACAAATTCACCTTCGAAGCCAAGAAAATCCGTCCCGAGCTAAGCCAAGCCCTCACTTGGGAGCAGGCCATGGCCGGTCTTAGCGCTGATGAATTGGAAATGTTGCAGTTGCAGTTGGGGCCGGACACTCCACGCCTCAAGCCAGAGCACTTCCTCGCCCATTTATTCGTCCGGCAGAATGAGCCTGAATTCGCCAAGTTGTTTGACGATACCCTGCGCGACATCGCCATTACCAACAACGATATCTTCGCGGTGAAAACCGATGGCGGAGCCAAGGTCACGTTGTTTGATCGCGTCAGCGAATACATCTCCGACCCATCCAAGCGCGACGATTTTTGCCGTGCCCTGATCAACAAACTGGTGGAATTCAGTTTAGAGCGCAGCTTTGAGAGCATCTTTACTCAGAAGTACGACTTCTATTCCACGCTTTTCGAATACCTGATCAAGGACTATAACAAGGACAGCGGCGGCAAATACGCCGAGTATTACACCCCACACGCCGTGGCCAAGATCATGGCTGCCATTCTGGTTCCCGAAAATGTGCGCGGCAAAATCAGGAACGTGAGCTGCTACGACCCGTCCGCCGGCTCCGGCACCTTGCTGATGAACATCGCCCACGCCATCGGCGAGCAGCGCTGCAGCATTTATTCGCAGGACATTTCGCAAAAATCATCCAGTCTGCTGCGCTTGAACCTGATCCTCAATAACCTGGTGCATTCCATCCCCAATATCATCCAGGGCAACACTATGCTCCACCCCTACCACCGGGAGGGCAAGGCGCTTAAAAAATTCGATTACATTGTCAGCAATCCGCCGTTCAAGATGGATTTCAGCGATTTTCGTAACGAACTGGATAGCAAGGAACATCAGGAGCGCTTCTTCGCCGGGGTACCAAATATCCCCAAGCAGGCCGTCGACAAGATGGCCATTTACCAGCTCTTCTTGCAGCACATCATTCATTCGCTAAAGTCGGGCGGCAAAGCGGCTGTGGTAGTACCTACCGGCTTTATAAGTGCACAAAGCGGCATAGATAAAAAAGTCCGTCAGCATCTGGTTGATAACAGAATGCTGGCTGGCGTTGTATCCATGCCTAGCAACATCTTCGCCACGACCGGAACTAACGTATCAATTTTGTTTATCGATGCTGCAAATAAGGATGGAGTGGTTCTGGTTGATGCTTCTAACCTCGGTACCAAGGTCAAGGACGGCAAGAATCAGAAAACTTTGCTTTCTGAAATCGAAGAAGACCGCATTATTGCAACCTTTAACTCCAAGCAAGCGGTGGATAATTTCTCCGTAATAGTTAGCTACGACGAGATAGCTACCAAGAATTACTCCTTAAGTGCAGGGCAGTATTTCGATGTCAAACTCGACTATACCGAGCTGACGCAGGCGCAATTCACAGCCAAGATGCAAGGGTTCACTGAGACTCTGGGCACTCTATTCTCCGAATCAGTTGGGTTAGAGCAAGAGATTATGAAGCAGTTGGCAGGAGTGACTCTAAATGAGTGACTTTATGACCACTATCAGTAATGTTGCGACTATTTTTGATGGCCCGCACGCTACACCAGAAAAAATAGAAGATGGACCCTATTTTTTAAGTATTTCTAGCCTGAACAGTGGACGTCTTGATCTTTCTAAGTCAGCCCACCTCAGCGAAGTCGATTTCAAAAAATGGACAAAGCGAGTTACCCCCCAAGAAGGCGATCTGCTTTTTTCATATGAAACGCGCCTAGGCGAGGCTGCGCTTATGCCCAATGGCATCAAGGCTTGCTTGGGCCGCCGAATGGGGTTATTACGTCCGCATAAAGAAAGGGTGATTCCAGAGTACCTTCTATATGCTTATCTATCGCCTGCGTTTCAGCAAACCATTATTGCCAACACGATTACCGGTGCGACAGTAGATAGAATTGCATTAAACGAAATGTCAGATTTTCGCATTCGCATACCGGAGATATCTGAGCAAAAAAAAGTATCCGGTTTGTTGAAGAATATTGATTCTAAAATCCAGTACAACAACCGAATCAACGCAGAACTTGAGTCGATGGCTAAGACACTGTACGACTACTGGTTCATGCAGTTCGACTTCCCAGACTTCAACGGTAAACCTTACAGGTCCTCCGGCGGTAAGATGGTTTATAGCACTGTGCTGAAGCGGGCTATTCCGTACGGATGGTCAGACTCAAGCATTCTCGCCGTTGCTGAACTGCTTGGTGGTGGCACGCCCACGAAAAAGAAGGCTGAATATTGGGGCGGTGATATTCCATTCTTCACCCCAACTGATGCCAATGGAGAAAGCTTCAAGTTCTCGACGGCAGACTACATAACTGATGAAGGCCTAAAAGGCAGTAGCACCAGGCTCTTTGGAAAGCATACTGTTTTCATTACGGCGCGGGGATCTGTAGGCAAGCTGACACTAGCAGGCGTCGGTATGGCAATGAATCAATCCTGCTACGCTCTGCGCGCCAAACCAGGAATCAGTCACACATTTCTGTTCCTCCTCGCCAAGGATTTGATCCATCACCTGCAGGTTAAATCCTCCGGGTCTGTCTTCGACTCCATCGTCTCGAATGATATTGAACTGACCAAGCTGGCAATTCCAACGGCGGATGTGATCGAGAAATTCGCAGCGATTGTTGAGCCCGCGTACGAGAAGATCGCCAACAACATCAAAGAGAACCTGCAGCTTGCTCAACTCCGCGATTGGCTGCTGCCCATGCTGATGAACGGCCAGGTCACGTTGGCGTAAGGTGGCCTGCCATGACTGAAAACTACAAAAACGCATCTGCAATCTTGCTACCAGGCTTCTGATTTTCATTTGCATGGTCGGCGAGCTGCTGTGTACTGCGCTCCGCGAGCGGTGAGTAACAACAAGGATGATCAAGAGTTATGAAGCTACAGACGCTGCGCCTATCGAATTTTCAGTCTTACGGTGCCGGGCCTACTGACGTTGACCTCGAAGCCATCACCTACTTGATCGGCCCTAATGGGGCCGGCAAGACAGCTGCGCTTCAAGCATTGTGCCGATTGTTCGCTTTCGATCCGTCCCAGCGTCGCATCCAGCGGTCTGATTTTCATGTCGCTTTCGATGAGAAGGATATTCCGGAGGAGCGCCAGCTTTGGATCGAAGCAGATTTTCTTTTCCCTGAACTGGCGGAAGACGAAGACAACAGCACGGTTGCTCCTCATTTTGGTCACATGCGCTTAGACGAGCCGGACGGTATTCCGCGAGTGCGTTTCCGTCTGAGCGCAGTCATGGGACAGGATGGCGACATCGAAGAAACCTTTGTTTATGTGCTGGATGTCAATCCAGATGGTTCGCCGCTCACCACTGCGCAAGTGCCGCGAGCCGAGCGCAACCATATACATGTCCACTACCTGCCCGCACGACGTGACCCTGCCGACCACATTGCTTATGGGGCCAATGCTTTGCTTGGGCGCATGCTCCGCGCTGTGCAGTTTGACAAAGAGCGAGACGTCATCAGGGGACTTACTGACGGCATAAGCGACAGCCTGGCCGCCAACCCATCAGTCAATGCGTTCAGCGAGCATCTGCAAATGACATGGGCATCGCTGCACAAAGGCAGTTTCTTTGCCGATCCCAAGATTACTTTCGCGGCCTCTGAGATTGAGGCCTTGCTACGGCATATGTCCGTCTCGTTCACGCCAGGGCATGATGAAAACTTTGTCGATTTTTCGCGACTTAGCGATGGCCAGAAATCGATGCTCTATCTGTCCCTCGTGCTGTCGTCACAGGCTATAGGTCGTGCCGTCTTAGCGGAGAAAGACAAGTCTTTCGATCCTGACAAACTGCGGCCCCCCGTTTTTACACTGGTTGCCGTTGAAGAGCCTGAGAACAGTCTTTCCCCTCACTATCTGGGAAGGATTGTAAGTGCATTGAATGCCATGACAAGCCAAGGCGATGCTCAAGCCCTAATCGCTACGCATGCGCCTTCCATGCTTCGGCGAGTCGAGCCTGAACACATCCGCTACTTGCGGCTGACCGAGGCGCGGCAATCGCGCGTAACGTGCATTCAATTGCCTGAAAAAACAGACGAAGCACACAAGTTCGTGCGCGAGGCAGTACAGGCATTCCCTGAAGTTTATTTCTCTCGATTGATTGTCCTCGGCGAAGGGGACAGCGAAGAGATTGTGTTGCCACGCCTCTTGCGGGCCAAAGGTGCGCCGATTGATGAGTCCGCTGTCGCGATAGCGCCGCTGGGGGGCAGGCACGTGAACCATTTTTGGCGTCTGCTGGAGGCCCTGCGGATTCCATATCTAACGTTGCTTGATTTGGATGTGGCCCGCCATCAAGCGGGGTGGGGTCGGTTTAAATACGTAAACGACCAGCTGGGAACGTTTCGAGCGGACAAGGTCCTTCCAAAAGACCATGGAATTCCGAAATGGAATTCCAGTGAGCACAAGGTGCGTGAGTATCCCGTTTACATAGAGGCCTTTGAAGAACGGGACGTATATTTCTCCGACCCGATGGACCTAGATTTCGCGATGCTTCTCGCCTATCCAGACGCTTATGGCGTTGAAAAGGAGGTGCCAGATGCAGACGTGATCAAGGCTGTTCTCGGGAAAAGCCATCACGACTCCTCCCAATACAGCGAAGACGAACTCAAGCTGTTTGGCACCTATCATCAACGCTTCAAGCTTGGCAGCAAGCCCGCCGCGCATATCAGTGCACTTGCTCAACTAAGCGACCAAGAGTTGCTTGAAAATATGCCAGCATCCCTGAGCAGATTGGCAGACACCGTCATCGCCAAACTCGCGGAGCTGCCGGAGTGATTGCAGTCGAAGCCTGGCAGCCCGCTGACGGGTTGACGCTTGAACCGAATGCCTTGCTCGCAGCCAAGGAGCAGGAGTGCTGTCTTGCCCTGACTGCAGGGCCTGGTGCTGGCAAGACCGAGATGCTTGCACAGCGAGCAGATTTTCTTTTGCGCACCGGCACTTGTCGTTATCCCAAGCGGATCCTGGCCATCTCGTTCAAAGTTGATGCCAGCAAGAACCTGAAAGAGCGGGTTCAGCGTCGCTGCGGCCCAGATCTGGCCTCACGCTTTGATAGCTTCACCTTTCATGCCTTTGCCAAGCGCATCATCGATCGATTCCGGCCAGTGTTGACGGGTGAAGATGCCCTGGACGCGGGTTACAAAATCGCCGATAGCAAGGTGGGGCGCTCCCGAACTCAAATTGTGTTCGGAGACTTGGTGCCGTTGGCTATCCAGATACTGCGGAAGTCAAAAGTGGCTCGGAACGCCATTCGTCAGACCTACAGCGATGTCTTTCTGGATGAGTTTCAAGACTGCACTAACCTGCAGTACGAGCTAGTAAAGCTTGCCTTTCAGGACACCAGCATTCGTCTCACAGCCGTTGGCGATACCAAACAAAAAATCATGGGCTGGGCCGGGGCACTCGATGGCATCTTTGAAACCTTCGCGGCTGATTTTGCTGCGGTACCGCTCAACATGTACCGCAACTTCCGTTCCAAGCCACGCCTGCTTCGGGTGCAGAACGAGATCATTCGTGTACTTGATCTCGCGTCAGCCATGCCCGACGAGCAGCTTGCCGGTGATGAAGGTGAGGTTTTCGCATGGCAATTTGAGGACAGTCGCAGAGAGGCCGAGTACTTGGCGGATTTGATTGCCAACTGGATAAGAGTAGAGCAGCTGCCCCCGTCGGAAACAGCGGTGCTTGTTTCCAAGCAATTGGAGCTGTATGCCGACCATCTCATGGCAGCGTTGGAGGTGCGGGGAATTCCTTTTCGTAACGAACAGCAGATGCAGGACATCACGGTAGAGCCTGTCGCGCGCTTGATCGTTGACTATTTGTCCTGTCTCTATGGACAGCGCGAGCCCAAAGCCTGGGTTCGGTTAATGAACCAGTTAATTCCTTTCGCGGATGACGAAATCCAGTCAAGCACGCGGAAGAATTTAGATCGTTTGATCAAGCAGCAGCGAAAAGAAGCTGTCGTAGCTGAGCTTCTTGAGGTGCCGTTCTCCGGCTGGTGGGAGTCGGTACGGTCGTTCTTGAAGCAAGTCAGTATCGAAACCTTGGTCGCGCTTTCATCAGACTATGAATCCCACGACAGGCTCAAGGAAGTTGTCCGGGACACCAAAATGCGCATTGAAGAATTGCTCAAGATCGAGCCCGATCTGCCCAAGGCCCTTGAGCGCTTTTCGGATGAGCAAGCGGTACGCATTCTGACGATGCATAAGAGCAAGGGCTTGGAGTTCGATTCGGTCATCCTCCTTGGCGTCGAAAACCAAACCTTCTGGGGAAAGGCAGACGAAGAGCGTTGCGCTTTCTTTGTTGGCGTATCACGGGCCAAGCGTCGATTGATAATGACCGTCAGTGAGCGCCGTGAAACGCCTCCATCCAAACCATACAAGTGGGTTGAGCAAAGAGTGCCCCATGCAGAGTTTCTCGGCTATGCCAGGCTATTTTTAAGCAACGCAACATAATCTGCGTGCTAGGCAGTGGTTAATAACAACGTAATCGTCTGGTTGGGCTACGCAATTATAAAATTGGTCAAAAAATAAATACTGAAGTGAAGCCAATAAGGGACGAATGCCCCCTATTGTCAGGTTTACCAAGCCGACCGTGCTTTCACTGGTCCGGCAGTGCTCAGGATTATTATTGCAACAAATAGCCCATCGGCTGGTCATCTTTGTCGAAGCAGAGGATGGTTTCACAGTGGCCGCCTAGCTGGTCGGCATTTGATTCGCTGATGTCCGGTAACCATTTACCCAGTTCAGCTAGTGGTACCTTCTTGTTGTTGATATAGCAGTCGTCATCCATGCGCGGATTGCACCAGGCGGTTTTGACTTCTGGCCATTCGGACTGGGGAGCAGCTGGAGTCTTCGTCGCTGCTGATGCAGCCCCGCCCTTCTCCTGATTCCACGCTGCCCAACCACCGATGTAACGCTTGTCGAAGGTCGAAACCAGTTCATTGTCCGGGACACCTGCATCTAAGTAGAACTTCATCAGCAGGCTGCCCGCTTCGGCGTATGACACTTGACGGGTGGCGTCGATGCGGTAAGCGACAGGCTTGCCATCAGTGCTACTGCCTATGCGATACCAGATGGAGAGTTGGAACGGAGTGTCCTCCGTCCAATTACCTACCTCTGCATCTTGGATTCGACATTTGCCACGTTGGCACATGCCATTGGCTTTATTGGTGATGCGGACGCTCTGCTGGCGCTGAGCGTCCCATAGGTCCACGTACCGCGTGCTTGTGAGCCAGGTACAGAAGAGCATTGGTAGACCCGTCGCTGCTGGGCGGGTGACGCATGGAATCGCTTCCGGGAGGTTGTGGGTCGATTTCTCGTCGGGAAAGAAAGCCGCTGTACCTTGGTACGCGGAGATTTCAGCGTTGGCGTGAGCACAGAACGCGAGAAGAAGGATGCTGAGGATACGTTTCATGGTTTATTTCTTACTATGAAGGGTTTGACGAGAGGGCTGAGCAAAGCTGCTATTTCTTGTAAACAACCTTGAGCCGCTTGTTGACGTAGTCCTTGATGATTTCGTAGTCGGGGTTATACGTAACGAGCGTATGACCTACGCCTGCTGCAGCCGTTAATGTCGCTATGGTCAATGTTGCAGGTGTTGTCAGGACGGTGAATACGGCGCCGAGTGCGCCGCCTTGTACCACTGCACTTTTCACATCGCTTTTGACTCGACACTTCAGCCCCTGGCTTTCAATCTTGGTTTCAACCAGTTTGATACCTGCCATGAAATTGCCCCTGAGACCATGGATCTCGAAGGACGCTTTACTTTTCACGAGACCTTCAATCTGCGCTTCATTCAGACCTGTTACGACGATCATGGGTTTTCTGAGCTCCCTGCAAGAGATAGTGGTTTTGAGAAAGGGTGGAATAACAACCTTTTAGGGTGAGTCTCGGTTTGATAAGTCCTTCATGTCAACAGGTTGATAGCCAACTATCCAGGTTGAACTGGAGGGCGGCATGTCAAAAACCGAATCGAAGCAGTTGGCGGAGCTTGTTGGCCAAGCAATTGCTCGCCAGCGTGCTCGTTGCAAGCTGAGTCAGGAGCAGGTTGCGGAAAAGCTTGGGATTGGAAGCGAGGCCGTATCCCGTATCGAGCGAGGGATCGTTATGCCCAACATCGAGCGTTTGGTGGAGCTGGCAGCGGTTTTTCGTTGTGAAACGGCTGACCTGCTGACCGAGGGGAGTTCACGCCCAGAGGACCAGGCGCGGAGGCTCTATGACTTGTTGTCTAGGCTGGAGGCGCATGACCGCGACTTCGTCATGGACATGGTGGAGCGTCTTGTCACTAGGCTTGATCGCGACTGATGGGCTCAGTCACGGCGGTTGCTTTGTTGTTTCAGAGGATTCTTTTTCCCCAGGCTCGTCGAACAGAGCACCACAGCGTAGGCACAAACAGTTGAACCCCGCGAAGTGATATTTGGCGACATCCTCGGCTACCCGCAACGCCGATGGATACGCGGGAGTGATAGCGGCCAACCCATTGATGAGCAGATGGCTGTCTGGCGCTTGGGTATCCTCATTCGCTTTCTGCGCTTCTCGCAACGCACTGCCAACCAGGCCGACCAGTAGTGCGATGCCTTTGGCAGCCTCCCGGATCAGGTTGGCCTTGGAGTCGCAGATCAAGCAGTGTCGAAGCATGATTCATTCTCCTGAAGAAGCGGCCATGGATACGGCCGCGCACGGTGGTTTTGAGTATTTCAGGTGGGAGTTCTGTGGTCGGGGGACGGTAGTCTGAGCAAGCGACTCAGGATCCAGCATGCCAGCACCACGGCCAGTAACAGCGGTGGGAAGCGCAGCATGAGCAGAATACTCAGCACCAGCGCCCCGGCGGCTGCAAGCGCTCCGACGAATATGAACAAGCAGAGCAAAAAACGCAGTAGCGACATGGCGGGTCTCCAAGATCTTGTGCCTGGCGATGTACTCGGCACCGATAGGTTTGATTCAGTGGGCTTGCGAGGTGAGGACTTCTAGTTTTCCAGCGAGGGAGTTGGGAGCTGGCTGCGATTCACCCTGGCTAGAGGTGCTGGCGGGCTCCGAATTTACGAAGAACTCCTCGATCACGACGTGACTGTCCTCCTCGCTGTCCTCGAAGGCGCCGTTGCCGAAGCCTCGGCGAGCTGCGTCATCTAGAGCCCTCTGATCGAAACCTGCTGTTTGCCGCTGTGTATCCAGCTCGCTCGCCTTCTGCAGCGCTTCGCTCATATCCATGCCAGCGCGTATCGTGAGGTCGACATAGAAGATCGGCGTGCCATGGCTTTGGCGGGTGGATTTACCGCGTAGACGCAGCTCCAGCGGCAGGCAAGCCAGTCGATTACCTGAGATGGCCTGGAAATAATGCAGTCGAGCAGCCAGGGTGCGAATGCTGTTGAATCCGGTGGTGCGGAACACAAAGCTACCCAACGAATCCTCATCACCGATAATCACATTCAGTCGGCCGTAAGGCTTGCAGGCACCGCCTTTGGCCAGTGTGCAGGCGTCGGGCGAAGGGCAGGGCAGAGACTGTATGCCGTCCTGGGCAGAGCGCTTGCAGGTTTCACCATTGCCCACGCATAACGGTCGCCCGGACTGCCGGTCGAACAGGGTGTAGTCGGCCCGGAAATTCAGCTCCGGTTCGTTGAACAATAGGCGTATAGGAATACTGCGCAGCTTGTCTTCCTTATTCTGACGCAGTTCGTCATTGAGTGGATGTAGCAGCCAGCCATCCCTACTTTGTACCTGGGATGTGATGGTGAACTGATCATCTTTCTCCGGCAGGCGTTTACCGTTTCTCTCAATGACTTTGCCGATAGAGATGCGTCCGAGCACGGGCGGCGTTAGGGCTAAGCCTTTCAACATGATGGTTCTCCTGAAAATGAAAAAAGGCCAGCTACGCAGCGCTAACTGCGTGGACTGGCCAAGGGGAGGGAAGTAACGGATAGCGGAGTCAGCTGATCAGGAAGCGGCGACTGCCTTCCTTGGTTTTGGCGTAGCGAACCTGCAGGTAAGGTTTCTCTTTTAGTAGGCGTTCGACATCGAGCTCGGTGCAGCCCTTAGATTTCTTCCAGCTGATATATCCGCTGGAGAACTCCGCTCGGGTGGCCTCGCCGATGGCTTGCTGCAGCATCTGCTTAAGTTGGGCCTCGCGCGTTTGTTTCTCGCCGATGGATTGGCGCACGGCCTTGAGCTCTAAGTAGGCCTCCGCCAATCCTGCATGGCCGCTGAAGTCGACGGTCTGACCGTTGTCCTCCGGGTACAAGCAGCGCAAAGCCGCCTCGGCTGATGCACTGCCGTCGGCTGGCGGCGGGGTATCGGTTTCCACGTAGGTCCAGAACTTACGCTCCAGTTCGATCAGGCGGGCGATCATCTGCTCATCTCGCTCAATGCGATGGATCTCCAAGTGCTGACCGCCGAGCAGCACCGCCACATCTGCCGCCTGTTTGCCGGTGACTGCGAGTTGGTGCATCACTTGCAGTTCTACATACTCGGGTACGCCTTCCTTCCAAAGGCGTGCGCCGTTTATGCCGGCGGTCTTACATTCGAGGATCTGCACGTCGTCCGCGCCGATTACTTCGCGGTCTATATTGGCCAGCATCCAGGGCAGCTCGGGATCCGGGTGTTGCAGCACGGCGTTGATGCGCCGCACCTTGTTCTTAGTACGCTTGCTGTAGTGCCAGGCCACGATGGGCTCTAGGACGTTGCCCCAATACATCGGGCTTTCTTCATCATGTGGATCGGCTTTTGGCAGTGTAGTGTCTCGACCGGTTTTCTCCAGCCACAGCTCCAACTGCGATTTGTAGGGATTTAGGCCCACCGCAGCGCCGGCATCCGAGCTGCCAATGCCTTGCTTGCGCACCTCCAGCCAATCTTCACGAGGCA
Organism: Pseudomonas sp. B15(2017); assembly: GCF_002113215.1. NCBI lineage: Bacteria > Pseudomonadati > Pseudomonadota > Gammaproteobacteria > Pseudomonadales > Pseudomonadaceae > Pseudomonas > Pseudomonas sp. B15(2017). The sequence goes on from NZ_NEJZ01000004.1 coordinate 69,453, forward strand.
GTTCCTTGGTGCTGATCAGGCGCAGCGCTGGACGAGCCTTGCTGGTGCTGCGCAACGGAGTAGCGTTCATAGCGTTCACCTTGCAGAAATAGTAACGCCCGATCAGCAGCTACGCTGATCGGGCGTTATGGAGTTGAAGGAGGTAAGCGGTCAGGCGACCAGTTGCAGGGCGGTGTCCAGGGCACGTTGCTTGATCTGCGCCCCTTGGCCGAACCAAGCCGAGTCCATGCGGTACTCATTGCTGCGTGCACGACGCTCGTGATCGACAAACTCGGTCACGGAGTTAAGCAAGCCCCAGGCGGTGCCGCGTGCCGAGTCGAGCTGACTGCCCCGACCACGACCTTCGTACAGCTCCTGAACCTTGCGCAGAGCGCGTTCGTTGGGCAGTACCTCCGGCAGTGCGCCGGTCGGATTGGTCTCGCATAGCACGGACATGAGGAATCCCAGCGCCTCATGCCACTGGACTTTGCGTTCGGCCAGCGCACGCATGCGGTACATAAAGTCGTCCCATTGCGAGACGGCGATGCCGAGCTGCTTCTTTACTGCCTTCGGGTCGAAGCGAGTGTTGTGCGGCACTTTGATCGCGCGGCTGGTGCCGTCCAAGGCGATGGTCAAGGTGTTGTTGCAGACCACGCGCACGGTGGTGGGTGTTGCCGTGGTCGCCAGGGTGCCGTCGCAGGACGTGGCCAGCAGCAGGTAGCCGTTGACCTGATCGTTACCCTTGAGCGCAGCACCTTGCCCGGTACGCGCCAACGCCCAGAACTTGCGGCCACCCTTCAGTACGCCGGCCGTTTCCAGCTCGTAACCGGAGACCTCGGTTAGATCCCGGTAGAACTCCAGCACCTCGCGCGGTTGCACGGTGTGGTAGCGCTGAGAGACCACCGACAGCGGCGCCTTGGTATCCGAACGGAACAGCACCTTCTGTTCGGGGAAGGAATGGATCGCGCCCAGGTGGCCGATGGTCCCTGATTTGAAGAGGACGGGGCTTTCCTGGATCTCCCAGTCCATGCCGGCTTCGCGTTGCCAAACTTCGATGGGTTGCTTCTGAGTGAGCTGATTGCCCAGGCCATGCCAGGGAGTTTCGCCAGCATAGGCCATAGTTTCGACGAGATGAGCCATGGTTGTAATTCCTTTAGGTGCAAGCCGGCATAAAGCGCCACGCAGAGCGCAGCACCGTCCGGACGCAATAAATAGAAGGGAAGTTGACTTAGTTAGGTCGGGAGGTTGAAGCGGTGGCCGCATAGCAAGCAGAGGTTGTGGGCCAGGACGTGGCGATCGAGCGACTCACCCAACTGGGCGCCGAGAGCACAGCCACCGACACCGCCGGCCAGCCCACCGAGAATGGCACCCGATACCGAACCGAGTGTGATACCGACAGGGCCGGCGATAGCGCCAATGAGCGCGCCCGCTTGGCCTCCAGCCAACGCAGCACTGACGCCACGTGCAGCACCACCCACGGTGCCGATGGCCGCGCCGACTTTCATGGCGTGATGGAATGAAGCGACTTTGGGGGAATGACAGCGAGGACACTGCAATGACATGGGGCGAACCTCCTTGATGGTGTAGTCAAGGTGGTTATGTGTGGTTGAAAGTTATTTGGATCGTATTAGCGCAGTGTGGTGTGGCAGAAAACGAAACTACGCCGTAGCGGTCGGTTGGAGGCGGCCAGAGATGCCATTGATTGAAGGTGTGAACCCTTAATAATTCTAGATTCGGGATCAGAGCAACGCTTCGGTCGATGGATGTGGCTACGGTAGTCTCTAGTGCCAATGATGGCGCTATGCTATTTTTTACAAAACCATGGATGGAGTCGAAACATGCCTGATCGGTTAGCTCTGACCCAAAACGCTCAGTTTTATCGTGAGGATGTGGCGCTCACAAACGAAGCCCTTTGTTCTATTTTGGATGCTGCGTCCGATAACAAAACTCTAGGCTCGGCGTTTTTAATCGATAAAACGGATGAGATTCGCAAACTTAAGGACGGTACCGAGTTTCGGTTCAGCCTCAGAGTGTTCCCAACCGAAAGACCTGTTCATTTTTGGGAAGATCCTCTCTCGGACCTGATCCATGCGCTCATCCTGGTCATTCAGGTCGATGGCCACGTCGCAGTATTGAAGAAATCCTGCGCAAGCATCTCTGAGGTCATAGAAAAACATCTGACCCCCATCAAAAGTTCAGACTTAACAGCTTCATTCAGCGATGACGAAGCTGAATTTCAAAAAATATCTATGCGGAATATGACCGTTTCCGAGCGCGCAATGCGCAGTAAAGCTTATGAAGCTGCGGATCTGAAAGGTTTGCTTTCCCTACACGCTGCTGGAAGGTCAATTCCTTACTTCTTCAAGCTCAAACTAAATGGCCGAATTAAAACTATTTCGGCGCAAAGTGGCCGAGTAGTAGAATCTTCCGAAAGAAAGTCTCTTGATGATATTGTTAGTTGGGCGCGTCAGCAAATCGAACAGATCAAAAACCCCTCTGGCGATAAGGATTTCTTAGAAGCGTTTGCGCAGCTAGTTGATCTAGACATCGTGTGGAATAATACTCAGCCTACTGCTGTTCTAGTGGAGTCATCCTTTGTCGTTGATAACTTGCTAGAAAAAAATGTCCCACTCTTTTATACGACGAGAAAGGGCAGGACCTTTGAACTTACAGGGAAGCAATTACGTGCATTGATCTCTCAGCTGGAAACAGTCTATGAGATTATTCCAGGGTTGGACTTTAAGTTAAATGGCACAAGCAGGCCGGCCAGTCTCAAAAAAAATAAAAGTTCTATTTCTTTAGATGTGCCTGCATTGCGAAAAATAAAGCTTGAAGATAATGGAAAAGAGCTGACGCTGCAGTCGTTTATAAACAAAAACAATCTGACCACTATCAGCTTCTCCAATCCACAGTACATGTATTTCATGGGGCAGTGTTTCAAAGATGGTGCTGGCGTCAATGAAATTCCTAGTCTTCTAAAATCATTTGTAGTGATTGATGATCTTGCAATGGCTACCTCTGAGAAAGGTGACTACAAACCTGCCAGGAAAAAGTTTGACTCAAGCTCGGTTTTTGGGCTTATTGAAAAGCATTGTAGCAAAAATGACTATATCTTTTGTGACGATCTAGGCGATGAATGGGCTGATCATATTGTTTTTAATAAAAAGGAGTGCTCTGTAAGTTTTATACACTCGAAGCATGGAGATATGAGTAAGTCCGCAAGCAATCTACATGACGTTGTAGGGCAAGCCATAAAAAATATCGGAAATATGGATATTGATTTGCGTGCTTTCGGAAAAAAGTACGACAACAAGCTTTTGATGAATTACCGTGATGGCACAATGCCGCGGGTTAGAAGAAAGTTACATGGTGATTTCAAGAAATACCTTGCCGAGCTTCGGCAGGACTATCGCTTCAATAAACGCTGTATTATTTGTTGCTCTTTTTTGTCAAGGGCTCAGATTGAGTCAGAGTTCACTAAGTTACAAAAAGGGATGCGAGTTCCTGGAAACATCACTCAGATGTTCTGGATCCTTTCATCTTTCGTACATGCGACAAAGGAAGCTGGTGTTTCACCAATTATCTATTGTCGGCCATGACGGCAACCTTCCTTTTCAGGAAAGAGCCCACTTTGGATTGAGAGCGCTCGTTGGATCAGCGTATCGAAACTACTTTTCTGTCTCGGCTTTCTGTCATGGCTGACACAGAAAGGTTGCCGGTAGCAGCTTCCTGAATGTGCGCGCTCCACCAAACCATCATCGGGCGCCTACGTTCGATGTAATCCGCTCGGTTATAGGCGCTTCGCACTTCGTCTTTGTCCACGTGGGCGAGCGCTACTTCAATCAATTCAGGATCCCAGCCGTGTTCGTTGAGAATAGTGCTAGCCATTGAGCGCATGCCATGGCTTACCAACCGGCCTTCGAAGCCCATGCGCTTTAGCGCCATGTTGGCGGTTTGGCTGTTGCAATGGGTTCGAGGGTCCCGGTCTGCAGGAAATACATACTCTCTGTGTCCGCTGTAGGGTTTGATTGCCTCCAGCAGTGCCAGTGCTTGATCTGTGAGCGGCACGATATGTATGCGGCGTTTCTTCATGCGCTCAGCAGGAATCGTCCAGATCTTCTTCTCGAAGTCGATGTCCGCCCAGCGTGTGGTGGCTGCCTCTGCTGGGCGGGTCATGGTGTTGAGCTGCCATTCGATAAGGCAGCGCGTAGTCCTTTTTATGCTGGCATTGGCAATTGCCACCATGAGTTCTTTCAGCTCATCGGGAGCAAGCGCAGCCATATTCTTTTTTTTCGGTTTCTTGAAGACGGATCGAATCCCACTAAGCGGGTTTGCGTGAATCAGTCCCGAGTTGACCCCGTAGGTCATGATCTCGTTGAGTCGCTGTGATAGCCGTTTAACTGTTTCAAGACTGCCTTTGGTTTCGAGTGGCCGAAGCAGGTTGATGACTTGTGGTGCGCTGATGGCTGAGATCGGTGTGGTGCCCAAATCCGGAAAAACGTGCAACGTCAATGAGCGCCAAATATCCTCGGCATAAGCTGGTGTCACTGCATCCTTCTTCAGTTCATACCAGGACGTAGCGACATTCTGAAATGTGTGCTCAGTTTCAGCTTGCTTTGCTTGCAGCACTGCATCTCGTTGTTCTTTGGGATCGAGGCCTTGGGCAAGTATTTCCCTCGCTGCAATGGAGCCCTTTCGTGCCTGTGCTAGCGAGACTTCAGGGAAGGTACCTAGGCCCATGTTGATCCGCTTCTTCGTCACGGGATGTCGATAATTGAAGTTCCATAGCTTGGAGCCATTACTTCTCACTCGCATTTGAAGTCCGCCGCCGTCGAACAGGACGTAGTCCTTTTCAGAAGGCTTGGCAGATTTGATTTTGAGCTCAGAGAGGCGAGTCGCTTGTGCGCACATTGGCATTCCAGGATTGGGTTGGCATTCCAAAAATTAGCACTGTTGGGCTTGGAATGCCATTTGGAATGCCATAAAGCGTGGCTGTTCTTGGACGTCCGTGGACACTGATGGCAATGAAAGCCCTGTATTTGCTGGATTTCAGGCACAAAAAAAGACGTCCGTGGACGTCTTTAGATGTGTATTTGGTGGAGCCGGGGGGATTTGAACCCCCGTCCGCCAGTACTCCGCTGTCGGTACTACATGCGTAGCCGTGTCTATTAAGTTAACCCTCAGCGACCCGACGGGCAGGGTGCTTTGGGCGAGTTGTGTAAGTTTTAGCCGCTTCGTCCACAACGTACTGCACGGCGATTCTGTTCTATATGACAATCATTTTGGGTTTACAGACATCCCCTGATGATTGCTGGACCCGAAGGTACCAGGAGTGCATGTCAGCTGCAATTAAGCAGCGAGAGCAGCACCGTATTGGTCGTCATTGGCAACTATAAGTAGTTGCAACAGTGGATTTACGACTTCTGTTACCAAGTCGGCATGCACCTAGAGTTTCGCAACCGGCGTCGAATCCTGAACGGCCCCGAACTCATTGCCCGGTATATCTGTTCGAGCAACAAGCACGCGCAGTGTACGCCAAACGGCCCGCAAGGCCAACCCGAAGGTTGGCCTCAGCTTCGATCAGTTGTTGGTTCCGCTGGTTTTGCGGATTTCCAGAATGGTTTGCTGGGTTTCAGCCACACATTCGTCGATCTTGCCCTGGGCTTTGAGTGCCTGGGCCTTCTGCACACTGGCCTCTACCCTTTGACTCAGGTCAGGCGACGACATGGCTTGGGCCTTGGCGTTGTTGATGGTTTGCAGATTGGCATCGCACAAGTCAGCAGGCTTGTCAGCAGCAAAGGACGTGGAAGCCATCATCGAGGCAGTAACGAACAGACCTAACAGTACAGAACGTTTCATGTGTATCTCCTTGAACTGAGGGATCCAGACTTCGCTGGCCGTCAGGACGGGCGACCGAATGGAGGAAAAGCCCCGATTGTTCGGGGCCTGTTCTGTGGACTGCGCTCACTCGCAAGGGTTCTATTTTTCTTCACATGGCGGTTGCGGGGGCTTTGGCCCGGGTCACCCGATCCACCAGATACACCAGGCCGTGGTAGTCGATTCCGCCGTGTTGCGTCAGGCCGATCTCACAGGTGCGGCTGGTGGAAATCCCCTCGCTGCACTGTTGCACCGCATCCTTGAGCGTTCGCAGGGAATGGCTGTTGAGTTCCGGCGTGGTGAAACCCTTGTCGCCGGCGAAACCACAGCAGTGAATGCCTTCCGGGATCACCACGTTCTTACTGCATTTGCGCGCCAGTTCGATCAGCGCCTGGCTTTCCCCAAGGTGCTGAGTGCTGCAGGTCACGTGAACGGCAATCGGTGCTTCCTGCGGCGTGAAGTCGAGCCGGTCCATCAGATGCGTACGGATGAATCGCACGGGGTCGTACAGATCCAGGCGAACATTTCCCACATCCTGCGCCAGCCGCAACGTGCAGGGGCTGGTGTCGCAGTAGATCGGATCAAGCCCGCCGCGACTGGCCTGAAGCAATGCACCGATCAGTTCCTGACGCTTGTGTTCGGCCTGCTCGGCATAGCCCTTGGACGCGAAAGGCTGACCGCAGCAGAGGTTGTCCAGATTGTCCGGGAACACCACCTGATAACCGGCCTTCTCCAGCAGACCACGGGTTTTGTCGTACAGCGACATCTGCTCTTTGTCGCCCGCCGCCGGCCCCATTACCCGCGAGACGCAGGCTGCCAGATACACGACGCGCGGACGCTCGTCCGACACGGCAGGGCTGAAGCGGATGGCTTTTTCCGGCTGTGGCATCGCGTTGGTCCACAGCGGCACCTGACCTTTGGACAGCCGCGTCAGGGTCGCTGAAAGCTTCGCCAGGCGTGGTGCACCCAACAACATTCGCGCACCGTTGGCCACATGCAGGGTGAAGCGCGCACCTTGCAGGGTGGTGGCGAAATTTCCTTCGATCAGGTTGGCGGTTTTCGTATGGGTTGCGTGATGGCCGCGAAGCTTTTTCACCAGCTCACCGGTATTGATGCCTACAGGACAGCGTTGCGCACACAAACCGGTCGCGGCGCAGGTATCGATGCCTTGGTACTCGTAGGCTTTTTCCAGTTCGGTGGTGTCGATCCCGGCGCGCTTTCGCGCTTGAATATCGCGCCAGATCACGATGCGCTGGCGCGGGCTCAGGGTCAGGCCTTTCGAGGGGCAGACCGGCTCGCAGAAACCGCACTCGATGCATTTATCCACAATCTCGTCGGCCGCCGGCAGCGGTTTCAGGTGCTTGAGGTGGATCTGCGGGTCTTCGCTGAGCACCACGTCCGGATTGAGAATGCCGTTGGGGTCGAGCAGGCGTTTGAGCTGCCACATCAACTGATAGGCGTCGCTGCCCCATTCCAGTTCAACGAAGGGCGCCATGTTGCGTCCGGTGCCGTGTTCCGCTTTCAGCGAGCCGCCGAACTCCACGGCCACCAATTGCGCCACGTCGTCCATGAACGCCTGATAGCGTGCGACTTCTTCCGCGCTGTTGAAGCCTTGGGTGAAGACGAAGTGCAGATTGCCTTCCAGCGCGTGTCCGAAAAGGATCGCTTCGTCGTAGTGATGTTTGTCGAACAGCTCGATCAGACGGTTCACGCCGATCGCCAGTTGTTCCACCGGAAAGGTCACGTCTTCGATGATCACCGTAGTGCCGGTCTTGCGCACGGCGCCGACGGCGGGGAAGGTGTCCTTGCGGATCGCCCAGAGGCGGGCGTTTTCGACCGGGTCTTCGGTGAAGTCGACCTGTTTTTCCACCGGGAAATCGCCGAGCGACGCCATGATCTGCGCCAGTTGTTCCTGCAGCAACGTGGAAGAAGCGGCGCGGGATTCGATCAGCAGCGCGCAGGCATTGTTCGACAGGTGCTGTACGAAATCCGGCATCCCGGGTTTGTCCTGCACCGAGCGCAGGCTGCGGCGATCAAGCAGTTCCACGGCGGACACCGGTTGGCTTTTCAGCACGGTGACCGCGTTGCAGCAGGTTTCCACGTCCGGGAAAACGATCAGTGCCGAGGCCTTGTTCGGGTGGTCGATCACGGTGTCGTAAGTCACCGCGCTGATGAAACCGAGGGTGCCTTCGGAGCCGACCAGCAAGTGGCTCAAGATATCCACAGGCTCATCGAAATCCACCAGGGCGTTGAGCGACAGGCCGGTGGTATTTTTCAGACGGTATTTGTGGCGGATTCGCGCGGCCAGTTCGGCATTGGCGCGGGTCTCGCGGCCCAAAGTCGCCAGACGTTCCAGCAATTCACTGTGGCTGACTCGAAACGCCTCGACGCTGGCGGCATCTTCGGTGTCGAGTCGGGTGCCGTCGGCCAGCACCAGACGAATCCCGGCCAGCGTGTGATAGGTATTTTGCGCAGTGCCGCAGCACATGCCGCTGGCGTTGTTGGCGACGATGCCGCCGATCTTGCAGGCGTTGATCGACGCTGGGTCCGGACCGATCTTGCGCCCGAATGGCGCGAGCCATGCGTTGGCCTGGGCGCCGATCACACCCGGTTGCAAGCGGATTTGCGCACCTTGCCCTCGGATCTCGCGCGCGTTCCAGTTATCCCCGAGCACGATCAACACCGAATCGCTGATCGCCTGGCCGGACAGGCTGGTGCCGGCGGCGCGGAAGGTCACCGGAACCTGATCGCGCTGGGCCAGTTTCAGTAGCGCCACCACTTCATCTTCGGACTCGACGCGGATCACCAGTTGCGGAATCAACCGGTAGAAGCTGGCATCGGTGCCGAAGGCCAGGGTCGACAGCGGATCGTCGAAGCGCCGTTCGGCCGGAATCAGTTGCTGCGCATCGCGCAGGAAAGTCGCCGGTAAGGTCATTGGTCCTCCAGGATCAACAACACCAGGTCTTTCGGGCCGTGGGCGCCGTAAGCCAGGACTTGTTCGATGTCGGCGGTTTTTGACGGGCCGGACACCAGCAGCGCATTGGTCGGCATGCCTTGCGCCCACTCGAATTCCTGCTGCACCTGATAGAAGTTGTCGCGGATCTGGCTGGCCTTGAGCAGGGCGAAATGCACCGGCGGCACCAGGCTCATCAGCCTTGGTTCTTCGCGGGTTGGCCAGAGAATCAGGCTGCCGGTGGCGGCGATGGCGCCGAGGGTGCCGGTCAGGCTGGCCGGCGTGTCGTTGAACAGCTCGGCTTTCCACTCTTCCATTGGCCGGTCGTAGGACTTCAGCGTCGGCAGATCAGGATTGTTCGCCCAGTGCTGTGAGATGCGCTGCCCGTGAGGCGTAGTCGGTGCGATCAGCAGACTCGGCAACTGGCGGTCGCGCAGTAATTGCGCCAGCAGCGCCGGCCACGCTTCAGCAGACGTCAGGTGGATTTCGGTGTGCACCGCTTCCATCAGTTTGCGCAGTTGCGGGATCCGTTGTTCGGCGCTGTAGGTGTAAGGCCGGGTTACCAGATCGACATCGAAGTTGTCGGCAATCGGTGTGGTGCCGGTCAGACTGTTCCTTAACTTGCCGAGGATGTTTTGCTTGGCGCTCATCAACGGTCTCCTTGTTTGGCCAGGTGTTCGCGAGCCATGTCATGCAGTGAGCGGGGGGCAGGTTTCGGAGCGCTGTGATTCTGCGTCCACGGCCCGACGTTGTTCGGCGCCAGTGCGCGCAGGCGCGTGGCGAAAAACGCAAACAGTCGATACAAAGTCGGCGAGCTATTGAGCTTCGCCCAGGCGTTCCAGATGAAGCGTTCCTTGCGCGAATACTTGCTGCCCTGGCCGCGCATCACTTGATGAGGACTGTCGGGGGCTTTGACGTTCTCTTCGCGCAGGCGGCGCAGCAGTGCGGGGATAGGAATTTTTACCGGACATACTTCACCGCAGGCGCCGCACAGCGAAGACGCGCTTGGGTGATCCGGGACTTTCGCCAGACCGACCATGTGCGGGGTGATGATTTTGCCGATCGGGCCGGGGTAGACCTCGCCGTAGGTGTGGCCGCCAACGCGGGTGTAGACCGGGCAATGATTCATGCAGGCGCCGCAGCGGATGCAGTTCAACGTCTGGCGCAGTTCGCTGTCGGCGAAGGCCTGGCTACGACCGTTGTCGAGCAGTACCAGATGCACTTCCTGCGGGCCGTCGAGTTCATGTTCCTTGCGCGGGCCGGAGATCATGTTGACGTAGGTGGTGATCGGAATGCCGAGCGCCGAGCGGGTCAGCAATGACAGCAGCGGCACCACGTCGCGCAGGTTTTCCACGACTTTTTCGATGCCGGTGACGGCGATGTGCACCGGCGGCACGGTGGTGGTCATGCGGCCGTTGCCTTCGTTTTCCACCAGCAGCAGAGTGCCGGTTTCGGCCACGGCGAAGTTGACGCCGGAGACGCCGATGTCCGCTTCGAAGAATTTCTGCCGCAGAACCCTGCGACCGATCTGTATGAGTTGGTCAACGTCCTTGGTGTATTCCACGCCAAGTTTGTCGTGGAACAAGGACGCGACCTGACCGGCATTCTTGTGGATTGCCGGCATGATTATGTGTGAAGGCTTCTCGTGGTCGAGCTGGACGATGTACTCCCCCATGTCGGACTCCAGACATTCAATGTCCCGAGCCTCGAGGAAATGGTTCATCTCCATCTCTTCGCTGACCATCGATTTGCCCTTGATCACTTGCCGCGCCTCGTGAGCGCGGATGATCGAAAGGACGATGCCATTGGCCTCGTCCACCGTTTCCGCCCAGTGCACTGTCACACCGTTGCGGGTCAGGTTCTGTTCCAGTTGCTCGAGCAGGTCGGGCAACTTGGAGAGCGCGCGGGCACGGATCGCATTGCCCAGTTCACGCAGGTGTTCTCTTTCGTGGGCATCGCTGAAAGCCGCTGCCCGCTTGGTCATCAGTGAATCCATCGCGGTGCGGAAGTTGTTCCGTAACTGCGAATCGCCCAGGGCGTTGTGTGCCCGGGTGCGGAAATCTTCTTCTACGGCAACAGTAGGAATAATCGTGGAAGTGCTCATCGCGCACCTCCGGTTCGTTGCCAGAGGAAGCTCGCCAGGTGTTGCCCGCGCAGCGCTTCCTTCTGTTTTTCCAGCGAGCCGTTGATGTTCATCAGACAGCCGCAGTCGGCACTGAGTACCTGATGTGCGCCGGATTCCTTCAACGCCCGGGTCTTGTCAGCCACCATCGCGCCGGAAATATCTGGCATACGGACGCTGAATGTCCCACCGAAGCCACAGCATTCGCTTTCATGGTCGTGGTTGACCCGTTCCACGTTGCTCAACTGCGCCAACAACTCGCGGCCGTGCAGGTGGGTGTTCATTTCCCGCCGCGCCGAACACGAGGTGTGCAGCGCCACTTTGACCGGCTCGCCGCTGTCCTTGAGCTGCACCTTGCAGACGAACAGCAGGAACTCGGCCAATTCATAGGTGCGGGCCGCGAGGGCCTGAACCTGTTTCAGCGTTTGCGGCTCGTCCTTGAACAAGTCGGCGTAATGCTCGCGGATCATCCCGGCGCACGAACCCGATGGCACCACCACCGGAAAATCCCCGGCAAACAGCGCCAGTTGCGAGCGCGCCACCGTGCGTGCCTGCTCGGTGTAACCCGAGGTGTAGGCCGGTTGTCCGCAGCAGCTCTGCCCTTGCGGGTAGTCGACCCGGATGCCTTCGCGTTCCAGCAAGTGGATCGCGTCCATCCCGGCTTCCGGGTAGAACAGGTCGACCACGCAGGTGCCGAACAGGTAGACCCGCGACGGTTTCTCGCTGGGGTATTGCCGGGGTTCGGGCAGTGGCGGTGCGACGCGAGTGGCGTTGGGCACAGCGTTGTAAAAAAGCTCGCTCATCAGGCGTGTCTCCGGGTGGGCCCGGTTATCCGTCTGTTGAGGCTGCCGAATATAGAGCGCGTTGCTTTCAGCAGCCTTACAGACCGGGTTGTGAATTGCTGACGCCGGAATCACGAACCGGCGTCGGTTATTTCCATGCTTCTTGTAGGTTTCTTGCAGTTATCAGTGCACCAGCATGCCGGTGAACCAGTAGGCCTGGGCCAGGGTGATCAGGCCGACGATCGTGGCAAAGAATAGGCTGTGCTTGAGGGTGAAGCGGAACAGATCGGATTCCTTGCCCACCAGACCGGTCGCTGCGCAAGCCACGGCGATCGATTGTGGCGAAATCATCTTGCCGGTCACGCCGCCGCTGGTATTGGCCGCTACCAGCAAGGTGTCGTTGACGCCGATCTGGTGTGCGGTGGTCGCTTGCAGCGAACTGAACAGGGCGTTGGACGAGGTATCGGAACCGGTCAGGAACACTCCCAGCCAGCCGAGGAACGGCGAGAAGAACGGGAATGCCGCGCCGGTTGCCGCCAGCACCAGAGCCATGGTCGAAGACATGCCGGAATAGTTGGTGACGAAGGCAAACGCCAGCACCATGCCGATGGACAGGATTGGCCAGCGCAGTTCGTAGAAGGTCTCTTTCAAAGTGGTCAGACCAGTTTTGATATTGATCTTCAGCACCAGCATCGAGATCAGTGCGGAGAAGAAAATCGCTGTACCGGTCGCGGAAATCGGGTCGAGTTTGAACACGGCCGGAATCGCCGTCGGGGCGGCAACGATCGGTGCGGTTTTGATCACCAGTTGATCAAGGTGCGGGATCGCGAAGTTGAACACCCAGGCGTACATCGAACCGCCGGCGGCGAACATGGCCTTGAAAGGCTTGAGGGTCCAGATGGTCACCAGCACGGTGAGGATCAGGAACGGCGACCACGCCTTGAAAATTTCCCCGAGGCTGTAAGGCGAAGCGACGGTGGTGCGCTTCTGGCCGAAACCGCCGGCGCTGGCGATTACCACCGAAGCGGAAACGGCACCGGCAATGTGCTGGCCGGCGGCACGTTTTGGCTGCCAGACCTTGAGGAACAGGGTCAGCGAAATCAGGCTGGCCAGGGCTGACGTGATGTCCGGCAGTTCCGGGCCGATGAAGTTCGAAGTGAAGTACTGGGTGACGGCAAAGCTCAAGCCTGCAACCAGCGCCGCCGGCCAGGTTTCACGCACACCGCGCAGGCCATCCATCATGAACACCAGCCAGAACGGCACGAACAACGACAGCAGTGGCAACTGGCGGCCGGTCATTGCGCCGATCTTGAACGCGTCGATACCGGTGACTTGCCCGGCCACGATGATCGGAATCCCCAATGCGCCGAACGCCACCGGTGCGGTGTTGGCAATCAGGCACAGGCCGGCGGCGTACAGCGGATTGAAGCCGAGTCCCACCAGCAGCGCAGCGGTAATCGCCACTGGCGCACCGAAACCGGCGGCACCTTCCAGGAATGCTCCGAAGCAGAAACCGATCAGCAGCACCTGCAGACGCTGGTCGTCAGTGATCGACAGTACCGAGCTGCGGATGACCTCGAACTGACCGCTCTTGACCGTGAGTTTGTACAGAAACACCGCCGCCACAATGATCCAGGCAATCGGCCACAGACCATAAGCGAAGCCGTAACCGGCGGCGGCGAACGCCATGTCGACCGGCATCTGGAACGCGAAGATCGCCACGGCGATGGCCAGGGCGAGCGTGATGCTGCCGGCCACATGACCTTTGAGGCGGAACACCGCCAGGGCGAGGAAGAAGAAAACGATGGGGATGACGGCCGCGAGTGCGGACACGCCGAGACTGCCGAGCGGGCTGTAGAGCTGTTGCCAGGTTTGCATATGGGGTGGCCCCTAATTGTTGTTGGTCAGGCACTGTCAGCGTACTTGGGTAATTGGTAAGACCAATTTACAAGTGCTGTCGGCTAGGGTAAAAGCCTTGATATCGGTGTGTCAATTTGCCGCCCTAAAACTTTTGTCGAACAACCGGACGGCAAGTCGGAGTGCACCGGTTGAATTGGCGTCATCTGGCAGGTGTCGGCGCAGCGTCGATAGGCCAGAATAGAGAGCCCGGCGAGCGGTCGGGATGGTGGAGAGTTGAGTGATGGGGTTTGATCAGATACGTCAGCGCCGTTTGTCTGACGACATTGTCGAGCGACTGGAAGGGATGATTCTCGAGGGCACGCTGAAGTCCGGCGAACGTCTGCCGGCCGAGCGGACTTTGGCGGAACAGTTCGGCGTTTCCCGGCCCTCGTTGCGCGAGGCGATTCAGAAACTGGCGGCCAAGGGTTTGCTGGTGAGCAAGCAGGGCGGCGGCAACTATGTCGTGGAAAGTCTCGGTTCAACCTTCAGCGATCCGCTGCTGCAATTGCTGGAAAGCAATCCCGAGGCGCAGCGCGATCTGCTGGAATTTCGCCACACGCTGGAGGCATCGTGCGCCTATTACGCGGCATTGCGCGCCACGGATGTGGATCGTGAGCGGTTGACGACTGCGTTCGAAGAATTACAGGACTGCTATTCGCGGCATGACGAAGTGAGCCGGGCGGAAGAGGGCGCGGCGGATGCGAAATTCCATCTTGCGATTGCCGAGGCCAGTCACAACGCGGTGTTGCTGCACACCATTCGCGGGCTGTTCGACCTGCTCAAGCGCAACGTGGTGACCAACATCGGTGGCATGTACAAACAGCGTGCGGAAACCCGCGACATGCTGATCACACAGCATCGGGAATTGTATCTGGCGATTATCGAGGGGCGCGCGGAACAGGCGCGTGAGGTATCCAGCCGACACATTCTTTATGTACAGGAAGTGCTGGAAGAGGTGCGACAGGAAGTACAGCGCATGGCTCGCGCCGAACGACGCAAGGGAATGTAGGCATGACCGTTCTCGCGGCGGGCGCGGGAACGGTCATTCAGGCAGAGGAATCAGTCTTCCTTGCCCTTGTTGCGCACCGCACGCTGCAACTCGCGACCAGCATCGCGTTCGCGTTCGGTATCACGCTTGTCGTATTCCTTCTTGCCCTTGCCCAGTGCGATCTCGCACTTGACCATGTGCTTGCTCCAGTACCAGGACAGGCACACGCAGGCGTAACCCTTTTGCTGCACGGCGGCGGCGAGCTTGTCCAGCTCGCGACGGTTGAGCAGCAACTTGCGGGTACGCACCGGGTCGGCAATGACGTGGGTGCTGGCGGTCATCAGAGGCGTGATGTGGCTGCCGAGCAACCAGGCTTCGCCATCCTTGAGCAACACGTAACTGTCGACCAGTTGCAGTTTGCTTGCCCGCAGACTTTTTACTTCCCAGCCGGCCAGGACCAGACCAGCCTCGAACTTGTGCTCGATGAAGTAATCGTGTCGCGCCTTTTTGTTTTGCGCGATGGTCCCTGTTGGGTGTTTCTTCTGTTTAGCCATAGGGGCGGCATTATATGGAGATAAACGGCTGTCGGCTACGGTGATGCTGCGTGCTTGAGCAGGTTGTGTGAATCCCGGACAATGCGGCCTCTTTTTCTAACGCTTGGGCGTGATAAACGATGTCGACAGACAAGGTTTCTGTCCACGGCAGTTGGGCTAGCCGCTGGGTTTTCATTTTCGCCGCGACCGGCTCGGCCGTGGGACTGGGCAGCATCTGGAAATTCCCCTACATGGTCGGGGTCTACGGTGGCGGCGCCTTCGTGCTGATGTTTCTGGCGTGTATCGCGCTGATCGGCATCCCGGTCATGCTCGCCGAGACCCTGATCGGCCGACGTGCGCGCCAGAGTCCGGCGAATGCCCTGAAGGCGCTGGCGCTGGAAGCCGGTCACTCGGGCAAATGGTCGTGGGGCGCATTCGCCGGGATGATCACGGCGTTGCTGATCCTGTCTTTCTACAGTGTGGTCGGCGGCTGGTCGCTGGATTACATCATTGATATGGGACGCGGCGACTTCCAGGGCGCGACGGCCGATCAAGTCGGGGCGTACTTCGGTAATGTCATCGCCGATCCGTGGCGCCTGACTCTCTGGCACACGGCCTTCATGCTGCTTTCGGCCGTGGTCATCGCCAAGGGCGTGGTCGCAGGGCTTGAGCGCAGCCTGCGGATCATGATGCCGCTGCTGTTCGTGATGGTGCTGGTGCTGCTGGGTTACAGCATGACCACCGGGCATTTCATGGAGGGCGTGCATTTCATGTTCGACTTCCATCCGGAGAAAGTCCTCGACGGCTTGCTGCCGGCCATGGGGCACGCGTTTTTCTCGCTGAGCGTGGGCGTGGGCTCGATCATGATCTACGGCGCCTACATGACCAAGGAAGCCTCGCTGTCCGGCACGGTCGTGGGTGTGGCGCTGCTCGATACTTTTGTTTCGCTGGTGGCCGGCCTGGCCTTGTTTCCGATTGTGTTCGCCGGTGGTTTGAACCCGAGCGAAGGCCCGGGGCTGATGTTCGTCAGCCTGCCATTTGCTTTCGGTAACGTGCTTTTCGGCCAGTTGATGGGCGTGGTGTTCTTCGTTCTGGTGGCCATTGCGGCCTGGAGCTCGGCGATTTCCCTGCTTGAGCCGATGGTCGCCTATCTGGTCGAGCGGACTAAAATCAGTCGTGCCTGGGTGACGTTCTGGTTGGCATTTACTTGCTGGTTCGTCGGCCTGGGTACGGTGTTTTCCTTCAATATCTGGAAGGAAGCCAAATTTTTCGTGAACGATGGCGGGGTGTTCCATCTCTACCAATGGGGTGCGGCCGGTGGTCTGGACTTCTTTGGGGTGATCGACTTCTTCACCTCGCGGATCATGTTGCCGCTCGGCGGGCTGTGCTTCGTGCTGTTTGCCGGTTGGGTGATGGGGCGTGAAGCGGTGCGTGACGAGTTGTCGATTCGCAGCCCGGTGCTGTTCGCTCTGTCTCTGTTCTTGATGCGCTATGTGGCGCCCATCGGCATTCTTGTAGTGTTTGCCACCCAGCTCTGGAAGTGACGCTTACATGACGACACATATTCAACGATCGGCACTGCTGCCTTACCCGGCGCAATTTCTCTACGACCTGGTCAATGACGTGGCGCGTTACCCCGAGTTTTTGCCGTGGTGCTCGTCTGCTGAGGTTCTGGAAAGCTCGCCTGAGCATATGCGCGCCAGTGTCGGCGTGGCCAAGGGTGGTCTCAGTCAGCATTTCGTGACGCGCAATACGCTGGTGCCGGGGCAGTCGATTGAGATGAACCTGGAGGAGGGGCCGTTCAATCAGCTGCATGGCGTCTGGGTGTTCAAGGCGCTGAACGAGAAGGCCTGCAAGATCAGTCTGGATCTGTCCTTCGACTATGCCGGCCCGTTGGTCCGGGCGACGCTCGGTCCGTTGTTCAATCAGGCGGCCAATACATTGGTGGATGCGTTTTGCCAGCGCGCCAAGCAGATGCATGGTTGAGCCGGTGATCGAAATCGAAGTGGTGTATGCCGCCGTTGATCGTCAGGTTTTGCGGGTGGTCAGCGTCGTCGAAGGTGCGACGGTGCGGGCGGCCCTGATGGCTTCCGGGATTGATGCTGAATTTCCGGAGCTGGATCTGCAGAGCTGCCCCTTGGGGATCTTCGGCAAAGTGATCGCTGATCCGGATACTCGACAGGTTCAGGAGGGCGATCGCATCGAGATCTATCGACCGCTGTTGGCTGATCCGAAAGAAGTGCGCCGTCTGCGTGCCGCGAAAGCCGCCGAGGCCAAGGCGCGAAATCAGTAGGCTGGCCAAACGGCAGGCAATAAAAAAACCCGGAATTTCCGGGTTTTTTTATTGCGTCGCAAATTATTGCGGCGAGGTATCCAGCGGTTCTGGCGTTGGAACCGGAACGGTTTCCACACCATCGACGTCCTTCTGGATCTGATCCAGCAGGGAGCCTGGCTTGGCTGGTTTTTCCGGTTTTGGCTGCTCGACGTTCTCGGCAGGAGCGGTCACGCTGGTTCCACTGTCCTTGCCGAGAATGGCTTCGTCACGGCTGACGCCTGGCATGAAGTCACCGGACAGGGCGGCAAGGCGGTCATTCGAGTCGAAAATGACACTCACGCGTTCCTGCTGGCGTTCACCGCCACCCGGTTGCAGGCTGTACAGATAATCCCAGCGGTTGGCATGGAACGTGTCGGCAAGCAGAGGGTTGCCCATGATAAACCGTACTTGCGGCCGGGTCATTCCCGGGCGTAACTGGTCTATCATGTCCTGCGTGACGACATTGCCCTGCTGGATGTCGATTTTGTAAACCCCGGGGAATGAACAACCGGCGAGTGCGAGCAGTCCCACAAAGGTGAAACTGGTTAGCAAGAGCTTGGTGTTTTGCATCGGTGGGCGACTTCCACTATCTTGGCTGGGACAACGTAAACGCCGATCATACCCGCATTAAGAGAAGCTGCGAAGCAGCATCGCGAGAAAGCTGACCATGGTTGAAAATAGCGAACTACGCAAAGCCGGCCTCAAAGTGACCCTGCCACGGGTCAAGATCCTGCAAATGCTCGACTCTACCGAGCAGCGTCACATGAGTGCCGAGGACGTCTACAAGGCGTTGATGGAAGCTGGCGAGGACGTCGGTCTGGCCACGGTTTACCGTGTACTGACCCAGTTCGAAGCGGCTGGCCTCGTGGTCCGTCACAACTTCGACGGCGGTCACGCGGTATTCGAATTGGCCGACAGTGGCCACCACGACCATATGGTCAACGTGGACTCCGGCGAGGTTGTCGAATTCGTCAGCCCGGAAATCGAGAAGCTTCAGAAGGCAATCGCCGAGGAGCATGGTTTTGATCTGGTGGATCACAACCTGGTGCTGTACGTACGCAAGAAAAAGTAAGCATGTCGCGCGAATTTCAGGTTCGCGAAACGAACGAAGGCGACCCGAGGGTCGCCTTCGTGCTTTCTGCGGTGCTTAAACCTTTGCGGTAACGACCATCTTTTTCGCGTGCGCCAAGGACTCTTTGGTTAGATCGATGCCGCCAAGCATTCGCGCGACTTCTTCTATACGGTCATTCTTGCTCAGCTTCGAAACGGCCGTGTGAGTGGCCTGTTCACCACGCACCTTGTGGACGAACAAATGCTGATGCCCCTGAGCCGCGACCTGCGGCAAGTGCGTGACCGTCAATACCTGCCCGCGATCCCCGAGGCGGCGCAACAACTGGCCGACGATTTCGGCCGTCGGACCGCCAATGCCCACGTCCACTTCGTCGAACACCAGCGTCGGTACGCGAGAGGTCTGGGCGGTAATCACCTGGATGGCCAGGCTGATCCGTGACAGCTCACCGCCGGACGCCACTTTGGCCAGGGCCTTCAAAGGCTGGCCCGGGTTGGCGCTGACCAGCAGCTCGACTTGCTCCAGGCCATTGGGTTGCAGTTCGCTGCTGTTGTTGGCGCGCAACTCTATAGTGAAGCGACCTCCGGGCATGCCCAAGCGCTGAATCTCCTGCTCCACAGCGCTGGCCAGGCTGCCGGCCGCCTGATGGCGCAGCTCGCTCAGTTCCCGAGCCTTTTCCTGATAGTGGCGGGCATAGGATGCGAGTTCTTCGGAGAGACGCTCGATGGATTCATCGTTGGCGTCCAGGGCTTCAATTTCATCGAGCAGCTTCTGCTGCATCTCCGCTACTTCCGTCGGCTGTATGCGGTGTTTGCGTGCCAGCGTGTAGATGGAATCCAGACGTTCTTCCAGATATTGCAGGCGCGCCGGATCGGCATCGAAATTGTCGAGAAAGCGATTGAGTTCGCCGACGGCTTCTTCGACCTGGATCTGTGCACTGGTCAGCAGGCTGCTCGCCTCACCCAGTGCGCCGACCGAGTTGTTCACGCTCGACAGGCGATTGAGACTGGCCGTCAGGGCATTCAGCACATTGCCAGAATCGCTTTCGCTGCATTGTTCGACCACTTGTCGGCAGATGCCAAGCAGGGTTTCGGCGTTGGTCAGGTTCTTGTGTTCCTGCTCCAGTTCTTCCAGCTCATTTTCACCGAGGCCGAGGTTTTCCAGTTCTTCGAGCTGGTAGCTGAGCAACTGATGGCGTGCACGCTGTTCGTCGCCGGAGTTGGAAAGGCGTTCCAGCTCCTGGCGAGTCTGACGCCAGCGCTGGGCGGCCAGATGCACCTGGCGCGCCAGATCGGTGGCCCCGGCGTACTCGTCGAGCAGACGTCGGTGGGTGTCGGTCTTGAGCAGGGATTGGTGTTCGTGCTGGCTGTGGATATCGATCAGCAACTCGCCGAGCGCCTTGAGATCGCCGAGCGGGCAGGGCGTGCCATTTATATAGCCGCGTGAGCGACCTTCGCAGGTGATGACCCGGCGCAGGATGCACGGGCCGTCGATTTCCAGGTCGCGCTCCGCCAGCCAGGCGCTGGCCTCGGGGATGTCGGCCAGATCGAAGGTCGCCAGAATATCGGCCTTGTCGGCGCCCGGTCGAACCACGCCGCTGTCGGCGCGATCGCCGAGCGTCAGGCCCAGGGCATCGAGCATGATCGACTTGCCGGCGCCGGTTTCCCCGGTAATCACGCTCATGCCGCGATCGAGTTCGAGATCGAGATGTTCAACGATGGCGTAGTTGTGTACGGACAGGTGCACCAGCATAAAGGCCGCTCCCAGGCTTCAGGTCTGGTTATTTATACAGTGTTTTGTTTCGGGCTGACAATGCCCTCACTCGGTTCGATGGGAATGATCCGATCAAATGCCTACAGCGCCCGGGAATGACAATGCAGCACTTTTTTGTAGGGTTAATCGTTGTCAGCCCTTGAAGCCTGATTTTGCGGCCCCATATACCGAGGCAGAAGCGCGAATCGAACTCGCGGACGATATTGAAAGGAGAATTCTATGGCTGACGAACAGACAGTAGATACGCAAAATCCAGAAGCCAATCAGGCGCCCGAGGCTTCGGGTGATGACCTGGCGACCCGTGTACAAGTGCTCGAAGAGCAATTGGCCGCCGCGCAGGATCAATCGCTGCGCGTAGCTGCCGATCTGCAGAACGTCCGCCGCCGTGCCGAGCAGGATGTAGAAAAGGCGCACAAGTTTGCGCTGGAAAAATTCGCCGGCGACCTGCTGCCGATCGTCGACAGCCTGGAGCGCGGCCTCGAGCTGTCGAGCCCGGACGACGAAAGCATCCGTCCGATGCGCGAAGGCATCGAGCTGACCCTGAAAATGTTCCAGGACACCCTCAAGCGCTATCAGCTTGTAGCCGTCAGCCCGCAGGAAGGCGAGCCGTTCAACGCCGTGGAACATCAGGCAATGGCCATGCAGGAAAGTGCTGACCTGGAACCGAACAGCGTTCTGAAAGTGTTCCAGAAGGGCTACCAGCTCAATGGCCGCCTGCTGCGTCCGGCGATGGTTGTGGTCAGCAAGGCGCCGGCACCAGTTTCGCCTTCGATTGACGAGAAGGCTTGAAATTAGCCGCAAGGCCCCCATTTAGAAGTCAAGCGTTTAAGTATTACCGCAGTTAGCCACCACTGCTGCGGCAACCAAATCCAAAGTTTCGGGAGAGTGAACATGGGCAAAATTATCGGTATCGACCTGGGGACTACCAACTCCTGCGTCTCCGTGCTGGAAAACGGCGTAGCCAAAGTTATTGAAAACGCCGAAGGCGCGCGTACCACGCCGTCGATCATCGCTTACGCCAACGACGGTGAAATCCTGGTGGGTCAGTCCGCCAAGCGTCAGGCTGTGACCAACCCGCACAACACACTGTTCGCGGTGAAGCGCCTGATCGGCCGCCGCTTCGACGAAGAAGTCGTGCAGAAAGACATCAAGCTGGTGCCTTACAAGATCGTCAAGGCCAACAATGGTGACGCTTGGGTTGAGGCCTCTGGCAAGCAGATGGCTCCGCCGCAAATCAGCGCCGAAGTCCTGAAGAAGATGAAGAAGACCGCCGAAGACTACCTCGGCGAAGCTGTGACCGAGGCGGTGATTACCGTTCCGGCCTACTTCAACGACAGCCAGCGTCAGGCGACCAAAGATGCTGGTCGCATCGCCGGTCTGGACGTAAAACGTATCATCAACGAACCAACCGCAGCTGCTCTGGCTTACGGCATGGACAAGGCCAAGGGCGATCACACCGTGATCGTTTATGACCTGGGTGGTGGTACCTTCGACGTTTCCGTGATCGAAATCGCTGAAGTTGACGGCGAGCACCAGTTCGAAGTACTGGCCACCAACGGTGATACCTTCCTGGGTGGTGAAGACTTCGACATGCGTCTGATCGACTACCTCGTCGACGAGTTCAAGAAAGAGTCCGGCATGGATCTGAAGAACGATCCTCTGGCGCTGCAGCGTCTGAAAGAAGCCGCTGAGAAAGCCAAGATCGAGCTGTCTTCTTCTCAGTCGACCGACGTCAACCTGCCGTACATCACAGCAGATGCGACTGGTCCTAAGCACCTGAACGTGAAGATCTCTCGTGCCAAGCTCGAGTCGCTGGTCGAAGATCTGGTGAACCGTACCATCGAGCCATGCCGCATCGCTCTGAAGGATGCCGGTATCGACGCCAGCAAAATTGACGACGTGATTCTGGTCGGTGGTCAGACTCGTATGCCACTGGTGCAGAAGGCAGTTACCGATTTCTTCGGTAAGGAAGCACGTAAAGACGTGAACCCGGACGAAGCCGTTGCCATGGGTGCAGCCATCCAGGGCGCCGTTCTGGCCGGCGACGTGAAAGACGTTCTGCTGCTCGACGTCAGCCCGCTGACCCTGGGTATCGAAACCATGGGTGGCGTGATGACCGCGCTGATCGAGAAAAACACCACGATTCCTACCAAGAAATCGCAAGTGTTCTCGACTGCCGACGACAACCAGGGCGCTGTGACCATTCACGTCCTGCAGGGCGAGCGCAAGCAAGCCGCACAGAACAAGTCTCTGGGCAAGTTCGACCTGGCCGACATTCCACCAGCTCCACGTGGCGTGCCGCAGATCGAAGTGACCTTCGACATTGACGCCAACGGCATCCTGCACGTAGGTGCGAAGGACAAGGCTACCGGCAAGACCCAGTCGATCGTGATCAAGGCCAACTCCGGTCTGTCCGACGAAGAAATCGAGCGCATGGTGCGTGATGCCGAGGCCAACGCCGAGGAAGACCGCAAGTTCGAAGAGCTGGCCGCTGCCCGTAACCAGGGTGATGCACTGGTTCACTCGACTCGCAAGATGATCGCTGATGCTGGCGACAAAGTGACTGCAGAAGAGAAGACTGCAATCGAAGCAGCCGTGGTTGCCCTGGAAGCTGCCGTAAAAGGCGACGACAAGGCTGCCATCGACGCCAAGGTTGAAGAGCTGTCGAAAGTCTCCGCGCCGGTTGCCCAGAAGATGTACGCCGAACAGGCTCAGCCTGCCGAAGGCGCGGCGCAGCACGACGAGAAAGCTGAAAAGGCTGACGATGTCGTCGATGCCGAGTTCGAAGAAGTAAAAGACCACAAGTAAGTTGTTGGTCGCCCGGTTGACTGCCTTGCGGCGGTGACTGGTAGGATGTCGCCGCGCGGGAGCTTGCTCCCGCGTTGGCGTATCTGGAATACGCGAATTTTTACAGCATGCGACAAGCTTCGTGTGTTGGCGGTATGGCCGGGAATGCTCCTGCTTTTCGCGCTGCAAATACCGCATGAACCAAAGACCAGGATCGTTGAATTGACGTGAGTTGGGTCCGGGCCTGTATTGGGGCTCAACGAGTTTGGCGAAGCTCAGGAGGGGTTTGCCGAACGTCCTCAAGAGTATGAAGAACTTATGGCAAAGCGTGACTATTACGAAGTGTTGGGTGTTGAGCGCAGCTCAAGCGAAGCAGACCTGAAAAAGGCCTATCGCCGTTTGGCAATGAAGCACCACCCGGACCGTAATCCCGGTGACAAAGCGTCGGAAGATCTGTTCAAAGAGGCCAACGAAGCCTACGAAGTGCTCTCCGATTCAAGCAAGCGTGCAGCGTACGACCAGTACGGTCATGCCGGCGTCGACTCAAGCATGGGCGGCGGTGGTGCAGGCTTCGGCGGTCAGAACTTCTCCGACATCTTCGGTGATGTCTTCAGTGATTTCTTCGGTGGCGGTCGCGGCGGTTCCCGCGGTGGCGCACAGCGTGGCAGCGATTTGCGCTACACCCTGGAGCTGAACCTGGAAGAAGCGGTGCGCGGCACGACCGTGAATATCCGCGTTCCGACATTGGTCAACTGCAAGCCATGCGATGGTTCGGGCGCCAAGAAAGGCTCGTCGCCGTCGACTTGCCCGACTTGCGGCGGCATCGGCCAGGTGCGCATGCAGCAAGGCTTCTTCTCGGTGCAGCAGACCTGCCCGCGCTGCCATGGCCAGGGCAAGATCATTTCCGACCCGTGCGATTCCTGCCACGGCGACGGTCGCGTCGAAGAATACAAAACCCTCTCCGTCAAAGTGCCGGCCGGTGTCGACACGGGTGACCGCATCCGTCTGTCCGGCGAAGGCGAGGCGGGTACTCAGGGTGGTCCGACCGGCGACCTGTACGTCGTGATCAACGTCCGCGAACACGACATCTTCCAGCGTGACGGCAAGCACCTGTTCTGCGAAGTGCCGATCAGCTTCGTCGATGCAGCCCTGGGCGGCGAGCTGGAAATTCCGACCCTCGACGGTCGCGTCAAACTGAAGATTCCGGAAGGGACTCAGACCGGCAAGCAGTTCCGCGTACGCGGCAAGGGTGTTGCGCCGGTACGTGGCGGTGGTGCGGGCGATCTGATGTGCCGTGTGGCAGTCGAAACGCCGGTCAATCTGAATCGTCGTCAGCGTGAACTGCTGGAAGAGTTCCGCAGTTCCCTGGCGGACGACAACAGTCACTCCCCGAAAACCACCGGTTGGTTCGACGGTGTGAAACGCTTCTTCGGCGATCTGTAAGGAGTCGGCATGCGACGTATAGCTGTGATGGGCGCTGCCGGGCGCATGGGCAAGATTCTGGTCGAGGCGGTGCAGCAGCGCGCGCCGCTGACCGGTCTGACGGCTGCGATTGTCCGCCCTGGCAGTACGCTGATCGGTGTGGATGCCGGTGAGCTGGCTTCGCTCGGTCGAATCGGTGTGCCGCTCTCCGGGAATCTGGAGTCGGTGGCGGAAGAGTTCGATGTGTTGATCGACTTCACCCTGCCGGAAGTCATGCTGAAAAACCTGGCCTTCTGCCGCAAGGCCGGCAAGGCGATGGTGATCGGCACGACCGGGCTGGACGCTGCGCAGAAGCAGTTGCTGGCCGAGGCGGGCAAGGACATTCCGATTGTCTTCGCTGCCAATTTCAGTGTTGGCGTCAACCTGTCGTTGAAGCTGCTCGACATGGCGGCGCGGGTATTGGCGGAAGATGCGGACATCGAAATCATCGAAGCCCATCACCGCCACAAGATCGATGCGCCGTCGGGTACGGCCCTGCGCATGGGTGAGGTGATTGCCAATGCGCTGGACCGTGATCTGCAGAAGGTCGCGGTCTATGGTCGTGAAGGTCACACCGGTGCCCGTGAGCGTGAAACCATCGGTTTCGCCACTGTTCGAGGTGGTGATGTGGTGGGTGATCACACGGTGCTGTTTGCCTGTGAGGGCGAGCGCCTGGAAATCACGCACAAGGCTTCGAGTCGCATGACCTTCGCCAAAGGCGCGGTGCGTGCAGCGTTGTGGCTGGATGCTCGTGAACCGGGTCTTTACGACATGCAGGACGTGCTCGATCTGCGTTGAGATGTTCTGAAGCCGGCGCAAACGCCCTGTTTGTGCCGGTTTTGCTCCACCCGGCGACGCCCTGTCGCATTCTCCGGCCTTTCGGGCTCATTGGCGGTAGACCAAAAATCCCTTTTTCTGTAAGCTACAGCTTTAGTGTGTCCACTAAAAGCGCGCAGAATAATTCAGTGAAGAAGCGGGGTGACGTGTCCATACGTCACTCCGCTTTTTTACAACCTGCGATTGCCCTTTCATGCGTTATTTACGGGAGGTCTTCTTGACTAAGCCAGCCATACTCGCCCTTGCTGATGGCAGCATTTTTCGCGGCGAAGCCATTGGAGCCGACGGTCAGACCGTTGGTGAGGTGGTGTTCAACACCGCAATGACCGGCTATCAGGAAATCCTTACCGATCCTTCCTACGCCCAACAGATCGTTACCCTGACTTACCCGCACATCGGCAACACCGGTACCACGCCGGAAGACGCCGAGTCCGACCGCGTCTGGTCCGCTGGCCTGGTCATCCGTGACCTGCCCCTGGTAGCGAGCAACTGGCGTAACACGATGTCTCTGTCCGATTACCTGAAAGCCAACAATGTTGTGGCAATCGCTGGTATCGACACCCGCCGCCTGACCCGCATTCTGCGTGAAAAAGGCGCACAGAACGGCTGCATCATGGCCGGCGACAACATTTCCGAAGAAGCGGCCATCGCCGCGGCGCAAGGCTTCCCGGGCCTGAAGGGCATGGACCTGGCGAAAGTCGTCAGCACCAAGACCCAATACGAATGGCGCTCCACTGTCTGGGATCTGAAAACCGACAGCCACGCGACCATCGAAGCCTCCGAACTCCCTTATCACGTGGTTGCCTACGACTACGGCGTCAAGGTCAACATCCTGCGCATGCTGGTCGAGCGCGGCTGCCGCGTGACCGTTGTGCCGGCGCAAACCCCGGCTGCCGACGTACTCGCCCTGAAACCGGACGGCGTGTTCCTGTCCAACGGCCCTGGCGATCCGGAGCCTTGCGACTACGCGATCAAGGCAATCAAGGAAGTGCTGGAAACCGAAATTCCGGTCTTCGGCATCTGCCTCGGTCACCAACTCCTGGCCCTGGCCTCTGGCGCCAAGACCCTGAAAATGGGTCACGGCCACCACGGTGCCAACCACCCGGTTCAGGATCTGGACACGGGCGTCGTGATGATCACCAGCCAGAACCACGGTTTCGCGGTTGACGAAGAAACCCTGCCAGCCAACGTCCGCGCGATCCACAAATCGCTGTTCGACGGCACCTTGCAAGGTATCGAGCGCACCGACAAGAGCGCGTTCAGCTTCCAGGGTCACCCTGAGGCGAGCCCGGGCCCGAACGATGTGGCCCCTCTGTTTGACCGCTTCATCAACGAGATGGCCAAGCGACGCTAAGCGCTCGCCTTGAGACTGTAGCGAGAAGCCTCTTGAGGGCGGCCCCGGAACCGGCGGCCCCCTCGGGACTTCAGAAATCGATCAAGACGGCTTGCCGACTGACCTGCGGATTTGAGTGACAAACCCATGCCAAAACGTACAGACATTAAAAGCATCCTGATTCTCGGCGCTGGCCCGATCGTTATCGGCCAGGCTTGCGAATTCGACTACTCCGGCGCCCAGGCTTGCAAAGCCCTGCGCGAAGAGGGTTACCGCGTCATCCTGGTGAACTCCAACCCGGCCACCATCATGACCGATCCGGACATGGCCGACGCCACCTACATCGAGCCGATCAAATGGCAGACCGTTGCCAAGATCATCGAAAAAGAGCGTCCGGATGCCGTGTTGCCAACCATGGGCGGCCAGACTGCTCTGAACTGCGCCCTGGATCTGGAGCGCGAAGGCGTTCTGGAGAAGTTCGGCGTAGAGATGATCGGGGCCAACGCCGACACCATCGACAAGGCTGAAGACCGTTCGCGTTTCGATAAGGCGATGAAAGCCATCGGCCTGGAATGCCCGCGTTCCGGTATCGCCCACAGCATGGAAGAAGCCAACGCAGTGCTTGAGCGCCTGGGCTTCCCGTGCATTATCCGTCCGTCCTTCACCATGGGCGGCACCGGTGGCGGTATCGCTTACAACCGTGAAGAGTTCGAAGAAATCTGCGCCCGCGGTCTGGACCTGTCGCCGACCAAGGAGCTGCTGATCGACGAATCGCTGATCGGCTGGAAAGAGTATGAAATGGAAGTTGTCCGCGACAAGAAGGACAACTGCATCATCGTCTGCTCGATCGAAAACTTCGACCCGATGGGCGTGCACACTGGTGACTCGATCACTGTTGCCCCGGCCCAGACCCTGACCGACAAGGAATATCAGATCCTGCGTAACGCCTCGCTGGCGGTACTGCGCGAGATCGGCGTCGAGACCGGCGGTTCCAACGTTCAGTTCGGTATCTGCCCGGACACCGGCCGCATGGTCGTGATCGAAATGAACCCGCGTGTATCGCGCTCTTCGGCCCTGGCTTCGAAAGCCACCGGTTTCCCGATCGCCAAGGTTGCGGCCAAACTGGCAGTCGGCTACACCCTCGACGAGCTGTCGAACGACATCACCGGCGGCAAGACCCCGGCGTCGTTCGAACCGTCCATCGACTACGTCGTCACCAAGATGCCGCGCTTCGCTTTCGAGAAGTTCTCCAACGCTGATGCGCGTCTGACCACCCAAATGAAGTCCGTAGGCGAAGTCATGGCCATCGGCCGTACCTTCCAGGAATCCCTGCAGAAAGCCCTGCGCGGTCTGGAAGTGGGTGTTTGCGGTCTGGACGAGAAAGTCGACCTGAGCAACCCGGAAAGCATGAGCGTGCTCAAGCGCGAACTGACCGTGCCTGGCGCCGAGCGTATCTGGTACGTGGCGGACGCCTTCCGCGCCGGCATGACCGTCGAAGAAATCTTCGGCATGAACATGATCGATCCGTGGTTCCTGGTACAGATCGAAGATCTGATCAAGGACGAAGAGAAGGTCAAGACCCTTGGTCTGTCCGCTATCGACCGCGACCTGATGTTCAAGCTCAAGCGCAAAGGTTTCTCCGACCAGCGTCTGGCCAAGCTGTTGGGCGTCACCGAGAAGAACCTGCGTACTCACCGCCACAAGCTGGAAGTGTTCCCGGTCTACAAGCGCGTCGACACCTGCGCGGCCGAGTTCGCCACCGACACCGCCTACCTGTACTCGACCTACGAGGAAGAGTGCGAAGCCGCGCCGTCCGGTCGCGACAAGATCATCATCCTTGGCGGTGGCCCGAACCGTATCGGTCAGGGCATCGAGTTCGACTACTGCTGCGTACACGCGGCACTGGCGCTGCGCGATGACGGTTACGAGACCATCATGGTCAACTGCAACCCGGAAACCGTTTCCACTGACTACGACACTTCCGATCGTCTGTACTTCGAACCGGTCACTCTGGAAGACGTGCTGGAAATCTGCCGCGTCGAGAAGCCGAAAGGCGTGATCGTCCAGTACGGCGGCCAGACGCCTCTGAAACTGGCTCGCGCCCTGGAAGCGGCCGGCGTGCCGATCATCGGCACCAGCCCTGACGCCATCGACCGTGCCGAAGACCGTGAGCGCTTCCAGCAAATGGTCGAGCGTCTGAACCTGCGTCAGCCGCCAAACGCCACCGTGCGCAGCGAAGACGAAGCTGTTCGTGCTGCTGCGAAAATCGGTTACCCGCTGGTGGTGCGTCCGTCCTATGTGCTGGGCGGCCGGGCGATGGAAATCGTCTACAAGGAAGAAGAACTCAAGCGTTACCTGCGTGACGCGGTGCAAGTGTCGAACGACAGCCCGGTGCTGCTCGACCACTTCCTCAACTGCGCCATCGAGATGGACGTGGATGCGGTCTGCGACGGCAAGGACGTAGTGATCGGCGCGATCATGCAGCACATCGAACAGGCCGGCGTTCACTCCGGTGACTCGGCGTGCTCGCTGCCGCCGTACTCGCTGCCGGCGCACATCCAGGACGAGATGCGCGAACAGGTCAAGAAAATGGCCCTGGAACTGGGCGTGGTCGGCCTGATGAACGTTCAGTTGGCGCTGCAGGGCGAAGATATTTACGTCATCGAAGTCAACCCGCGGGCTTCCCGTACCGTACCGTTCGTTTCGAAGTGCATCGGTGTTTCCCTGGCGATGATCGCGGCTCGCGTGATGGCTGGTAAAACCCTGAAGGAAATCGGTTTCACCAAGGAAATCATTCCGAACTTCTACAGTGTGAAAGAGGCGGTGTTCCCGTTCGCCAAGTTCCCTGGCGTTGACCCGATCCTCGGCCCTGAGATGAAATCCACCGGTGAAGTGATGGGTGTCGGTGACACCTTCGGCGAAGCCTTTGCCAAAGCCCAGATGGGTGCCAGCGAAGTGCTGCCGACCGGCGGTACCGCATTCATCAGCGTGCGCGACGATGACAAGCCACTGGTTGCAGGCGTGGCCCGTGATCTGATCAACTTGGGCTTCGAAGTCGTAGCCACTGCCGGCACTGCCAAGCTGATCGAAGCCGCAGGTCTGAAAGTGCGTCGCGTGAACAAGGTGACCGAGGGTCGTCCACACGTGGTCGACATGATCAAGAATGACGAAGTCACCCTGATCATCAACACCACCGAAGGGCGTCAGTCGATCGCCGATTCCTATTCCATTCGTCGTAACGCCTTGCAGCACAAAATCTACTGCACCACCACCATTGCTGCTGGCGAAGCTATCTGTGAAGCGCTGAAGTTCGGTCCTGAGAAGACCGTACGCCGCTTGCAGGATCTACACGCAGGATTGAAGGCATGAATAAATACCCAATGACCGTCCAGGGCTCCAAAGCCCTGGAAGAAGAGCATGCTCACCTGACCAAGGTCGTTCGTCCGAAGCTCAGCCAGGACATCGGTACGGCCCGCGAGTTGGGTGACTTGAAAGAAAACGCTGAATACCATGCCGCGCGCGAACAGCAAGGCATGGTCGAGGCGCGGATCCGTGACATCGAAGGTCGCCTGCAGAACGCGGTGATCATCGACGTGACGACCATTCCGCACACCGGCAAAGTGATTTTCGGCACCACCGTCGAAATCGCCAACGTCGAAACTGATGAAAGCGTCACTTACCAGATCGTGGGTGAGGATGAAGCGGACATCAAACTCGGCAAGATTTCCGTCGGCTCTCCGATCGCTCGCGCCTTGATTGCCAAGGAAGAGGGCGACACGGTCGTCGTGAAAACGCCGGGCGGCGATATCGAGTACGAGATTGTCGAAGTCCGTCACATCTGAGAGTGGGCGCCCGCTGCATGCGGGCGCGATGCTCTGGCAACTGGCCCAGATGTTGTGGGTTGGTGGCTTGTGGCTGGTTCATCTCGGTCTGCGACCGGTGTTGGGTCAAATCGGCCTGGCACCGCTGTTGATCGATGAAGTTGCAAGTACGTTTGAAGTGGCGGTGGTGGGTTTCGCCGTCGCGTGCGTGATATTTCAGGCTTTGGTGCTGGTACAGGCCGAAGGCCTTGCCAGTCTGTGGCGGGATTTTCGCGGACAGGTGTTGCTGATGGCGTTGTATGCGTGTGCGATGTTTGTCGCAGTGCGTGTCGGCTGGCCGGATGCGCAGCGCTGGCAGGTGTTCAGCTTTCTTGTACTGGGTTTCTCCGGGTTGGTGCTGGTTTTGCAGCCGGTGCCGGGATGGAGTGGCAGGGTGCGCGAAGCACACCCTTGACCCTGGCCATCACTTGAAGCGATGGACGTTCGACAGCTGCTTGTTGACGCTGAAGTTCTTGCGGTAAATCAGTGCCATCTTGCCGATGACTTGAACCAGATCGGCCTTGCCGACCTTGCACAGCTCTGCAATGGACGCCAGGCGCGCCTCACGATCGAGGATGTTGAGCTTGATCTTGATCAGCTCGTGATCCGCCAATGCGCGTTCGAGTTCGGCTAAAACACCCTCAGTCAAACCGTTGTCAGCCACAGTCAGAACTGGTTTCAGGTGGTGGCCAATGGATTTGTACTGTTTCTTCTGCTCGGGAGTGAGCGGCATAATCTGACCCTTTCGTCTGGATTCTGTAAAATGGCGGCCATTTTACCCGAGGGCTCGTGGATCCGCCCAATTAATCACGACCCTAATCAACGAGGTGCCCAATGGCGCGTTCCAAGACAAGCCTTGGTTGGCTGAAAAGACATGTCAATGACCCCTATGTGAAGCAGGCGCAGAAGGACGGTTACCGTTCGCGTGCGAGTTACAAGCTTCTGGAGGTCCAGGAAAAATACAAACTGATCCGGCCCGGCATGAGCGTTGTCGACCTGGGCGCCGCGCCCGGCGGCTGGTCGCAGGTCACCAGTCGGTTGATCGGTGGTCAGGGGCGTCTGATCGCTTCGGACATCCTGGAAATGGACAGCATTCCGGATGTGACCTTCATTCAGGGGGATTTCACTCAGGATGAAGTCCTTGCTCAAATCCTTGAGGCGGTGGGTAATTCACAGGTGGACCTTGTGATTTCCGATATGGCCCCCAATATGAGTGGTACGCCCGCCGTAGATATGCCGAAAGCCATGTTTCTTTGCGAACTGGCGCTTGACCTGGCGGAGCGGATTCTCAAGCCGGGCGGTAATTTCCTGATCAAGATTTTTCAGGGTGAAGGGTTCGATACTTATCTGAAGGACGCTCGTCGGAAATTCGACAAGGTCCAGATGATTAAACCGGACTCTTCCCGCGACAGTTCCCGCGAGCAATATATGCTGGCTTGGGGCTATCGCGGTCACAGTGAGTAAAACGAGGTTTTTTGCCGGGGTGATAGGTTTTTCGTATTTCGCCCCGCGTGCATAAGCGAATATTGTGTAGAAAGTGTTTCACAAAGGGTTACAGACGGCGCCTGCCAGAGCTGTAGGTAATGTAGTAAGTTAGGCCGGTGAATATCATGCGAAGCGCGCGCCAGTAGCGGAGCTTGCTTCAGAGGGTAGTTAATTGAACGATATGGCAAAGAATCTGATCCTGTGGTTGATCATCGCGGCTGTCCTGGTGACGGTGATGAACAACTTCTCCAGCCCTAACGAGCCGCAGACCCTCAACTATTCCGACTTCATCCAGCAGGTCAAGGATGGCAAGGTCGAGCGCGTGGCCGTCGACGGCTACGTGATTACCGGCAAACGCAACGATGGCGATAGCTTCAAGACCATTCGTCCGGCAATCCAGGACAATGGCCTGATCGGCGATCTCGTCGACAACCACGTTGTGGTCGAAGGCAAGCAGCCTGAGCAGCAAAGTATCTGGACCCAGCTCCTGGTAGCCAGCTTCCCGATCCTGGTGATCATCGCGGTGTTCATGTTCTTCATGCGCCAGATGCAGGGCGGCGCGGGCGGCAAGGGCGGGCCGATGAGCTTTGGCAAGAGCAAGGCGCGTCTGCTGTCCGAAGATCAGGTGAAAACCACTCTGGCTGACGTTGCCGGTTGCGACGAAGCGAAGGAAGAAGTTGGTGAGCTGGTTGAATTTCTTCGTGATCCGGGCAAGTTCCAGCGTCTGGGCGGCCGCATTCCTCGTGGCGTGCTGATGGTCGGTCCTCCGGGTACCGGTAAAACCTTGCTGGCCAAGGCGATTGCCGGCGAAGCCAAAGTGCCGTTCTTTACCATTTCCGGTTCCGACTTCGTCGAAATGTTCGTCGGTGTTGGTGCCAGCCGTGTTCGTGACATGTTCGAGCAGGCCAAGAAACACGCTCCGTGCATTATCTTCATCGACGAGATCGACGCCGTTGGTCGCCATCGTGGCGCCGGCATGGGCGGCGGTCACGATGAGCGCGAGCAGACTCTCAACCAGTTGCTGGTGGAGATGGATGGCTTCGAAATGAATGACGGCATTATCGTCATCGCTGCGACCAACCGTCCTGACGTGCTCGACCCTGCATTGCTGCGTCCTGGTCGTTTCGACCGTCAAGTTGTGGTCGGTCTGCCGGACATACGTGGTCGTGAGCAGATCCTCAAGGTTCACATGCGTAAAGTGCCAATGGGTGACGATGTCGCTCCGGCCGTTATTGCGCGTGGTACTCCGGGCTTCTCCGGTGCCGATCTGGCGAATCTGGTCAACGAGGCTTCGCTGTTTGCTGCTCGCGCCGGCAAGCGCATCGTCGAGATGAAAGAATTCGAACTGGCCAAAGACAAAATCATGATGGGCGCCGAGCGCAAATCCATGGTCATGTCCGAGAAGGAAAAGCAGAACACTGCTTATCACGAGGCAGGCCATGCCATTGTTGGTCGTGTCGTGCCCGAGCATGATCCGGTCTACAAGGTATCGATCATCCCGCGCGGTCGTGCGCTGGGTGTGACCATGTTCCTGCCGGAAGAAGATCGTTACAGCCTGTCCAAGCGTGCGCTGATCAGTCAGATCTGCTCGTTGTACGGCGGCCGAATTGCCGAAGAAATGACTTTGGGCTTCGATGGTGTGACCACGGGTGCTTCCAACGACATCATGCGCGCGAGTCAGATTGCGCGGAACATGGTGACTAAATGGGGGCTGTCGGAAAAGCTCGGTCCGTTGATGTATGCCGAAGAAGAGGGTGAAGTATTCCTCGGTCGCGGTGGTGGGGGTCAGAATGCCAGCTTCTCCGGTGAGACAGCCAAGCTGATCGACTCCGAAGTGCGCAGCATCATCGACCAGTGCTACGGCACGGCCAAGCAAATTCTCACGGACAACCGCGACAAGCTCGATGCCATGGCGGATGCCCTGATGAAGTACGAAACGATCGATGCCGAACAGATCGACGACATCATGGCCGGACGTACACCTCGCGAGCCTCGCGACTGGTCGGGCGGCACCGGAACTGGCACGCCTCCTGTCATTCAGGGTGAGCGTCCGGAAACACCGATTGGCGGTCCTGCTGCCGACGTTTAAGGTTTGAAATGACTTCTGTACAGTCCCTGACCCGGTTGCCTTGCGGCAACCGGGTTCTTGATTTGGCCCGGACTCATGTCATGGGCATTCTCAATGTCACTCCCGATTCC
Organism: Pseudomonas sp. B15(2017); assembly: GCF_002113215.1. NCBI lineage: Bacteria > Pseudomonadati > Pseudomonadota > Gammaproteobacteria > Pseudomonadales > Pseudomonadaceae > Pseudomonas > Pseudomonas sp. B15(2017). The sequence continues at coordinate 103,704 of NZ_NEJZ01000004.1, forward strand.
TTTTCCGACGGTGGCCGATACAGCCAGCTCGACGCGGCCTTGCGTCATGCCGAAGCCATGGTTGCGGCGGGTGCGACGCTGATCGATGTGGGCGGCGAGTCGACCCGGCCAGGCGCGCGGGCGGTTTCTCCCTTGGAGGAGCTGGAGCGTGTCGCTCCCGTTGTCGAGCTTATCAATCGCGAACTGGATGTGGTCATATCCGTCGATACATCTACTCCGGCGGTCATGCGCGAAACGGCTCGCTTGGGTGCCGGCTTGATCAACGATGTTCGTTCGCTACGGCGCGATGGCGCACTTGATGCGGCGGCCGCCACGGGATTGCCCGTGTGCCTGATGCATATGCTTGGCGAGCCTGGTGATATGCAGGACGATCCGCGTTATCAGGATGTCACCCGTGAGGTAGGTGAGTTTCTTGCTGAGCGCATGGTTCAGTGTGAGAGGGCAGGAATTCCCGCCGAGCGGATCATTCTCGACCCGGGCTTCGGCTTCGCCAAAACCCTGCAGCACAATCTAAGCTTGTTCAAGCATATGGAGGCCCTGCATGCGCTGGGGCGGCCTCTGTTGGTGGGTGTTTCACGCAAAAGCATGATCGGTCATGCATTGAGTCGCCCTGTGGGTGAGCGTCTTTTCGGTGGTCTGGCTTTGGCCGCACTGGCAATGGTGAAAGGTGCGCGTATATTGCGCGTCCATGATGTGGCGGAAACGGTGGACGTGGTGCGAATGCTCGCGGCCGTGGAATCAGCCGAATAAGAATGATGGAGCACTTATGAGCAAGAAATACTTTGGTACTGACGGTATTCGTGGTCGTGTCGGGGAATACCCGATCACTCCTGACTTCATGCTCAAGCTCGGCTGGGCTGCCGGTATGGCATTTCGCAAGATGGGTGCCTGCAAGGTGCTGGTCGGCAAGGACACGCGGATTTCCGGCTACATGTTTGAATCGGCCCTTGAGGCTGGCCTGACTTCTGCGGGCGCCGATGTCATGCTGCTCGGCCCGATGCCGACTCCGGCCATCGCCTATTTGTCGCGTACATTCCAGGCTGAGGCCGGGATCGTGATCAGTGCATCGCACAATCCGCATGACGATAACGGCATCAAGTTCTTCTCCGGCAAGGGCACCAAGCTGCCCGATGAGCTGGAGTTGATGATTGAAGAGTTGCTCGATACACCAATGACCGTTGTCGAGTCGAGCAAGATCGGCAAGGTGTCGCGAATCAATGATGCGTCCGGCCGCTATATCGAATTCTGCAAGAGCTCCGTGCCGACTGGTACCAGTTTTTCCGGGCTGAAGATCGTCATCGACTGCGCACACGGTGCTACCTATAAAGTGGCGCCGAGTGTTTTTCGTGAGTTGGGCGCCGAGGTCGTCGTTTTGTCGGCGCAGCCTAACGGCCTGAACATCAATGACAACTGCGGCTCCACGCATATGGGGCAATTGCAGGCGGCGGTGTTGTCCGAACATGCGGATCTGGGTATCGCCTTCGATGGCGATGGTGACCGGGTGCTGATGGTCGACCACACGGGTGCGATTGTTGATGGTGACGAACTGTTGTACATCATTGCGCGCGATCTTCATGAGCGCGACAAGTTGCAAGGCGGTGTAGTCGGTACCTTGATGAGTAACCTTGGACTTGAGCTCGCGCTCGCGGATTTGGGTATTCCTTTTGTGCGCGCCAATGTCGGTGACCGCTATGTGATCGCCGAACTGCTGGAGCGTAACTGGCTGGTCGGTGGAGAAAACTCGGGGCATGTCGTGTGCTTCAACCACACCACCACGGGTGATGCGATCATCGCGGCCTTGCAAGTGCTGATGGCGCTGAAGACGCGTAACGAGGGGCTTGCTCAAACTCGCCAGGCATTGCGCAAATGTCCGCAGGTGCTGATCAACGTGCGTTTCGGTGGGGGCGAAAGCCCGTTGGAGCACCCGGCTGTCAAGGAAGCGAGTGCGCGCGTGACCCAGGCGATGGCGGGTCGTGGTCGCGTGCTTTTGCGCAAGTCCGGAACAGAGCCTCTGGTGCGGGTGATGGTCGAAGGCGAGGACGAAACTCAGGTTCGTGGCTATGCCGAAGAGCTGGCAAAACTGGTAACTGAAGTTTCTGCCTGATTCGGCTTGCCAGCCATGATTGTGTTGGGTAACATCTGCGCCCACTTTGACCGACGAGGTACAGCATGCGTCGCCCTATGGTAGCTGGTAACTGGAAGATGCACGGTACCCGCGCCAGCGTCGCTGAGCTGATCAACGGCCTTCGTCATCTGGCCTTGCCAAGCGGTGTTGATGTCGCGGTGTTCCCGCCTTGCTTGCATATCAATCAGGTGATTGATGGCTTGAAAGGCAAATCGATTTCGGTCGGTGCGCAGAACTCTGCGGTGGAATCCATGCAAGGTGCGTTGACAGGCGAGATTGCGCCGAGTCAGTTGGTGGATGCAGGTTGTTCCCTGGTGCTTGTCGGGCACTCCGAACGCCGCCAGATAATGGGCGAGCGAGACGGAATGCTGAATCGCAAGTTCGCAGCGGCACAGGCATGTGGCTTGATTCCGGTATTGTGTGTGGGGGAGACCCTGGAGCAGCGTGAGGCCGGAAAAACTCTTGAGATTGTCGGGCGTCAGCTGGGCAGTATCATAGAAGAGCTGGGTGTCGGTGCTTTTGCCAACGCAGTGATCGCTTACGAGCCGGTCTGGGCGATTGGTACCGGGCTGACTGCGACGCCGCAACAGGCTCAAGATGTGCATAAAGCCATTCGTGAGCAGTTGGCGGCAGAGAATTCTGAAGTGGCACGAGGTGTGCGGCTTCTATACGGCGGCAGCGTGAAGGCGGCCAATGCGGTCGAACTGTTCGGCATGCCGGATATCGATGGGGGGCTCATTGGTGGAGCTTCCCTGAATGCAGATGAGTTCGGTGCGATCTGTCGCGCCGCGGGAAACTGAAAAAATGCTGGAAACAGTCGTAGTCGTTTTTCATCTGCTGGGTGCGTTGGGCGTAGTTGCTCTGGTTTTGCTGCAGCAGGGTAAAGGTGCGGACGCTGGCGCGTCTTTCGGAGCAGGTGCTTCAAATACTGTGTTCGGAAGCCAAGGTTCCTCTACCTTTCTTAGTAAGTTTACTGCTATACTTGCCGCCGGTTTCTTCATAACCAGCTTGGGGTTAGGTTACTTTGCTAAAGAGAAGGCTCATCAGCTGACTCAAGCAGGTTTGCCAAACCCGGCAGTATTGGAAGTTCCAAAGCAGCAACCGGCTTCTGATGATGTCCCGGTGCTTCAAGAGCAAAAGTCGGCTACCCCAGCGACTGACGTACCTCCAGCTCAAGAGCAGAAGTAAGAAGGGTTTCAAACGTAGTATTGCCGAGGTGGTGGAATTGGTAGACACGCAACCTTGAGGTGGTTGTGCCCATAGGGTGTAGGGGTTCGAGTCCCCTTCTCGGTACCAATTAGTCAGGAGAGCCCGCTGTTGCGGGCTTTCTTGCAGGTGGAAGGTTACATTGACCCTAAAAGGGATCGGTCGTATACTTCCGCCCCAGCTTTGTCGCGGGGTGGAGCAGTCTGGTAGCTCGTCGGGCTCATAACCCGAAGGTCGTCGGTTCAAATCCGGCCCCCGCAACCAGTTTAAGGAGCCCCTTTTAAGGGGCTTTTTGTTAGCTGGACACTTTCAACGCCGCTGTTCGACGGCGTTTCAAGGATGGGCGTTTCGCCCATTTTTTTATTTTGCATAGCATGCACATACATGCACGAGGGGGTTCAGGTGTCGAGCAAGCTAGAAGAGTTGCAGGCCTTGCTGGCCCCGGTGGTCGTGGCCCTAGGCTATGAATGCTGGGGTATTGAGTTTTCGGCTCAAGGTCGCCACTCAATGTTGCGCGTTTATATCGATAAGGAAGGCGGCGTACTGGTGGACGATTGCGCCATCGTCAGCCGTCAGATCAGCGGTGTGCTGGATGTTGAAGATCCGATCTCCGTTGAATACACCCTTGAAGTTTCCTCGCCAGGCATGGAACGCCCACTGTTCACTCTTGAGCAGTTTGCCAAATATGTCGGTGAACAAGTGAAGATCAAGCTGCGCTCGCCTTTTGAAGGTCGACGCAACTTTCAGGGCCTTCTGCGCGGTGTAGAAGAACAGGACGTCGTGGTGCAGGTAGATGACCATGAATTCCTGTTGCCGATCGATATGATCGACAAGGCCAACATTATTCCCAGTTTTGACTGAGACGCGGATCCCGCGGATCCAATGGCTTGCGAAAGGCGAGGCGTACGATGAGCAAAGAAGTACTGCTGGTTGTTGAGTCGGTATCCAATGAAAAGGGTGTACCGGCAAGCGTAATTTTTGAAGCGCTGGAGCTGGCTCTGGCCACTGCTACCAAAAAGCGTTTTGAAGACGAAGTTGATCTGCGTGTGGAAATCAACCGCCACACCGGTTCTTACGAAACTTTCCGTCGCTGGACGGTCGTCGAAGAGGATGATCTCGATGATCCGGCCATCGAAACCTGGCCGAGCAAGGTTGCTGAAACGCACCCTGGCGCCAAGGTTGGCGACGTCGTTGAAGAAAAGATCGAGTCCATCGAGTTCGGCCGCATCGCTGCACAGACTGCCAAGCAGGTCATCGTGCAGAAAGTTCGTGAAGCCGAGCGCGCTCAAGTGGTTGACGCTTATCGCGAGCGCCTGGGAGAAATCATCTCCGGCACCGTGAAAAAAGTGACCCGCGACAACGTGATCGTCGACCTGGGTAATAACGCTGAAGCGTTGCTGGCCCGTGAAGACATCATTTCTCGCGAAACCTTCCGGGTCGGCGTGCGTCTGCGTGCGCTGCTCAAGGAAATCCGCACCGAGAACCGCGGCCCTCAGCTGATCCTGTCGCGTACCGCGCCGGAAATGCTGATCGAACTGTTCCGTATCGAAGTGCCGGAAATCGCTGAAGGCCTGATCGAAGTCATGGCCGCATCCCGTGATCCGGGTTCGCGTGCCAAGATCGCTGTCCGCTCCAAGGACAAGCGCATCGATCCGCAAGGCGCGTGCATCGGTATGCGCGGTTCGCGCGTCCAGGCCGTGTCGGGCGAGTTGGGTGGCGAGCGTGTCGACATCGTCCTGTGGGACGACAACCCGGCCCAGTTCGTGATCAATGCCATGTCGCCGGCAGAAGTGGCGGCCATCATCGTTGACGAAGATGCCCATGCCATGGACATCGCTGTTGGCGCAGACAATCTGGCTCAGGCCATCGGTCGTGGTGGTCAGAACGTGCGTCTGGCGAGCCAGCTGACTGGCTGGACCCTGAACGTGATGACCGAATCGGACATCCAGGCTAAGCAACAAGCAGAAACCGGCGACATCCTGCGCAACTTCATCGACGAGCTGGAAGTCGACGAAGAGCTGGCTCAGGTGCTGGTAGACGAAGGCTTCACCAGCCTGGAAGAGATTGCCTACGTACCGTTGGAAGAAATGCTCAACATCGACGGCTTTGACGAAGACATCGTCAACGAGCTTCGCGCTCGTGCCAAGGATCGCTTGTTGACCAAAGCCATCGCTACTGAGGAAAAGCTGGCAGACGCCCATCCGGCCGAAGACCTGCTCTCGCTTGAGGGTATGGACAAGGATTTGGCGATGGAACTGGCGGTGCGCGGCGTAATTACCCGCGAAGACCTGGCCGAGCAGTCTATTGACGATCTGCTCGACATCGACGGCATTGACGATGATCGTGCCGGCAAGTTGATCATGGCCGCCCGAGCCCACTGGTTCGAGTAATTAGGCGCGGCCTGAGGAGAGAAGTGCATGACGCAAGTCACGGTGAAACAACTGGCCGATGAGGTCAAAACACCGGTAGAGCGCCTGTTGCAGCAGATGCGTGAGGCAGGTCTGCCGCACACCGCCGCCGAAGAAAATGTGACTGACAGTGAGAAGCAATCCCTGCTGACCCACTTGAAGAGCAGCCACAAGGCGAAAGTGGAAGAACCACGCAAGATCACGCTGCAGCGTAAAACCACCAGCACCCTGCGTGTGGCTGGCAGCAAAAGCATCAGCGTTGAAGTCCGCAAGAAGAAAGTTTTCGTACAGCGTAGCGCGGAAGAAATCGAAGCCGAGCGCAAGCGTGAACTGGATGAACGTCGCGCGGTAGAGAATGCTGCCCGTCAGAAGGCTGAAGAAGAAGCCCGTGTGCGCGCCGAAGAAGAAGCGCGTCGCCAGCCTGCTGCGCCGTCCGCTCCTGCTGAAGCCGTCGCTGCACCTGCGCCAGTGGCCGAACCAGTGCGCGAAGCTGCGCCGGTTGTGGCTGCTGCGCCAGCTGCCGACACTCGCAAGCGTGACGAACAGCGCCGTCCGGACAAGCCACGCGCCGACGACAACAATCGTCGTGGCGGTGGTGATGGCGAGCGCAAGAACGCTCCGCATCGCGCATCGGTCAAGGAAAAGGCGCCGGCTCCACGCGTGGCGCCACGTACTACCGACGAAGAAAGCGATGGCTTCCGTCGCGGCGGTCGCGGCAAGTCCAAGCTGAAAAAACGCAACGCTCACGGTTTCCAGAGCCCTACCGGCCCTGTCGTGCGTGAGGTGAAGATCGGCGAAACCATCACTGTTGGCGATCTCGCTCAGCAGATGTCGGTCAAGGCTGCCGAAATCATCAAGTTCATGTTCAAACTGGGTACTCCAGCGACCATCAACCAGGTGCTTGATCAGGAAACTGCTCAACTGGTAGCCGAAGAACTGGGCCACAAAGTGACCCTGGTCAGCGACACTGCCCTGGAAGACTCCCTGGCCGAGTCCCTGAAGTTCGAAGGTGAAGCGGTTCCGCGTGCGCCGGTCGTAACCGTAATGGGTCACGTTGACCACGGTAAGACCTCGCTGCTCGACTACATCCGTCGTGCCAAGGTAGCTGCTGGCGAAGCCGGCGGTATCACCCAGCACATCGGTGCATACCACGTTGAAACCGAACGCGGCATGGTCACCTTCCTCGACACCCCGGGTCACGCCGCGTTTACCGCAATGCGTGCTCGTGGTGCGAAGGCGACCGACATCGTGATCCTGGTGGTTGCGGCGGACGACGGCGTGATGCCACAAACCATCGAAGCTGTTCAGCATGCTCAGGCGGCTGGCGTTCCGCTGGTAGTCGCAGTGAACAAGATCGACAAGCCGGGCGCTGATCTCGATCGCATCCGCAGCGAGCTGTCGGTCCACGGTGTGACCTCCGAAGACTGGGGTGGCGACACTCCATTCGTTCCGGTCTCGGCGAAAATGGGTACCGGCGTCGACGAACTGCTTGAAGCGGTATTGCTGCAAGCCGAAGTTCTCGAGCTGACCGCCACTCCATCGGCTCCTGGCCGTGGTGTCGTGGTTGAATCGCGTCTGGACAAGGGCCGTGGCCCGGTAGCGACTGTTCTGGTTCAGGACGGTACGCTGCGTCAAGGCGACATGGTGCTGGTTGGCTCGAACTATGGTCGCGTGCGCGCCATGCTCGACGAGAACGGCAAGCCGATCAAGGAAGCGGGCCCGGCCATTCCGGTTGAGATCCTCGGCCTGGACGGTACGCCTGATGCGGGCGACGAGATGAGCGTGGTTGCCGACGAGAAGAAAGCCCGTGAAGTGGCTCTGTTCCGTCAAGGCAAGTTCCGCGAAGTCAAACTGGCTCGCGCTCACGCCGGCAAGCTGGAAAACATCTTCGAGAGCATGGGTCAGGAAGAGAAGAAGACGCTCAACATCGTCCTCAAATCCGACGTCCGTGGTTCGCTGGAAGCCTTGCAGGGCGCTCTGAACGGCCTGGGCAACGACGAAGTGCAAGTGCGCGTGGTCGGTGGCGGCGTCGGTGGTATCACCGAGTCCGATGCCAACCTGGCACTGGCTTCCAACGCTGTACTGTTCGGCTTCAACGTGCGTGCCGATGCCGGTGCACGGAAGATCGTCGAGCAGGAAGGTCTGGACATGCGTTACTACAACGTGATCTACGACATCATCGAAGACGTCAAGAAAGCCCTGACCGGTATGCTTGGCAGCGATGTTCGCGAGAACATCCTCGGTGTGGCCGAAGTCCGTGACGTGTTCCGTTCGCCGAAGTTTGGCGCGATCGCTGGTTGCATGGTGATTGAAGGTGTTGTGCACCGTAACCGTCCGATCCGTGTACTGCGTGAAGACATCGTGATCTTCGAAGGCGAGCTGGAATCCCTGCGCCGCTTCAAGGATGACGCTTCCGAAGTACGTGCCGGCATGGAATGCGGTATCGGCGTGAAGAGCTACAACGACGTCAAGGTCGGCGACAAGATCGAAGTCTTCGAGAAGGTTCAGGTTGCTCGCAGCCTCTGACTCGCGCACTTCAAGGGCCACGTCGGGCCGTCGCATGAAAATGCGCGGCACGGCGTCAGGACTCTAAACGCAACGCCCGGTCTGGCTTTTAGTCAGGCCGGGCGTTTGCCGCTTTCAGACCTTGCGGGTTTCACCGCGGGGCAGTAACAGGTAACAAAATCATGGCAAAAGAATACAGCCGTACCCAACGTATCGGCGATCAGATGCAGCGTGAGCTGGCCCAACTGATCCGTCGTGAAGTCAAAGATCCGCGTGTCGGCCTGGTCACCATTACCGCTGTAGATGTCAGCCGTGATGTTGGTCACGCGAAGATCTTCATCACCGTGATGGGGCAGGACAACGCCGAAGACATCGCGCAAAGCATCAAGGTGCTCAATGCTGCCGCCGGTTTCCTGCGCATGCAGCTGGCCCGTGAAATGAAGCTGCGCAGCGTGCCTCAATTGCATTTCCACTACGACGAAAGTGTCGCCCGTGGTGCGCACCTTTCCGCTCTGATCGAGCGCGCGGTGGCCGAAGACAGTCAGCACGAAACTGCTGCACCCGAAGACACCAAGGAGTAACTCGGTGGCTCAGGTCAAACGTATCCGTCGTAACGTCAGCGGCATCATCCTGCTCGACAAGCCGTTGGGGTTCACCTCCAATGCCGCGTTGCAGAAGGTTCGCTGGTTGCTCAACGCCGAGAAGGCCGGTCACACCGGCAGTCTCGATCCCCTGGCCACCGGCGTTCTGCCACTGTGCTTTGGCGAGGCGACCAAGTTCTCGCAATACCTGCTCGATTCCGACAAGGGTTACGAAACCCTGGCGCAACTGGGCAAGACCACCACCACGGCAGACGCCGAAGGCGAGGTTTTGCAGGAGCGTGCGGTGACCGTTGGTCAGGCCGACATTGAAGCGGTCCTGCCGAAATTTCGCGGTCAAATCAGCCAGATACCGCCGATGTACTCGGCTCTCAAGCGTGATGGCCAGCCGCTGTACAAGCTGGCCCGTGCAGGCGAAGTAGTGGAGCGCGAACCGCGTTCTGTTACTATTGCGCGCTTGGAATTGCTGGCCTTCGAAGGCGATACTGCGCGACTCGCGGTGGATTGCAGCAAGGGCACCTATATTCGCACTCTGGTGGAGGATATCGGTGAGCAACTCGGTTGTGGTGCGTACGTCGCTGAACTGCGTCGTACCCAGGCCGGGCCTTTCACCCTGGCGCAGACCGTGACCCTCGAAGAGCTGGAAGCGGTACATGCCGAAGGCGGCAACGAAGCGGTCGACCGCTTCCTGATGCCATCGGACAGCGGCCTGCAGGATTGGCCGTTGCTGCAGTTCTCGGAAGCGAGCGCGTTCTACTGGCTCAACGGCCAGCCGGTACGTGCCCCGGATGCTCCGAAGTTCGGCATGGTGCGGGTACAGGATCACAACGGTCGCTTCATCGGTATCGGTGAAGTGAGCGAAGACGGGCGTATCGCGCCGCGTCGACTGATTCGGTCAGAATGACCGGAAACCGGTCTGTGTAACAGCAGGCCGGCGAGTGTGGCTGTCAACAGGCACGGTCACTACTCATTTATAGATACAGGGATTTGTCCCTGGCCTGTTGAAACTGTTTTTTAAACAGTTTCCTGATAAAAGGATTGCCTCATGGCTCTCGACGTTCAAGAAAAAGCTCAAATCGTTGCCGACTACCAGCAAGCTGTTGGTGATACTGGTTCGCCAGAAGTGCAAGTTGCACTGCTGACCGCCAACATCAACAAACTGCAAGGTCACTTCAAGGCCAACGGTAAAGACCACCACTCCCGTCGTGGTCTGATCCGCATGGTTAACCAGCGTCGCAAGCTGCTGGACTACCTGAAAGGCAAGGACCTGAGCCGTTACAGCGCTCTGATCGCTCGCCTGGGTCTGCGTCGCTAATCAGCGATTGCGCTATGAGGTTGGTTGTCTGTCAGACGTCAGCGGGTTTCCGCCGGCGTCCGGCAGGCTCCCAGCCTCAAGTTTTATCTGAACTACCGTTTTACCCGGACAATCCGCGGGCCGATTCCCGACGTTGCCCAAGAATTTCGCAAGAAACCAGTTCCCCCAAGAGCCACAAAGAAGGTAGGACACCGTGAACCCGGTAATCAAAAAATTCCAGTTCGGTCAGTCGACCGTTACCCTCGAGACTGGCCGTATCGCCCGTCAGGCCTCCGGCGCAGTATTGGTCACCGTTGACGACGACGTCAGCGTATTGGTGACCGTAGTCGGTGCCAAGCAAGCTGATCCGGGCAAGGGCTTCTTCCCTCTGTCCGTTCACTACCAGGAAAAGACTTACGCTGCCGGTAAGATTCCTGGCGGTTTCTTCAAGCGTGAAGGCCGTCCTTCCGAGAAAGAAACCCTGACTTCCCGACTGATCGACCGTCCGATCCGTCCGCTGTTCCCTGAAGGTTTCATGAACGAAGTGCAGGTTGTCTGCACCGTCGTTTCCACCAGCAAGAAAACCGATCCGGACATCGCTGCGATGATCGGTACCTCGGCTGCCCTGGCGATCTCCGGCATTCCGTTCGACGGCCCGATCGGCGCCGCTCGCGTTGCTTTCCACGAAAGCACCGGCTACCTGCTGAACCCGACCTACGAGCAGCAAGCTGCTTCGAGCCTGGACATGGTCGTTGCCGGTACTTCGGACGCCGTGCTGATGGTTGAATCGGAAGCCAAAGAGCTGACCGAAGACCAGATGCTGGGCGCAGTACTGTTTGCTCACGACGAGTTCCAGGTCGTAATCAACGCCGTTAAAGAACTGGCTGCCGAAGCGGCCAAGCCAACCTGGACATGGGCACCTGCCCCAGAAGCCACCGAGCTGCTGGCCGCTATCCGTTCCGAGTTCGGCGAAGCGATCTCCCAGGCTTACACCATCACCATCAAGGCCGACCGTTACGCGCGTCTGGGCGAGCTGCGTGACCAGGTCGTCGCCAAGCTGTCCGGCGAAGAAGGCCAGCCTTCGGCTGCCGACGTCAAAGCTGCTTTCGGCGAAATCGAATACCGCACCGTTCGCGAAAACATCGTAAACGGCAAGCCACGTATCGACGGTCGCGACACCCGCACCGTACGCCCGCTGAACATCGAAGTCGGCGTTCTGCCGAAGACTCACGGTTCGGCACTGTTCACCCGTGGCGAAACCCAGGCTCTGGTCGTCGCGACGCTGGGCACTGCCCGTGACGCGCAGCTGCTGGACACTCTGGAAGGCGAGAAAAAAGACCCGTTCATGCTGCACTACAACTTCCCTCCGTTCTCGGTGGGCGAGTGTGGTCGCATGGGTGGCGCCGGTCGTCGTGAAATCGGTCACGGCCGTCTGGCCCGTCGCTCGGTTTCGGCCATGCTGCCAGCCGCTGACGTGTTCCCTTACACCATCCGTGTGGTTTCGGAAATCACCGAATCCAACGGTTCGAGCTCGATGGCTTCCGTTTGCGGCGCTTCCCTGGCCCTGATGGATGCTGGTGTTCCGATGAAGGCACCGGTTGCCGGTATCGCCATGGGTCTGGTTAAAGAAGGCGAGAAGTTCGCCGTCCTGACCGACATCCTGGGTGACGAAGACCACCTGGGCGACATGGACTTCAAGGTAGCCGGTACCGCCAAAGGTGTGACCGCGCTGCAGATGGACATCAAGATCAAGGGCATCACCGAAGAGATCATGGAAATCGCTCTGGGCCAAGCCCTGGAAGCGCGCCTGAACATCCTCGGCCAGATGAACCAGATCATCGGCCAGTCGCGTACCGAACTGTCGGCCAACGCTCCGACCATGATCGCGATGAAGATCGACACCGACAAGATCCGTGACGTTATCGGTAAAGGTGGCGCGACCATCCGTGCGATCTGCGAAGAAACCAAGGCTTCGATCGACATCGAAGACGACGGTTCGATCAAGATCTTCGGCGAAACCAAGGAAGCGGCTGAAGCAGCACGTCAGCGCGTTCTGGGTATCACCGCTGAGGCCGAGATCGGCAAGATCTACGTCGGCAAGGTTGAGCGCATCGTCGACTTCGGCGCATTCGTCAACATCCTGCCAGGCAAGGACGGTCTGGTTCACATCTCGATGCTGAGCGACGCTCGCGTAGAGAAAGTGACCGACATCCTGAAAGAAGGCCAGGAAGTGGAAGTGCTGGTACTGGACGTGGACAACCGCGGCCGTATCAAGCTGTCCATCAAAGACGTGGCAGCTGCCAAGGCTTCGGGCGTTTAATCACCCCGCAGCCCTAGCGCAATGAAAATGCCCCGCCGTGAAAACGGCGGGGCATTTTTTTGTCCGTGAAATATCGAGTCATTCGGCAAAGTTGCCGACCTGCAAGACCAGTGCTAGGTTTAGCCCACCGCCCGTGTAGCTCAGCCGGTAGAGCAGCGCACTCGTAACGCGAAGGTCGCAGGTTCGATTCCTGTCTCGGGCACCACCTCTCCGTTATCCTTTTAAACCGGCATTTATGTTCCACAGGTCAACTTTTTGTGGGAGAGATGTAAAGAGCCGTGTAATTCGTCATGCAAACGTCCTATATTCGGTGCCTGCATGAGCATCGCCCAGCAGTTTTCAGATGATCCCGAATGGTTCCGAAGGCCGGACAGTCCGCGTCAGAGAGATCCTTGATGATCCAGATCCATCCTCCATTCCCATGATCAGCGAGAACGCCATGACCGAATTAACTCAAGAGCAACGTCACGAAGAAGCGCTTAGAAAATACATCCTGGATGTTCCGGATCTGAAGGAAGAGATCAAGGACCTGAGTCCCGATGAACAGAAGGACCAGATCCAGTGGGCGTTCGAAGACGAAGCCGAAGCCCAGGGTCTGCAGCCTTGGGAGTTGACCCTCAAGTACACCAGTACGCCTGAGGAGTTCGATGCCAAGCGCCTGGAACTGCACAAGGAGGCGGCCGAAGTATTGGGTGTCGATTGGGAAGAGTACTGCGAGATGAACAATCTGGTGGTCTGAAACAAAAACGCCAGCCTCGAAACGGCTGGCGTTTTTTATTGCCCGACTGCCTCAGATGCTCAGGCGCATCGACAGGTCCACGGCCTTCACATCCTTGGTCATCGCGCCGATCGAGATGTAATCCACCCCGGTCTGTGCGATCGGCAGCAACGTGCTTTCGTTGATGCCGCCACTGGCTTCCAGTTTTGCCTTGCCAGCGTTCAGGCGCACGGCTTCGCGCATGTCATCGAGGCTCAATTCGTCGAGCATGATGATGTCGGCACCGGCGGCCAGCGCTTCTTTCAGTTCCTCCAGACTTTCCACTTCGATTTCCACCGGTTTGCCCGGTGCAATCTTGTGCGCGGCGGCAATGGCCTGCGGGATGCCACCGCTGGCGGCGATGTGGTTTTCCTTGATCAGGAACGCATCGTAGAGGCCGATGCGGTGGTTGTGGCAGCCACCGCAGGTGACCGCGTATTTCTGCGCCAGACGCAGGCCCGGCAGGGTCTTGCGCGTGTCGAGCAGTTTCACTGACGTCTCGGCGACGAAGTCCGCCAGGTACTGCGCGCGGGTCGCCACGCCCGACAGCAATTGCAGGAAGTTCAGCGCGCTGCGCTCACCGGTCAGCAGCGAGCGTGCAGGGCCTTCCAGATGAAACAGCGGCTGATTTGGCGAAACCCGTTCCCCATCGCGCACCTGCCAATGCACCGCCACCCGGGGATCGAGCTGGCGGAACACTGCATCGACCCAGGCCGTGCCACTGATGACGGCGGCGTCGCGGGTGATGATAGTGGCTTTGGCCAGGCGTTCGGCCGGGATCAGTTGCGCGGTGATGTCGCCGCTGCCGATGTCTTCGAGCAACGCACGGCGCACGTTGGCTTCGATTTCGGCGGTCAAATCGGCGAGACGTAGATTCGGCATAACGGGCTCCACAAACTAAGTGGCCCGATTATAGGGGCATGGCGTCGGCCAACCCAAGGCGAGAACGGCGACGCAGCGCTGCATCCGGTCGATTTTGTTGAGCAAACCGGATTTCGGCGTGGTCACTGCAAGGTGTCGGCGTATAGGGGAAACCCTGACGGCTCTGGCGCCGGGGACATCTTTTGCAAGATAATCCGCCTTGCATTTGACGCCATGACTTTGACGTCGGCGAATCACCGTTTCAGGAGGCTTGGATGCACAACGACGGGAATGTAGTGCCTCTGCACAAGGCCACTACCGATCAGGCGACTCACTCGCCGCTCGCCCGCCTGCCTGTGATTCTGCTTCAGGTTCGTGACAAGGCTGCCCAGCGCCTGCGCAACGGTTTGCAGGAGTTGTTCGATAACGCCGACGACACCCTGTTCGAAATGGCCGACCGGGCACGTAATGACGTCGAACAGAACATCTTTTTCGAGGCCATGCGTGACCTGCGCCTCAAGCGCAAGCACATCGAGCGCGGTTTTCTCGAGCAGTTCTTCGAAGCCTTTATCGGCCTCACTCAATTCGATCCCGCGCCTACCGTCCTTTCTCACGCCTTGCAGCATGAGGAAACCACCCTGCGCACCGATGACATGGAGCGTAAAGTCGCGGTGGAGACCATGGTCGGCCGCGTACTGAATCGCGACGGTTTCGCCCTCGACCAACTGACTGCGCGATTCAATGCGCTGTTGGGCAAGACTCTGGACGACCAATACAACCCTCTGGGTCCGGCGATGCTTTGCGAATACTTCCTGCAAGCCGGGCGCAATCTGGGGGTGGAGATCAAGGTCAAACTGATCCTGCTCAAACTGTTCGAGCGCTATGTGCTGGCCGACACAGATCAACTTTACGCCGAAGCCAACCAACTGCTGAGCGCCACGGGCGTGTTGCCCGAGCTCAAACCGGCACCGGCCCGTCGCGCCATCGATCAGGCTGTGGCCAGCGTGCGGAGCGAATTCGAAGGCATCGACAAAACCCAGGCCGATGCGGGCGTGCAGGAGGTCTTCACCGCGTTGCAGGAGTTGCTGCTGCACGTGCGCGGCACGGTTGCGCCGACCCTGGAACCCAGCGCTCCCGCCCAGCCGATTTCCACTCGGGACCTGCTGCGCCTGCTCTCGCACTTGCAGCAATACGTGCCGGCGCTGGCGGTGCAGGACGATTTCGATCTGCGCCATCAGCTCGAACAGTTGCTGACCCGGGTTAGCGTGCGCAGCGGCAAATCACGAATTGTCGGCGGGGCTGACGAAGACGTGATCAATCTGGTGGCCATGGTCTTCGACTGCATCCTCGATGATCGCAATCTGCCGGATTCGCTCAAGGCGTTGATCGCGCGGTTGCAGATCCCGATGTTGAAGGTCGCGGTGATCGACAAAAGCTTCTTCAGCCGCAGCAGCCACCCGGCCCGCCGCTTGCTCAATGAAATCGCCGAAGCGGCGATGGGCTGGGGGGAGTGCGACGGTAATGCGCGCGACAGCCTGTACCTGCGCATCGAACAAGTGGTGCAGCGCCTGCTGACGGATTTTGTCGATGACCCGGCGATTTTTTCCGAGTTGCTGGCAGACTTCCTCGCGTTCACCAGTGACGAACGCCGTCGCAGCGAACTGCTTGAACAGCGTTTACGCGATGCCGAAGAGGGCCGGGCGAAAACCGAACTGGCCCGCCGGCGGGTCGAGCAGGCGCTGAATCAGGCGTTGCTGGGCAAAGTCTTGCCACCGTCGGTGGTGACATTCGTGCAGGACGCCTGGAGCAAAGTGTTGCTGCTGACCTGCCTCAAGCACGGCGATCAGTCCGCCGAATGGCACGCCGACGTGCAGACCATGGAGCAATTGATCTGGAGCGTGCAGCGCCACGACGACGCCAAAGCGGGTCTGCGCCTGCTGGCGCTGGTGCCGGGGTTGCTCAAGTCATTGCGCGACGGCCTGAGCACTTCGGCCTTCGATCCGTTTGCCACCAGCGGCTTTTTCAGCGAACTGGAAGCGCTGCATGTACGCCTGCTCGATCCGTCCAGCGAACCGGATCAGACCACACTGCCGGAAATGATCGAAGTATCGCAGACGATTGTCTTGCAGATGGCCGACGACGGCCTGCAGCCACGCACGCCGGCGCGTTTGCCGGCAGACGATGCAGGTTTGCGCCAGGTCGATCAGCTGCGCCTGGGCAGTTGGGTGGCGTTCGAGGAAGATGAAGAACACACCCTGCGCTGCAAACTGGCGGCGATCATCGAAGCCACCGGCAAATACGTGTTTGTGGACCGTACCGGGATGAAAGTGCTGGAGCGCGATCGCACGGAACTGGCCCTGGCGTTTCGTCGCGGCGCGGTGCGGGCGCTGGATGACACCTTGCTGTTCGACCGGGCGCTGGAATCGGTGCTCGGCAATCTGCGGCGGCTCAATCGCGGCAAGTGATCGCGCGCCGGGGCCCGATCACGGCATACTGGTCGCCAACACAGTCGGCGTTGAAGGAATCGGTATGCAGTTGGATCCCGCAAGCGGGTGGTGTCACGGGGTGCAGGTCTGCCCTTCGCCCAACTTCAATGAACGCCCGGCGGGCGAAGTCTCCCTGTTGGTCATCCACAACATCAGCCTGCCACCGGCGCAGTTCGCCACCGGCAAGGTGCAGGAATTTTTCCAGAATCGTCTGGATGTCACGGAACATCCCTACTTTGCCGGGATCGCCGACCTGCGTGTATCTGCGCATTTTCTGATCGAACGTGACGGCAAGGTCACCCAGTTTGTCTCCTGTCTTGAGCGTGCCTGGCATGCCGGTGTTTCGGTGTTCGAAGGACGCGAAACCTGTAACGATTTTTCACTGGGCATCGAGCTGGAAGGTACCGATGATCTGCCGTTCACCGATGCGCAGTACCAGGCGTTGACCGTGCTGACCCGGCAGATACAGGCGGCGTTCCCGGCGATTACTGTCGAGCGCATCTGCGGGCACAGCGACATCGCCCCCGGACGCAAGACCGACCCCGGACCCGCATTCGACTGGGCACGCTACCGCGCCGCCCTGGCACAAGAGGAAGGACAATGAGTTTTCTGGTGTTACTGCTGGCGGTCTGGATCGAGAAGTTCTCGGCCCTGCGCCAACGGGTTCAACGCGATGGCGGATGGATCCGCGAACTGCACAAGCTTGAAAGCGGCGGGCTGGCCAGACAGCCGTGGCTGGTGCTGACCGTCCTGGTGCTGTTGCCGGTGGCGCTGCTGGGGTTGCTGCTGGTGGTGCTGGACCCGGTGGCCTACGGTCTGCTGGCCTTGCCGGTGCATTTGCTGGTGGTGATTTACAGCCTGGGGCGCGGAGATCTGCTCGGCGAACTGGGGCCGTTTCGCGACGCCTGGCGTCGTGAGGATCTGCAGGCCGCCGCCCATGTGGCCAAGCGTGATCTGAACATCTGCGCCGAAAGCGGCGAACAATTGCTGGAGCAAGTGCAACAGCATCTGTTGTGGCAGGCCTATCAGAGTTTCTTCGCGGTGATTTTCTGGTACTTCCTGCTCGGTCCGGTCGCGGCACTGAGCTATCGCTTGCTGGCGCTGGCGGAAGAAAACGCCCTAAACCCGGCGGTAGCCGAACGGGCCGGGCAACTGCGTCACGCCTTCGACTGGGTGCCGGTGCGCCTGTTGGCGGCGAGTCTTGCTCTGGTCGGCAATTTCGTCGCGGTCAGCCGGGTGATGCTGCACGAATTGCTGAACTGGAACATCAGCGCCGCCCAGCTCATCAACAAGGTCGGGCTGGTTGCCGGGGAAATTCCGCCGGCCGCCGTCGGCCCCGAAGGCATCAACACCCTCGACTGTCTGTGGGAACTGCTGCTGCGGGCCGCGGTGCTGTGGTATGCCTGCTTTGCTCTGTGGACGGTACTCGCGTAAGCCGTTACTGCGACGAGGGGGGGCAATCCCCCTCGTTAACCTTAAGTTACAAAACCTCCCTTCGATTTGAGCTATACAGAGATAGCGCCCGATAGTGGCTATCTGCTGTCGCCCCGCGCCTGCCAATAAAAACAAGAAAAACCAAGGGAGACTTCCAGTGAAGAGCTTGCTCTATCCCGCCGTCTCGCTGATGAACCGCTTGAGCTTCGGCATGAAGTTCAGCCTGATCAGCGTGCTGTTCCTGGTGCCAATGCTGGTGACCAACTTCTATCTGGTGCGCGATTCCTATCGCGAATTCCAGGGCACCCGGGTTGAGCTGCAGAGCCTCGACCTGCTGGGCAGCAGCCTGACGCTGCGTCGGGATCTGGAAACCCTCAACAATCTGGTGCAGATCAACGTCACCCTCGGCCAGTCCGGCAAGGCCGGTAATGTCGAGGCGCAGGTCACCAGTCTTGAGCAAAACGTCCTGGCACGCCTGCAAGGGTTGACGCCCATGACCGAGGATCCGGAGCAGATCAAGTTCTTCGAGACCAAGCGCGATGAAATGATCGCTGCGTTCAAGAACCAGCAAGCGGAAAACTCCCTGCAAAGCAAAAGTGCGCTGATCGGCAAATTGCTGGGCAATGCGCAGATTTTCAGCCAGATCGTGGCCAGTCAGGCCGGTTTGAGCCGTGACAACCAGAGCGACATTCGCCAGCTCAGCGAGCTGGTCACCGCGATCACGCCGGCCGTTACCCAGGCCTTGGGCGAAGGTCGGGCGATGGGCTCATATTCCTTGGGCCAGGGCTTTCTCAACAGCTCGTCGAGCACCCGCTTCGACGAGCTGCTGGTGCAGATCGAAAAACTGCAGGCCGAGTACGGTCTGAAATTGCAGGACGCGCTGGGTTCGAGCAAAGCCGCCCGAGATTCTCTGAGCGCGCCGGCCGATGCCAGCAAGGCGTCGCTGAAACAGGCCGGCACACTGATCGAAGAGCAAGTGGTGATGGCCGAAACGCTCGACGCCCCGTGGCAGGGGTTTTATGACCAGGTCACCGGGCTGATGGACCAGACCTATCAGCTCAACGACGCCACCCTGAAATTCCTCGACACCCAATTGCAGCAGCGCCTGGGGCAAAACCGCACGCACATGGTGCTGCAAGCCGTGGCGTTGTCGGTGGTGTTCGTGCTGATTTTCTATCTCTACGGCGGCTTCTACGCCTCCACCCGCGCCACCCTGAAAAACCTCGGTGCCATGATGGACAAAGTGGCGGCGGGCGACATGACGGTGAATTTCCGCGCCAACAGCCGCGATGAACTCGGCGAGTTGGGCGAGGTGTTCAACGGTACGGTGCGCAAAATCCATGACCTGATCGAACGGGTCGGCCACACCGTTGGCGAGGTCGAGCGACAGGCGGGGCAAGTGGAAAATGTTTCGGCGCAAAGCAATCAGGCGGTCGCCGGGCAACGTACGCAAATCGAGCAAGTGGCTACCGCAATGAACCAGATGTCGGCGACATCGCTGGAGGTGGCACGCAGTGCCGCGGCAGCGGTCAGCAGCGCCCACAGCGTAAACGACGAAACCATCAGTGGTCGCGGCTTGGTGGAGTCGCAGCAAGGCAGCATCGCGGCACTGGCGAGCGAAATCGATCAGTCGGTGCTGGTGATCAACCAGTTGGCCAGCGACAGCCAGTCGATCAGTCGCGTTCTGGAAGTGATCAAGAGCATCGCCGAACAGACCAACCTGCTGGCGCTCAACGCCGCGATCGAGGCTGCGCGGGCCGGTGAGCAGGGGCGCGGTTTTGCCGTGGTCGCTGACGAAGTCCGCACGCTGGCCAAACGCACTCAGCAATCGACCGAAGAAATCGAGCAGATGATCGCCAAACTCCATGGCGGCGTCGGCGCGGCGGTGAAGGCCATGGGCGTCAGCCATCAGATGGCCAACGGCACGGTGGGGCAGTCGGAAAAAGTCCAGCAGGCGCTGGAAAACATCCTCGGCGCTGTCGGCATGATCGTCGACCAGAACCAGCAGATCGCCGCCGCCGTCGAGCAGCAGACCGCCGTGGCCCATGACATTGACCAGAACATCGTCGAGATCAACCGTGCCGGCGAGCGCACCGCAGAAGGCGCGCATCAGACTGAAGATGCCAGCCGTGCGTTGTCGGCGCAGGTGGTCGAGTTGAAGCAATTGATCAGCGCGTTCCGGGTTTGAATCGACCTGCCTCCTCTGAGGCAGGTTTTTTCGGAATGGCTTGTAGTACTTGTTTGCTTACATCGGTAAGACAAATCCTGTTTTCCTCCGGGCGCTGGTTTTTCGTCTTCAATGAACCAAGCTCTGTTCTTTGACCACTTGGAGGAGATGCACATGTCTGTCGCAACCCTGGGCGTCCAGGGCCGCTGCGCCCACTGCCAGACCACGCTGGTGCTCAAACCCTGGCAACTGAATGCCATATCCATCCACGAACCATTCACCTGTGCGCATTGCCAGAAAAACCTGGAGCTGCGCTGCCCGAAGCAGATCAAACGCTTGCGTTCGCTCGATTCACTTGGCCTGCTGCGCGCCAGTGCGCTCGTGACCGTGTGCACCGCGCTGCTGGTGGCCCTGGTGATGGAATGGGTAGGGCTGCTCAGCGTCACCGAGCAGTTGAACGCGTCGCTGATCACGATTTTCGTGTACTTCGCGGTGATTCGTTACGCCCGGCGGCGTCAGCACCTGACCCTGATTCTCGACGCGGCCAAGGCCCACGCCGACTGACTACCAGCCGAACACGTCGCAGCTGTTGGCGGTACTGGCGGCGGCGAGTTGTGGCGCACTGGTGTTCATCAATGCGGCCAGTGAGTCGCAGATTGCCGGCAGGTGCGCCGGCGTATTGCGAATGCCGGGGTACATGGCAGGCGCCATGTCCGGGGAGTCGGTTTCCAGCACCACCGAGTCCAGCGGCAAGTCGGCCAGCACCCGGTGCATGCGCAATGCCTGCGGCCAGGTCGGTGCACCGCCGAGGCCGAGTTTGAAACCGAGCTTGATGTATTCCCGCGCCTCTTCACGACTGCCGGCGAAGGCGTGGATGATCCCGGCGCGCTTGAGCTTGAAGCGCTTGAGCGTGGCAATCACTGCCGCATGGCTGCGCCGTACGTGGATCAATGCCGGCAGTTCGAAATCCGCCGCCAGTTGCAACTGTGCCTCGAACAACGCCTGCTGGCGTTCGCGGTCGAGGGTTTCGATGAAATAATCCAGGCCGATTTCGCCGACTGCGCACAGCTGCCGATGACCTTTTAGCCGAGTCAGCCAGTCGCCCAGTGCCAGCAAATCTTCAGGCCGGTGCTGATCGAGATAGACCGGGTGCAATCCGAACGCCGCGTACAGATCGGCATCGCTTTGCACCAGGTCCCACACCCGCTGCCAATTCCCCTCGTAAACCCCGAGCACCACCATTCGCCGCACCCCGAGGGCGCGGCTTTCGTTCAGCAGCGCCGCGCGGTCGGCGTCGAAGTCGGGGAAGTCCAGATGGGTGTGGCTGTCGATCAGCTCCACGGCTCAGTCCCGGTTAATACGCTGCTTGAAGGTACGGGCGATGGCCTGCACGCCGGGCTGGTAATCCGATTGCTCGACCGCCGCCAGTGCCAGTTCCAGTGCCTTGTCGGCGATCAACTGGTGCTGCTGGGCCATGGCGTTGACCGGCAGCGGCAGGAAGTCCAGCAACTGGGTGTCGCCAAACGTGCCCAGGCGCAGCGGGCGGGATTTGAGCGGGAAGTCGTGCAGCGCGTCGAACACGCCTTGCAGCAGAACGTAGGAGGTGGTCACCAGCGCATCCGGCAAATGCCCGAGGCGTTGCAGGAGTTCTTCCATCAACTGCTTGCCGCACTCGCGGCTGAAAGACTCGGCGTGCTCGACCAGCACTTCGCCCTTGAACCCGGCCAAGGCTTGCTTGAACCCGGCCGCACGTTCCTGGCTGATGCTCAGTTCCGGACGGGCACCCAACAGCACGATCTGTTTCGGCTGCGGGTCGAGCAGGCTTTCGGTCAGGTGCAGGCTGGCTTCGCGGTCATCGCTGACCACCGAGCAGAAGTGTTCGGCATCCATCACCCGGTCAATGGCAATGATCGGCAAACCCTTGGCCTGCAACTGGCGATAACTGTCGTCACCGGCCGGCAGGCAACTGGCGACGATCAACGCATCGCAGCGCCGGGCGCGGAACAGTTGCAGCAGTTGCCGCTCGCTGTCCGGCGCATCGTCGGAGCTGGCGATCAACAATTGATAGCCGCGAGCCCGGGCGCCTTGCTCCAGCAGTTTGGCGATCCGCGCGTAACTGGGGTTTTCCAGATCCGGCAGGATAAAACCCAGGGTCCGGGTGTGCCGACTGCGCAGCCCGGCCGCCTGTGGATTGGGGGTAAAGCCGTGCAGATCGACCACCGCCCGCACGCGCTCGACGGTGGCGTTGCTGATGCGTTGCTGTTCGGCCTTGCCGTTGATGACGTAGCTGGCGGTGGTCACGGACACTCCGGCCAACCGCGCGATATCACTGAGTTTCAACCCGGGATTTCCTTGTTTTTTCGAGCTTGCCGCGACATTTTCGCCAATCCTACCCGATTCAGGCAGGCGACTATTGTCGCAGCGCATCCGACAAGTTGGACTTCAAGGATGGGACATTATCGAGTAACGTGCCGATCAATCTAGATTAAACGTTTCAGCAAGCGTATTTTCTACGTTTTAGACGCCTTTGGCCGGTTCTGCCGTGAAACCGCCAAAACTGCCTCCTGAAAAGGATGGCCTACAGCGCCTAAGCTGCAACCATTCAAAACAATACCTGGCATTGAACAGTGCCAAAAAGGAGATCGCATGCTCGAGCTCACTGTAGAGCAGATATCCATGGGCCAGTCGGCTGTGGATAAACCCGCCGCTTTGCAATTGCTGGCCAGTCATCTGGTCGCCGATGGACTTGTTGCCGACGGATACCTTGCCGGGCTGCAGGCCCGGGAGGCTCAGGGCTCGACCTTCCTCGGCCAAGGCATTGCGATCCCCCACGGCACGCCCGAAACCCGCGATCAGGTGTTCGCCACCGGCGTACGCCTGATGCAGTTTCCCGACGGCGTGGATTGGGGCGACGGCCAGATCGTTTATCTGGCCATCGGCATCGCCGCCAAATCCGACGAACACCTGCGCCTGCTGCAATTGCTGACCCGCGCCCTCGGCGAGACCGATCTTGGTCAGGCCCTGCGTCGTGCGAGTTCGCCGAAAGCACTGCTGAAACTGCTGCAAGGTGCGCCGCAAGAGCTGGCGCTGGATGCGCAGATGATCGGCCTCGGGGTCTCCGCCGACGATTTCGAAGAACTGGTCTGGCGCGGGGCGCGTCTGCTGCGCCAGGCCGATTGCGTGAGCAACGGTTTCGCCGGTGTGTTGCAGCAAGTTGAAGCGCTGCCGCTGGGCGATGGCCTGTGGTGGCTGCACAGCGAGCAGACCGTGAAGCGTCCGGGCCTGGCCTTCGTCACGCCGGACAAACCGATGCGCTACCTCGGCCAGCCCCTCAGCGGGCTGTTCTGTCTGGCCAGCCTGGGTGAAGCGCATCAGGCGTTGCTTGAGCGTTTGTGCGCGTTGCTGATCGAAGGTCGCGGCCATGAACTGGGCCGCGCCACCAGCAGCCGCAAAGTCCTCGAAGTGCTTGGTGGTGAGTTGCCGGCCGACTGGCCGAGCGCGCGAATTGCGCTGGCCAACGCCCATGGCCTGCACGCGCGACCGGCGAAAATCCTCGCGCAACTGGCGAAAAGTTTTGACGGTGAAATCCGTGTGCGCATTGTCGACGGTCGGGACAGCGCCGTGTCGGTGAAGAGCCTGAGCAAACTGCTGAGCCTCGGCGCCCGTCGCGGTCAGGTACTGGAAATCATTGCCGAACCGAGCATCGCTGCCGATGCGCTGCCGGCCTTGCTGAGCGCTATTGAAGAAGGCCTCGGTGAAGAAGTCGAACCGTTGCCTGCAGTCAGTCAACAGCGCGAAGTGATTACGGACATTGCAGAAGTCCTGAGCGCCCCGGCCTCCGGCAGCCTGCTGCAAGCGATCCCCGCTGCCCCCGGCATCGCCATCGGCCCGGCGCACATTCAGGTCCAGCAAACCATCGATTACCCCTTGCGCGGCGAGTCCGCCGCTATCGAACGCGAGCGTCTAAAGCATGCGCTGGTCGACGTGCGCCAGGACATTCAGGGCCTGATCGAACGCAGCAAGGCCAAGGCGATCCGCGAGATTTTCATCACCCACCAGGAAATGCTCGACGACCCGGAACTCACCGACGAAGTCGACACCCGCCTCAAGCAGGGCGAAAGCGCCGAAGCAGCCTGGATGGCTGTGATCGAAGCTGCCGCTAAACAACAGGAAGCGTTGCAGGACGCGTTGCTCGCCGAACGCGCCGCCGACCTGCGCGACATCGGTCGTCGGGTGCTGGCGCAACTGTGTGGCGTGCAGACGCCCGCCGAGCCGGAGCAACCGTACATTCTGGTGATGGATGAGGTCGGCCCGTCCGACGTGGCGCGTCTGGATCCGGCGCGGGTCGCGGGGATTCTCACCGCCCGTGGTGGCGCCACCGCTCACAGCGCCATCGTGGCTCGCGCGCTGGGCATTCCGGCGCTGGTCGGCGCGGGTGCTGCAGTGTTGCTGCTGAAGCCGGGCACGCCGTTGCTGCTCGACGGCCAGCGCGGTCGCCTGCACGTCGATGCGGATGCCGTGACCCTGCAACGCGCCAGCGAAGAACGCGACACCCGCGAACAACGCCTGAAAGCCGCCGCCGAACAACGCCACCAACCGGCGCACACCAGCGACGGTCACGCCGTTGAAGTGTTCGCCAACATCGGCGAAAGCGCCGGTGTGATCAGCGCGGTGGAGCAAGGCGCCGAAGGCATCGGCCTGCTGCGCACCGAGCTGATTTTCATGGCTCATCCACAGGCGCCGGACGAGGCGACTCAGGAAGCCGAATACCGCCGCGTCCTCGATGGCCTTGCCGGTCGGCCGCTGGTGGTGCGCACCCTCGATGTCGGCGGCGACAAACCGCTGCCGTACTGGCCGATCGCCAAGGAAGAAAACCCGTTCCTCGGCGTGCGCGGGATTCGCCTGACCTTGCAGCGTCCGCAGATCATGGAAGCGCAGTTGCGCGCCTTGCTGCGTTCGGCAGACAACCGTCCGTTGCGGATCATGTTCCCGATGGTCGGCAGCGTCGAAGAGTGGCGCCAGGCCCGCGACATGACCGAACGCCTGCGTCTGGAAATTCCGGTTGCCGACCTGCAACTCGGAATCATGATCGAAGTGCCGTCCGCCGCGTTGCTGGCGCCGGTGCTGGCCAAAGAAGTCGACTTCTTCAGCGTCGGCACCAACGACCTGACCCAGTACACGCTGGCAATCGACCGTGGTCATCCGACCCTGTCCGCCCAGGCTGACGGTCTGCATCCGGCGGTACTGCAACTGATCGACATCACCGTGCGCGCGGCCCATGCCCATGGCAAATGGGTCGGTGTGTGCGGCGAGCTGGCGGCGGATCCGCTGGCGGTACCGGTGCTGGTCGGCCTCGGTGTGGATGAACTGAGCGTCTCCGGGCGCAGCATCGCCGAGGTCAAGGCACGCATCCGCGAACTCAGCCTGACCCAGGCACAAACTCTTGCTCAACAAGCCCTGGCCGTGGGCAGCGCCAACGAAGTGCGCGCATTAGTGGAGGCCCTGTAATGGCCAAGATTCTTACCCTGACCCTCAACCCGGCGCTGGACCTCACGGTGCAGTTGCCAAGCCTTGAGGCCGGTCAGGTCAACCGCAGCGACGCGATGCACACCCACGCCGCCGGCAAGGGCGTCAACGTCGCGCAAGTGCTGGCCGACCTCGGTCATCAACTGACGGTCAGCGGCTTTCTCGGCGAGGACAATCTGCAAGCATTCGAAAACCTGTTCGCCAGGCGCGGTTTCACCGATGCGTTTATCCGGGTGCCCGGCGAGACCCGCAGCAACATCAAGGTCGCGGAACAGGACGGCCGCATCACTGACATCAACGGCCCGGGCCCGGTGGTCGGCGTGGTGGCGCAACAGGCATTGCTGGATCGTCTGGTGCAGATCGCGCCGGGGCATGACGCGGTGGTGGTGGCCGGTAGTCTGCCGCGCGGCGTCAGTGCGCAGTGGTTGCGCGAACTGGTGGAGCGCTTGAAGGCGTTGGGCCTGAAAGTCGCCCTGGACACCAGCGGCGAAGCTTTGCGCGAGGCGCTCAAGGCCGGTCCGTGGCTGATCAAACCGAATACCGAAGAGCTGGCCGATGCGCTGGGCTGTGAGGTGGTGTCCCGCGCGTCTCAGGCCGAGGCAGCCAATCGGCTGCATGCTCAGGGTATCGAGCATGTGGTGATTTCCCACGGCGCCGAAGGTGTGAACTGGTTCAGTGTCGGCTCGGCGCTGCATGCGACGCCGCCGAAGGTCAGCGTCGCCAGCACGGTCGGTGCCGGTGATTCGTTGCTGGCGGGCATGCTTCACGGTCTGCTCAGCGCCGACACGCCGGAACAAACCCTGCGCACGGCCACCGCCATTGCGGCGCAGGCGGTGACCCAGATCGGTTTCGGTATTCACGATGCTGCGCAACTGACGCAGCTCGAACAGGGCGTGCGCGTGCGCCCCCTGACAGAACAATAAGAGGGTTTGTCATGAAATTAGCCATTGTCACGGCCTGCCCGAACGGCATGGTCACCAGTGTGCTGTGCGCCCGGTTGCTGGATGCCGCGGCCCAGCGTCAGGGCTGGAGCACCAGCGTCGAAGTGGTGGATGCGGCGCACCCGGAACGTGAGTTGTCGGCGGCCACCATCGAGGCCGCCGAGTGGGTGTTGCTGGTGGCCACCGGACCTGTGGACATGACCCGGTTCATCGGCAAGAAAGTCTTTCGGATCGCGCCGGCGCAAGCCCTGCAGGATGTCGAAGGCGTGCTGCGGCGCGGCGCCGTCGAGGCCGAGGTTTACGTCGCTGCCGAAACGCCGCCCGTGGTTGCCAGCGCCCAAGCGCCGCGCCTGGTCGCTGTCACTGCATGCCCGACCGGCGTCGCCCACACCTTCATGGCCGCCGAAGCCTTGCAGCAAGCCGCCAAGCGTCTGGGCTACGACCTGCAAGTCGAAACCCAGGGCTCGGTCGGCGCGCGAAACCCGCTGAGCGCAGCGGCGATTGCCGAGGCTGACGTGGTGCTGCTGGCGGCGGACATCGAGGTCGCCACCGAGCGTTTCGCCGGCAAGAAAATCTACCGCTGCGGCACCGGGATTGCGTTGAAGCAGTCCGAAGCCACGCTGAAAAAAGCGTTGGCCGAAGGCAAGCAGGAAAGTGCTGCGAGCGACGGCAAAGCGCCGGCCAAACAGGAGAAAAGTGGCGTCTACAAACACCTGCTGACCGGCGTGTCGTTCATGCTGCCGATGGTGGTGGCAGGCGGTCTGATGATCGCTTTGTCGTTCGTGTTCGGCATCACCGCCTTCAAGGAAGAAGGCACGCTGGCGGCGGCGCTGATGCAGATCGGTGGCGAGACCGCGTTCAAATTGATGGTGCCGCTGCTGGCCGGTTACATCGCCTGGTCGATTGCCGACCGTCCCGGACTCGCGCCGGGGATGATCGGCGGTTTGCTGGCGAGCACCCTGGGCGCCGGTTTCATCGGCGGGATCGCTGCCGGGTTTATCGCGGGCTACGCGGCCAAGGCGATCAGTCGCTATGTGGCGTTGCCGCAAAGTCTGGAAGCGCTGAAACCGATTCTGATCATCCCGTTGTTCGCCAGCCTGTTCACCGGGCTGGTGATGATTTACGTGGTCGGCAAACCGGTGGCCGGGATGCTCGCGGCGCTGACGCATTTCCTCGACAGCATGGGCACCACCAACGCGATCCTGCTCGGTGTGTTGCTGGGCGGCATGATGTGCGTCGACCTCGGCGGGCCGATCAACAAGGCTGCTTACGCGTTCTCGGTGGGGCTGCTGGCCTCGCAGAGTTATGCACCGATGGCCGCGACCATGGCCGCCGGCATGGTGCCGCCGATCGGTCTGGGCATCGCCACGTTCATCGCCCGACGCAAGTTCGCCCAGACTGAACGCGAGGCCGGTAAAGCGGCGCTGGTGCTCGGGTTGTGCTTCATTTCCGAAGGGGCGATTCCGTTTGCCGCGAAAGACCCGTTGCGGGTGATTCCGGCAAGCATTGCCGGCGGTGCGCTGACCGGTGCGCTGTCGATGTACTTCGGCTGCAAGCTGATGGCGCCCCACGGTGGACTGTTCGTGCTGGCGATTCCGAATGCGATCAACCATGCGCTGCTGTACCTGCTGGCGATTGTCGCGGGCAGTCTGCTGACGGCGGTGGTGTATGCGCTGGTCAAGCGGCCGGAGGCTGTGGAACTTGCGCTGGAGCCCGCGAAGGCCTGAGGTGTCACACCCCTTTCATCTAGCGGTGCTTAAGTTTTCCTTTTTTCAGGGAGAACACCATGAGCGATTTCAATCCCGGTCGCCGGCGCGTGATGCAAGCCGTCGGCGCCGGACTGCTGATGCCGGGGCTGGCGCCGGCAGTCATCGCGTCGGTCAAGGATCGACCGCAACTCACTGACGGCGTGCAATCCGGCGACTTGCAGGGCGACCGCGCGATGATCTGGAGCCGCGCCGACCGCCCGGCGCAGATGGTGGTGGAGTGGGACACCCGCAGCCAGTTCCGCCACCCGCGCCGTGTCGTCTCGGCGCTGGCCGATGCCCGTAGCGATTTCACCGCCCGCGTCGAACTCTCGGGCTTGCCCGCCGATCAGGCGATTTTCTACCGCGTGTATTTCAAGGATGCCCGCACCGGCGTCACCAGCGAACCGTGGCTCGGCCATTTGCGCAGTGCGCCGACAGCGCGGCGCAATCTCCGTTTCGTCTGGAGCGGTGACACCGTCGGCCAGGGGTTCGGCATCAACCCCGATATTGGCGGCATGCGCATTTATGAAGCGATGCGCCTGCGCCTGCCGGACTTCTTTATCCACAGCGGCGACACCATATACGCCGACGGCCCGGTGCCGGCGCAACTGACCACCGAGGGTGGCCGGATCTGGCGCAACCTCACCACCGAAGCCAAGAGCAAAGTCGCCCAGACCCTCGATGACTATCGCGGCAATTACCGCTACAACCTGATGGATGAAAACGTCCGTCGCTTCAACGCCGAAGTGCCGCAGATCTGGCAGTGGGACGACCATGAAGTGGTCAACAACTGGTCGCCGGGCAAACAACTCGACGAGCGCTATCAGGAAAAGGATATCCACACCCTGGTCGGCCGTGCGCGTCAGGCCTGGCTCGAATATTCGCCGATGCGCCGTCAGGCAGCGGATGGTGGCGGGCGGATTTATCGCAAGTTGAGTTATGGGCCGATGCTCGATGTCTTCGTGCTCGACATGCGCAGCTATCGCGGCGCCAACGATGACAATCTCGGGCCGGAAAAACCGTTCCTCGGGCGCGAGCAACTGAACTGGCTCAAACGCGGATTGAAGGCCTCGAAGGCTCAGTGGAAAGTCATCGCCGCTGACATGCCGATCGGTCTTGGCGTGCCGGATGGCGAGGTCAGCCCCGGTGTTGCGCGCTGGGAAGCGGTGGCCAACGGCGACCCCGGTCCGGCGCAGGGGCGTGAGCTGGAAATCGCCGAGCTGCTGGGCTTTTTGCGCGCGCAACAAGTACGCAATTTCGTGTTCCTGACAGCGGACGTGCATTACTGCGCGGCCCATCACTACCATCCGGATCGCGCGGCGTTCCAGGATTTTGAACCGTTCTGGGAGTTTGTCGCGGGGCCCTTGAACGCCGGCAGTTTCGGGCCCAATCCGCTGGACAAGACCTTTGGCCCGCAAGTGGTGTTCGAGAAGGCGCCGGCGGTACAGAACGCCTCGCCGTTTGCCGGGTTTCAGTTTTTCGGTGAGGTGAACATCGAGGGGCAGAGCGGGGAGATGAGCGTGGTGTTGCGGGATCTGGAGGGGGTTGCGGTGTTTGAGCAAAAACTGCAACCGACTTGAGTTCACCGCAAACAATTTGTGGGAGCGAGCAAGCTCGCTCCCACAGTTACTGTGTGTGGTCAGTAAACGTCGCGGCGATAGCGACCCTGTTCGATCAGGTGTTCGACCTCTTCGGCGCCCAGCACTTCATTGAGCACCTGATCCACGCCTGACGCCATGCCTTGCAGGCTGCCGCAGATGTAGATCACTGCACCGTCCGCCAGCCATTTCTTCAACTCGCCGGCCGATTCGCGCAGGCGATCCTGCACGTAAATCTTCTCGGCCTGATCCCGCGAGAACGCCAGATCGAGGCGTTCCAGATCGCCGTTGATCAACCACTCTTCCAGCTCCGCACGGCAGAGGAAATCGTGCTCGCGATTGCGCTCGCCAAACAGCAGCCAGTGGCGCTGCTGGCCGTCGGCAATCCGCGCCTTGAGCAGGCTGCGCAAACCGGCGAGGCCGGTGCCGTTGCCCAGCAGAATCATCGGCACCGCAGCGTTCGGCAGATGGAAACCGCTGTTGCGGCGCACGCGCAGACTGATGCTGCCGCCGACCGGAGCATGCTCGGTCAGCCAGCCGGAACCGATGCCGAGACGACCGTCGGCATGCTGTTCCTGACGCACGATCAGCTCCAGCACGCCGTCGGCGGCAATCGAGGCGATCGAGTATTCGCGCATGGCCAGCGGCACCATTGCATCGACCAGTGCCTGAGCATGCAGGCCCACCAGATGGGCGCGGTGCTCGGGCAGTTGGCGGGTGGCGAGGGCGACCTCCAGCGACTCTTCCAGGCCGTTGACTTTGACGCTGGTTTCACCACGGATGCCGAGACCGTCGAGAAAGTGCTCGATGGCCCACGGGCAGTTGCGCGGCAGCACTTCCACCAGATCGCCGGCCAGCCAGCTGCGGGAGGTCGGTGCGGTCAAGCCGAGCAGGAAGACGGGGGCGCCGCTGCTGTCCGGGTTCATCAGTTCTCGACGTACCAGCGTCCAGTTTTCGTAGCTAGGCGCCTGCCAGGTGTCGACCGGCGCTTGTCCGGTGATTTGGCCCAGCTGTGTCTGCCAGTGACGCAGCGCGTAAGGATCACCGCTGTCGACTTCCACCGGGGCGAACAAGGTCTTGCCGCCGTGCTCGCCCAGCCATTGATGCAGGCGCCGGGCGAAACCGCAGAAGTGCTGATACTGACGGTCGCCGAGGCCGAGTACGGCGTAGTTGAGGCTGTCGAGGGTCGAGGCGTTTTTCAATACCTTGCGCTCGAAACCGCGAGCGCTGTCCGGCGCTTCGCCATCGCCGAAGGTGCTGACCACAAACAGCGCGTTGTTCGATTCGCGCAAATCCTGCTCGCTGACATTGGCCAGCGGCTGCACCTTCACCGGCAATCCGGCCGCCTGCAACTGGCCGGCGGTCTGCCAGGCGAGTTGCTCGGCAAAACCGCTCTGGCTGGCAAAGCCGATCAGCCACGCCGGTGTATCGCCGGCCGGTTGGTCGAGGCCTTTGCGGGCATCCTTGATCTGCTTTTTCTTGCGCCTACGATCGAGGTACAACAACCATCCGGTGATGAAGAACAGCGGCATCAATACCGCCGCGACGGTCACGATGATCCGCCCGACCAGGCCGAAATAGCTGCCGACATGCAGCGCGTAAATGCTGGTCAGCAATTGCGCCTTGAAACTCTTGTCGGCGTAGCGATCCACACGTTTGACGACGCCGGTGGCCGGGTCGAGGGTGATCTGGTTCAGCGCGCGGTCATGGGGCGAGCTGTCGAGCAGATAGAACACGGTCGCCGGTTGGCCGGCCACGGGCGGCATACGGATGTTGTAGGAGGCGAGGCCTGGACCTGCGGCGCTGTAGATGCTGATCCACATGGCGGCGTAATCGGCAGTCGGCGCCGGCCCTTCGGGGGCCGGGCCGCGACCGCCGCGCACGCGCTCGTTTTGCGGCGCGTCGGAAAGCAACCTGGTCAGGCCTTTGTTGTACCACTCGTAGGACCAGGACAGTCCGGTCAGTGCCAGCAGCAGGTAAACCAGCATGCACCAGGTGCCGAACACCGAATGCAGATCCCAATTGAAGCTGCGGCCCTTTTTCTTCCAGTCGAGGGTCAGCCAGACGCGCCAGCTGTTCCACTGGCGCGGCCAGCGCAGGTACAGGCCGGACAGGCAGAAAAACAGCAGCAGCAGGGTGCAGGCGCCGGTGATGTTGCGGCCCGTATCGCCCATGGCGAGGAACCGGTGCAGTTGCAGCATCAGACCGAAGAAATCCTGACCCGTGACGTTGCCCTTGAACTCGGCGGTGTAGGGATCGAAGTAGCGCATCTCGCCACGGCGCTCACCTTTGGGCGGGGTGAACCAGACGCGGCCGGCGCTGCCGCTTTCGGTCTCGACGGAGAGCATCGAGACTTTCTTGCCCGAGGCCGCTTCGATCCGCGCCACCAGATCGGCGGGCGGCAGGACGCCGGCGACCTGTTTCTCCACCTGCAACACGGAGGGGTTGAGGGCTTTGAGTATTTCGTCCTGAAACGAATAGGCAGCGCCGGTGATGCCCATCAGGGCCAGCACCAGCCCGGCAGTGATGCCAAAAAACCAGTGCAACTGGAACAGGGTTTTCTTCAACACGTCGCTTGCCTTGTCCGTTCGGAAATGGTGTTCACGGCGCGCATTATGCCGTGGCTTATCGAGAAACGTTCTTTATTACGCACAAAAGCCCCGCTCAAATGAATGAACGGGGCTCGATACTTCCCACTTCGATCAGAAGTGGAAGTTGGTACTCAGCAATGCCGTACGGCCCGCCGCCTGGTTGGCGAAGTGAGTCGAGAAGGCCTTGTCGTAGTAGGTCTCGTTGGTCAAGTTCTGCACGTTCAGTTGCAGGTCGACATTCTTGCTCAGCTTGTACGCAGCCATCGCGTCGTAGCGAACGTAGGAGTCGACCATGGTGGTGTTGGCCACGTTGCCGAACACATCATCCACATAAAACGCACCGCCACCGATGGTCAGCTTCGGCGTGACCTGGTAAGTGGTCCACAGGCTGGCGCTGTTTTTCGGCGTGTTAGGCAGCTCGTTACCGTTGTTGGCCTTGTTGGCCGGCAGGTCACCACCGTCAACCTGTTCGCTGTCCATGTAGGCGTAACCGGCGAACACTTGCCACTTGTCGGTGATCTTGCCGCTGGCGGACAACTCGATACCTTGTACACGCGTCTTGCCGGCGTTTTCGTACGAGGTGGTATCCACCTGGACACGCGCGTTTTCTTTCTCGGTGCGGAAGATGTCGGCGGTCAGCGACAGGCGATCGTTCAGCAAATCCCACTTGGTACCGATTTCGTAGTTCTTGGTGGTTTCCGGCTCCATGTCGCTCTTGAGCAGGTTGCCGTTACGATCCGGCGTGCCGCCCAGCGGGTTGCCTTCCTGACCTTCACCCAGGGTGTTGCCCGGCGGTGTGGCGGAGGTGGCGTAGGACGCATAGATGCTGCCGTTCTCGGCCGGTTTGTAGACGATGCCGAACTGACCGGTGACGAACTCGCTGGTGTCCGAACCCTTGGAGGTGGTGCGGCCAGCGTTGTTGTAGGTGTTGTAGCCCGTTTCGAAGTGGTCGTAACGCAGGCCCATGTTCACCAGCCATTGCCGGGACAGTTCCAGAGTGTCGAATACGTACAGCGCGTAGGTATCGGACTGGGTGTCGGTGCCGGCGTAGTTGCGCGAGATCGCGCCGTTCCACGGATCGTTCGGGTTCGGGTTCGACAGCGAGGTGCAGTTGTAGCCGCTGGCAGCGCCGATCAGGCCCGGATTGCAGTTGGTGGTCACGGCCGAAGTGCGCGGCGTGGTGTCGGTGTTGACGTTGTACGAGGATTTGCTGCTTTCCTCACGGGTGTATTCGACACCGGTGGAGAAGCTGTTCTTGAAGCCGGCGAGGTAGAAGTCGCCGAACAGATCGGTCTGGTTGGTGGTGGTCTCGGTGTTGCTCACGCGAGTGTTCGCACGACGCCAGACGCTGCCGTTGTTGACGTTGCCCTTGCTGTCGTCCGGCTGGGTCAGGATGTAATCCTGCATGCTGGTGCCGTGACGCAGGGTGTTCTTGATCGTCAGCGAGTCGCTCAGGTCATGCTCGATGGCGAAGGTCGCGGTATCGGTGCGGCCTTTGCGGAAGTCGCGGTCCAGACCGTAGAAGTTGCTGTGATCGCCACCGGCGTACGGCTTGTCCGGATTGGACTTGGTACGCGCCGCCGAGCCGCCGGCAGGAATCGTGTAAGGGATGCCCGAGTCCGGCGTGTCATTGCTTTCGAGATGGTAGTAGTCGAGGTTGACGCGGGTGTCGGTGCCCAGGCCGAAGGCCAGGGACGGCGCGATGCCCCAGCGGTCGTAGTCGACCTTGTCGCGACCGGCGACGTTGCTCTCGTGGCTCATCAGGTTCAGACGGCCGGCAGCGGTGTCGCTGAACTGGTAGTTGCCATCCAGGGTGTAACGCTGGGTCTGGTCGGAGCCCCAGGTGAAACCACCGTCGAACGAGTTGCCCAGGTGCGCTTTCTTGCTCACCAGGTTGATGCTGCCGCCGGCTGCGCCACGACCGCCGATGGCAGAGTTCGGGCCCTTGCTGACCTCGATGTTTTCCACGGCGAAGATCTCGCGGCTCTGGGAACCGGTGTCGCGCACGCCGTCGAGGTAGGTGTCGCCCTGGGCGTCGAAACCACGGATGAACGGACGGTCGCCCTGCGGGTTGCCACCTTCACCGGCACCGAAGGTAATGCCCGGTACGGTGCGCAGCGCATCCTGCATGTTCAGGGCGCCGGTGTCTTTGAGGACTTGTTGCGGGATAACGGTGACCGAGCGCGGTGTATCAACCAGCGGCGCGGTGTACTTGGGCGAGGAGGCTTTCTCGACCTGGTAGGAAGTCGAGTCCTGGGCTTCGCCGGTGATGGCGGTGGCGTCCAGGGCGATGGCATTGCCGGTGGCTTTGCTGTCGGTTTTTTCGGCGGCAAACACCATGTGGCCTGCGGAGCCGGCGGTGATGGCCACGCCGATGGCGGAAGCGAGCAGACGTGGTGAACCGACCGGTAATTGTGCTTGTTGACGTGCCATTTTTATTCCCCTCCCCAAGGATTTGAGGCGGCGGAATATAGGGTAAACAGGTATTCGTATCAATTGCGAAACATTGTTATTCGCACTGAATTTACATTCTTTACAATTTAACCTTACGGTTTTTGCCAGTTCATTCGTCTAGCGGGTTTTACACAGCCAATAAGAATCAATACCATTGCCGCCTCTTTGCCATCAGGTGACATTGCCATGCTGCTGCACATCCCCGCTCTGTTCGAAAAAGACGAAGTGCGGCGCATCCGCGAGGCTCTGGAACAGGCCGACTGGGCCGATGGCAAGATCACCGCCGGCTATCAATCGGCCAAGGCCAAGCACAATCTGCAACTGCCGGAAGGCCATCCACTGGCCAAGGAAATCGGCGCCGCAATGCTTGAACGCCTGTGGAAAAATCCGCTGTTCATGTCCGCCGCGCTGCCGCACAAAGTGTTCCCGCCGTTACTCAACTGCTACACGGCGGGCGGCAGCTTCGATTTCCACATCGACAACGCAGTGCGCCAGCCCAAGGGCAGCATTGAGCGGGTGCGCACTGATCTGTCCGCCACGCTGTTCTTCAGCGAACCCGAGGACTACGACGGCGGCGAGCTGGAAATCCAGGACACCTTCGGCACCCAACGGGTGAAACTGCCCGCCGGCGATATGGTGCTGTACCCCGGCACCAGTCTGCACAAGGTCAATGCGGTCACTCGCGGCGCGCGTTATGCCTCGTTCTTCTGGACCCAAAGCCTGGTGCGCGAAGACAGCCAGCGCGCGTTGCTGTTCGAGATGGACGGTGCGATCCAGCAACTCACCCAGGACATGCCCGATCATCCTTCGTTGATCCGCCTCACTGGCACCTATCACAATCTGCTGCGTCGCTGGGTCGAGGTGTAAGTGGCGGACTTTCGGTTACGTCGCGAAGAAGTCCTCGACGGCGAACGCCTCACGGCCATGCTCGAAGAAAGCCCGGCCCGTGCGGCTCAGGCGATTCTGATCGCAGCGGGTGAGGGCGTGCTCGAAGCGCAGGCGCTGCTTGGGCAGATTTTGCTCGATGGCCACGGGATTGCGCAGGATCAGCCGCTGGCAGTGCGCTGGTTTGAAATCGCCGCAGGGCAAGGTCATCTGATGGCGCGCAACATGCTCGGCCGCTGTCATGAACACGGATGGGGTTGTGTGGCCAGCGCCGAACTCGCCGCGCGCCATTACCAGGCGGCCGCCGACGCGGGGCTGGATTGGGCGATGTACAACCTGGCAAATCTGCACGCCACCGGACGTGGAATACCCGAAGACCAGGCGCAGGCCCTCGCCCTGTACCGCAGCGCTGCCGAGTCGGGACATGCCAAGTCGATGAACCTGTTGGGTCGGTATCTGGAAGAAGGACGTCACTGTCCGCAAGATCTGCCAACGGCGCGTGACTGGTATCGTCGAGCGGCTGAGGGCGGCGATTTTCGAGGACAGTTCAGTTACGCCGCGATACTTGCCGATGAGGGACGCATTGATGACGCTCTTGGCTGGCTGCGCAAGGCGCTGGACGCGGGCAATGTGAATTTCCTGCGAGTCGCCAGCGTGTCTTTGTTGAATGCACAACATCCTCGAATCCGTGCAATGGCAGACGCTTATAAGTTGCGGCTGGCAGAGTTAGTTGCTTTGTAAGCATTTACTTCGCGGTTATTTGTTTTCATCAAGTTGATGTGGCTGTTCTCGGGTAAGTATTCGGGTGAATGGCTTGTTTGTCGTGATTGCTAATATTTGAATGCTTGTTGATTGGTGTTTTGCTGTCCTAAGGTTGTTTTGCGATGTCGGCGCTAAAGTTGAAGTGAGTTGAGTGGCGATGTCGTTTCTAAAATAACTTTTATTAAATATCCGAAGAAGACAAGGAGTCTCTTATGGAATTCAAGATGGACAGCAAAATTGTCGAGATCGCCGCAAAAGCGCCTCTGATGTTTGTAAATGCTTCGCTTGGTGAAGATGAAGAATACAATCGGGACCCCGGTATTCAATTAACCAAGGAACAAATTATCGGCCTGCGTAAGTATGAAGTTTTGGGGCTGTCACTTCCTGTTCGGCTGGAAGATATCGTTGCCTATCTGAACTATGGTGCCGGGGATGCGGGGGGCGTTGGTCTCAAGGCAGCAGACTTTCAGAGGACCTTCGTCTGCACCTACGACCATGCGAAACGCTGGTCGCCGTTGCGTGAAAAAATCATGCTTACCGGGACTGACCTGAAGGTATTTGCCGGTAGCATTCTTGGCGCAGGTGCAGCAATTCAAGAGATCTACAATGACCAGCCTTCATCCTCTTACCTGGAAAACTACGATATCTACACGCCGGAGGAGTATCAGGAACTGGAGCGCAGGTTCCCGAACCTTCCAAGCCTGAACTTCCCTGCCGATGACGCCCTTGAGGTCAAGTCTCACCTCAAAACCATTCTGGACAAGGTGACAGCGGCCCACAGTAAGGCCGAACGAGTCCGAGAGGAGCTCGACAGTTTCGGCACCGATATGCGCGAGACGGTCTTGCCGGCGATCAGGTTGCGACTGGAGTTTGTGTCCCGTAATACCTACCAGGCCGACATCCAGATTCTGCAAGGCGAAATTGACCAGCGCTCCAAAGCTATTGATGAACTCAACAAGCAATATGATCAGCTGGTTCAGGAAGCAATCAGATCTGCGGCGACGTTTAACATTGGTGGTTTGATACTCGGTATCTACCAGGGCGTCAAAGCCGAAAAGATCCGCAAGGAGCGAAACCAGCTAAAAACAGAACAACAGTCTGCCAATC
This sequence comes from Pseudomonas sp. B15(2017), assembly GCF_002113215.1. Classification (NCBI taxonomy): domain Bacteria; kingdom Pseudomonadati; phylum Pseudomonadota; class Gammaproteobacteria; order Pseudomonadales; family Pseudomonadaceae; genus Pseudomonas; species Pseudomonas sp. B15(2017). Next base: position 141,478 of record NZ_NEJZ01000004.1, read on the forward strand.
AGAAGATGGCCAGCAAGAGTCAGACACTAAGTTCCTTGAACAAGGTGCGTGATGACCTGCAGAACCTCAGCTACGTTGCGATTGAAGCAGAAGTTGCAACTCAAAATCTGATGCTGGTCTGGAACGCTCTGAGTACTTACCTCAAAGGTTCTTTTGAAGATATTGATGGTATTGTGACAGCAACTAATTTCAGGATGTTCAAAAATCAGATTTTCTCCATCATTGATCCGTGGCGAAAAATAAGAACAGCTTCTGATCAACTGCTGGGTGTGTTCGCAGCGGCAGAAAAAGAGTATGGAAACGGCTTTGCAGTATTCAGGAGCAACACAATGATGTTATCGCTACAGGATGATTTGACTTCTTCTGATTTTGACGTCGCGGCACTGCGTGTACACAGTGCTTCGGTTCAGGCAAGTAATGTCACTGCGCAAATGCTGGGTGAGCAATTCAATTATTTGCCAGGTACCGTCCGCACCATGAATGGGCTGACGGTGGCTATCCAGAAGGCCACATTCGAACTTCGTAATCAGGCCCAGACGACAGGGATCAATCTGGAGCGTGCGCAGAACAGGCTGAAAATGTCTCAGAGCGATCTCCTCAAATATCCTGAAGAAGGGGATGAAATCCGCGAAGAAATGGAAACCGAGCTCAAGAATGTATCGATGAAAGTCTCCGAGCACGCGAACGATTTGAAGATGACGCACAACGGCTTGAGTACGGCTTATGACCGATCGGCTTCGGCGCAATGGATTGTGACGCTGCAGCAGGACCGGGCGTTCACGGAGGCATTGAAGGTCAAGTCGGAAGAAAAAATCGCCGATTTCGAAAAGCAGATGGAATCGGTGTCTGAAGCGCTCGAACTGATCGCGAAAGCCGGGGTGGAGAAAATCGGTCAGGAAGCCCGATTGACGCTGGATAACCTGAAAGCACTGGGGCTGGCGCCACCGCAGGTTCAGATTGCACTGTTTGCCATTGATACCTTGAAAAAAATGATCGCGGGTATCGGCGAGGCTATTTCCTATCTGAACATGCTGGCGGGTTACAACCAGCTCAAGGATAAGGCAGCTGATCTGAGGGCGCAGTTGAAGAAGCACGTCAACGATATCTACCAGATCGATGGAAAGATTCAGCTGGTGCAAGTGCTCGACCAGTTGGACGAAGAGCGCTGGAGTTACGTGAATGAGTATTCGAATCTGGTGGCTGTATTCGAGTCCTTCGCCCGAGACTTCCAACAGGACAAATCGCAGCCTGCCGAGCAGCGGACGGCTGCCGCACTCACCCGGATTGCCGATGTCAGGCAGTACCTGAAAACTGTTCAGCAGTAAGGAGTCGAGGCGGTGGGCGACATGCTCACCGCTTCCCTGTCACTCATGAAAACACTTGCCTATGAATTCTCCACAACGCAACGACGCGTGCTGGATCGATACACAATTTTTCTCGGTTCTCTTCACCCAACCTTCAACAACATTCCTTTGGTGTTTGAGCGCCGCAGAGCCAGCGGTCATCAACTGGCAGTACGGGCCAGCGATTCGCGTTTGAACAACGCCAGCTTCAATGCACGCTACTTGCAGGAGTTCTGGCAGCGCACCGAAGAGGTTCGGCGCCTGTGCAGTACTTACGTCGCGGATCTGGCTGCGTTCACTGCCGAATCGCTGGAAATTAGCCGCAATACTTCAAGGAACGAGCCCCTCAGTCAGGTGGATTTCAAGTTGTACAGCTTATCCAGGTCGCCGACCTGGAGGTTGTTTCCCCCTACGAATGTCCCGGAGCTCGTTCACGAACTCGCGCTTCGTTTTTACTCGTTGAGGGCAGCGATAGGCCAACTGAAATACACAATCGTCGAGGTGCATGACGAGTCGTTCGGGCTCAAGTCGGTGTTTGGCAGGGCGATGGATCATCGCTCGTGCCAGTGCCATAACCAACCCGCAGTGGTTGAGGAGTTGTTTCGTGAAGCGCGCACGTCGCCGGTTTGGGACGTAGCTTATTCGTCAGCGGATCCGGTAGTCAGGGCCGCTGAATACAAAGCTGATGTAGCGGTGTTGTTTAACGGATTGGCTTCCGTGAGTTCGCACATCAGCGTGTTTCTCGAAGAAACCGGCTTGCGCATCGAAATGTTGTACTACGACTTGTTGAGGGCAGAGCGCGCATCGAAACTCGGCGAGTTGAATTTCCAGCTGGCCGCCATGCAAGAGGGCGCCGATGAGTTCATGACCATGCTCAATCATCTTGAGAGCTGGCTGCGCAAATAAAAAAGGCCCATGCACATGCATGGGCCTTTTCATTTACAGCTTCGCTTACACGTAGAACGACTTCAGCGGCGGGAAGCCATTGAACTCTACGGCGCTGTAGCTGGTGGTGTACGCACCGGTCGACAGCCAGTAGAGGCGATCACCAATCGCCAGATTCAGCGGCAGGCCGTACTTGTAGTTTTCGTACATGATGTCGGCGCTGTCGCAGGTCGGGCCGGCGATCACGACTTCTTCCATCTCGCCTTTCTTCTCGGTCCAGATCGGGAACTTGATCGCTTCGTCCATGGTTTCGATCAGACCGGAGAACTTGCCCACATCGGTATAAACCCAACGCTCGACGGCGGTACGGGATTTACGCGCGACCAGTACCACTTCGCTGACCAGGATGCCGGCGTTGGCAATCAGTGAACGGCCCGGCTCCAGAATGATTTCCGGCAGATCATCACCGAAGTCTTCCTTGAGGAAGCGGATGATTTCTTCGGCGTAGGTTTCCAGGCTGTTGGTGCGGGTGATGTAGTTGGCCGGGAAGCCACCGCCCATGTTGATCAGCTTCAGGTGGATACCGTCTTCTTCTTTCAGGCGCTCGAAAATCACTTTGACCTTGGCGATCGCGGCGTCCCAGACGCTGATGTCACGCTGTTGCGAACCGACGTGGAACGAGATGCCGTAAGGCACCAGACCCAGATCGCGGGCGAGGATCAGCAGGTCCATGGCCATGTCGGTCTGGCAGCCGAATTTGCGCGACAGTGGCCAATCGGCTGTGGTCGAGCCTTCGGTCAGGATGCGCACATAAACTTTGGCGCCCGGTGCGGCCTTGGCGATGTTGCGCAGGTCGGCTTCCGAGTCGGTGGCGAACAGACGCACGCCCTTCTCAAAGAAGTAGCGAATGTCCTTGGACTTTTTGATGGTGTTGCCGTAGCTGATCTGGTCCGGGCTGACGCCCCGGCTCAACACTTTGTCCAGCTCATAGATCGAGGCGATGTCGAAGCTCGAACCTTTCTCTTTGAGCAGGTCGATGATCTCGACGGCCGGGTTGGCCTTGACCGCGTAGTAGACCTTGGCGAATTCGAAACCGGCGCGCAGGTCATCGTAGGCCTGGGCGATCATCGCGGTGTCGATCACCACGAACGGGGTTTCCTGTTTGTCGGCGAATGCCTTCATTTTCTGAAAGGTTTCGCGCGCGAAATAGTCTTCGACCTGGATCGACATACCTGGGAGCTCCTATGGGCAAACTCGTGAAATCAATGGGTGCAAATGAACGCCCTCCGTATCCCCACTTTGGTTCGCCTACTTCCCAAGGCATGTCGCCGAAAGCAAAAAGGCCATGGGAAATGTAGTCTTTCTTTCCCTTGGCCTTGCTGTCTCGTCGTCAGTACTTGAGCCGGATGGATCGTTTCCAGCATGGACGTTCGGCGCGAACTTTAGGGCGTGAGGGGCCTGAGATCAACTAAAAATGTCGCGTTTTTGCACGCTTCTGACGTGCGTCGCGGATATCACTCTTTGTAGCCGACCGAGATGACGGTCAGATGTTCCGCAGTAATTTTCTGGTGTTAAAAATACCTGCACGTTCGATGCTGATGTGCACCAAGTCTCAGGAAAGTACGATCACTTCAACATCGGCGACGTTAGCTGCGAGAAGGGGCGGTGCGGGGGGATTTATGAATTTACGCTGACACCGTCGGACGGATTCGGCCATTTGATGTGTTGATATTTATTGCCGGCTTGGCGTTGGCAATGAGGCCCCGGCTTTCAGGTTCCTGTGGTCGAAAAAAAAGGGCTGTTGAACAGCCCTTTTGCATTTTGTCAGGCCACCGTTTCGGCCGGTGACACGATATTGGTCTTCATTCCGCGCGATCGACCCGAACTCAGGTACGCCGCAATCGACTCCTGGGTGACCTCGCCGAGGAATACCCGCTCGGCATCCATCACCGGCAACCAGGCACGATTGAACTCGTACATCCGCGACAAGAGGATGCGCAAATGCTCGTCGTACGCCGCCGTGGCGTTGAACTCGCGCAGGAACTGGGCACAGGTGCCGGTCTGGCGATGCAGGTCGCGACGGCGCACATAACCCAGTGCCTTGTTCTCGGCGTCGGTGACGACGACATAGCGGCGGTCATGCTCGTCCATCAACTCCAGCGCATCGGCCACCGGGGTTTCCGGGCTCACCGATGGCGCGTTGTCTGCCGCGTCTTCGGCTTTCACCAGTAGCAGGCGTTTGAGGGTGCTGTCCTGGCCGACGAAGTTGCTGACAAAGTCGTCTGCCGGATGCGCCAGCAGCGTGTCCGGATGATCGATCTGCAACAGCTTGCCGGCGCGGAAGATCGCGATCTTGTCGCCCAGTTTGATCGCTTCGTCGATGTCGTGGCTGACCATGATCACGGTCTTGTTCAACGCGCGCTGCATCTCGAAGAACTCGTTCTGGATCATTTCGCGGTTGATCGGGTCCACCGCACCGAACGGTTCGTCCATCAGCAACAGCGGTGCATCCGCGGCCAGCGCGCGGATCACGCCGATCCGTTGCTGTTGGCCGCCGGACAGTTCGCGCGGGTAACGATGCAGATACTGCTTGGGCTCAAGCTTGATCATGCTCATCAGTTCGCGGGCGCGGTCGTGGCATTTCTGTTTATCCCAACCGAGCAGTTTCGGCACGACGACGATGTTCTCTTCGATGGTCATGTTCGGGAACAGACCGATCTGCTGGATCACGTAGCCGATGTTGCGGCGCAGGGTCACTTCGTCGAGGTCGGTGGTGTCTTCGCCGTTGATCAGGATCTTGCCGGAGGTCGGCTTGATCAGGCGGTTGATCATTTTCAGCGTTGTGCTTTTGCCGCAACCCGATGGCCCGAGGAACACACAGATTTCGCCTTCATTGACGGTCAGGCTTACCGAGTCCACGGCTTTCACATCTTTGCCGTTGCTTTGGAAGGTCTTGCTGAGGTTTTGAAGTTCGATCATTTGAGGAGTCCTTTTGGAGTCAGCGAACGTTGCAGCCACTGCAAAATGAGGTCGGCGAAAATCGCCAGAAGACTGACCAGCAGCGCGCCGACGATGAGCATCGACATGTCGCTGCGGCTGATGGAGGCGAGGATCAGCACGCCAAGGCCGCCGGCGCCGATGGTCGCGGCGATGGTCATCACGCCGATGTTCATCACCACGGCGGTGCGTACGCCCGCGAGGATCACCGGTACCGCAATCGGCAACTCGACCATGCGCAGGCGCTGGCCGAAGGTCATGCCGATGCCGCGAGCAGCTTCGCGGATGCCCGGCTCGACGCCGGTCAGGGCGAGGTAGGTGTTGCGCATGATCGGCAGCAGTGAATAAAGGAACACCGCCGTGATTGCCGGCATCGGGCCGAGGCCCTGGCCGAATTTCGAATAGAACGGCAGCAGCAGACCGAACAGGGCAATCGACGGCACGGTGAGCAATACCGTGGCGCTGGCCTGCAAGGGACCTGCGAGCGTCGGAAATCGAGTCATCAAAATCCCCAGCGGCACGCCGATGAGGATTGCCAGACTGACGGCGATGCCGACCAGGGTGATGTGCTGCCAGGTCAGGTGCATCACCTGCTGCCAGTCGAGGTGGGAAAAGGCGTTCAAAAATTCCATGACTTTTCCTCCTTTAATTCAGTGGATGCTGGCGCAGGAAATCGGCAGCGACTTTCGACGGGCTTTCGTGATCGACATCGACCCGCGCGTTGAGCTGGCGCATGGTTTCGTCGTCGAACAGTTCAGCCAGCGGCTTGAGTTGCTCCGCCAGTTGCGGATGGGCGTCGAGGTAGGCCTGACGCACCACAGGAGCGGCGGTGTAGTCCGGGAAGTAATGCTTGTCGTCCTCCAGCAGCTTCAGGCCGAAAGCATTGAGGCGACCGTCGGTGGTGTAGACCAGACCGGCAAACACCTGCCCGTTGCGCAGCGCGGTGTAGACCAGGCCTGCGTCCATCTGTCGGATGTTCTTGCGGGTCAGGTTCATGTCGTAAAGCTTGACCATGCCGTCCAGACCGTCGGAGCGGTTGGCGAACTCGGTGTCCAGCGCGACCAGGTGGTTGGTCTTGGCTTCAGCCTTCAGCACGTCGTTCAACTGGCTGATATTGCTGATCTGCGGATATTCCTCGGCCACCTTTTTCGGCAGGGCGAGGGCGTAGGTGTTACTGAATTTCGACGGCGTGAGCCAGACCAGGCCTTTTTTCGCGTCGAGTTCTTTTACCCGGGCGTAGGACTGTTCGCTGTCGAGTTTCTCGGTGACATGGTTGTAGGCCACCAGCGACACACCGGTGTATTCCCAGAGCATGTCCAGCTGTCCGCTTTCGTGGGCGCTGCGGGCCAGGTTGCTGCCCAGGCCGCCGGTGATCCGCGCGTCGTAACCTTTGCTGCGTAGGTATTGCGCGGTGATTTCCGCGAGCAGCGTCTGCTCGGTGAATACCCGGGCGCCAAGACGGATAACGGGCTTTTCAGCGGCTTGCGCCAATCCCGCGAACAGCAGGGCGCAGCCTAAGATCAAGCTAAGTCGTTTCATGTTCATTCCTTCGCAAGAGCCTTAAGACGGGCGCAAACCGCGTTCCAGCCAGAGACGGCTGGCGAGGGTGACCACGCCATCGAGCAGCAGGGCCAGCAGCGCGGTGCACGCGGCGCCGAGCAGCAGTTGCGGCTGATTGTTCAGGGCGATGCCGGGGAAGATCAGGCTGCCAAGGCTGTTGGCGCCGATCAGGAAGGCCAGCGGTGCGGTACCGACGTTGATCGCCAGCGCGACCCGCACACCGCCGACGATGATCGGCACGGCGTTGGGCAATTCGACTTTCCACAACACCTGACGCGGCGTCATGCCGATGCCGACGGCGGCTTCTTTCAGCGAACCCTGAACGTTTTTCAGGCCTTCATAGGTGTTGCGCACAATCGGCAACAGCGAGGCGAGGAACAGAGCGAAGATCGCCGGACCGCTGCCGATGCCGAGAATCCCCAGGGCAATCGCCAGCACGGCCAGCGGAGGCACGGTATTGCCGATATTGAAGATCTGCATGAAGCGTTCAGCGCGGCCGACCATGCTCGGGCGGCTCAGGAAGATACCGGCGGGGATGCCCACGACCAGGGCGGCCAGCATTGAAGCGAGGACGAGAATCAGATGAGCTTGCAGGTAAAACAACAAATCGTCGCGGTAGTGTTCGATCGTGTTGATGCCGATCCAGTGGACCAGCAGGGCCAGGAGCGCGATCACCACCGCACCTCCCATCAGCCCTTTGCCATAGCGGATAGCCACAGGCGGACTCCTTTTTTTAGTCGGCGAACGCAGCTCCGCGTGGCATGCCATTCCTGGCTGCCGGAGTCAGCGTTCGCGAGAAGCGGCTTTTTTTCAGCCCGGCAAAAACGGTCTGAAAGCGAGCCATGAGCGCAGCCTCGTCAGGCTAACTTGCTGATTTTTCAGCCCCTGACGAATTGTCGTAACAGGGGATGGACGTCTCCGTGCTTTAAAAGGTTCCCATCCGAGGCAGCATTTGGCCACCCTTAATGTGCTCAACGGTTCGGTTATTGAATCGAGTTGGGCTATAATCGCCGCCCTTTTTTGAATCACCGCCAGGCGATTTCCCATGACCAACCAGGCCGCCGAAGTCGCGAAACGCCGCACTTTCGCCATTATTTCCCACCCCGATGCCGGTAAAACCACCATCACCGAAAAGCTCCTGTTGATGGGCAAGGCGATTGCCGTGGCCGGTACGGTGAAATCCCGTAAATCCGATCGCCATGCGACATCCGACTGGATGGAGATGGAGAAGCAGCGGGGTATTTCCATTACCACCTCGGTCATGCAGTTCCCGTATCGCGAACACATGATCAACCTGCTCGACACCCCGGGCCACGAAGACTTCTCCGAAGACACCTACCGCACCCTGACCGCGGTGGACTCGGCCCTGATGGTCCTCGACGGCGGTAAAGGTGTAGAGCCGCGGACCATCGCGCTGATGGATGTCTGCCGTCTGCGTGACACGCCGATCGTCAGCTTCATCAACAAACTCGACCGTGACATCCGCGACCCGATCGAACTGCTCGACGAGATCGAGGCCGTCCTGAAGATCAAGGCGGCGCCGATCACTTGGCCGATCGGTTGCTACCGCGATTTCAAGGGTGTGTACCACCTGGCGGGCGATTACATCATTGTCTACACCCCTGGCCACGGCCACGAACGCACCGAAACCCGGATTATCGAGAAGCTCGACTCCGACGAAGCCCGCGCTCACCTGGGCGACGAGTACGACCGCTTCCTCGAGCAGTTGGAACTGGTGCAGGGCGCCTGCCATGAGTTCAACCAGCAGGAGTTCATCGACGGTCAACTGACCCCGGTGTTCTTCGGTACCGCACTGGGCAACTTCGGGGTCGACCACGTACTCGACGCCGTGGTCGACTGGGCCCCGCGCCCGCTGCCGCGTGTGGCCAACGAGCGCACCGTGGAGCCGGTGGAAGAGAAGTTCTCGGGCTTCATCTTCAAGATCCAGGCGAACATGGACCCGAAACACCGCGACCGCATCGCCTTCATGCGTATCTGCTCCGGCAAGTACGAGAAAGGCATGAAGATGCGCCATGTGCGTACCGGCAAGGACGTGCGCATCGGCGACGCCCTGACGTTCTTCTCCTCTGAGCGCGAACAGCTGGAAGAAGCGTACGCCGGCGACATCATCGGCCTGCACAACCACGGCACGATCCAGATCGGCGACACCTTCACCGAAGGCGAAGCCCTGGGCTTTACCGGTATCCCGCACTTCGCCCCGGAACTGTTCCGTCGCGTACGTCTGCGCGACCCGCTGAAATCCAAGCAACTGCGCCAGGGCCTGCAACAGCTGGCCGAAGAAGGCGCGACCCAGGTGTTCTTCCCGGAGCGCACCAACGACATCATCCTCGGCGCCGTCGGTGTGCTGCAGTTCGATGTGGTCGCCAGCCGCCTGAAAGAGGAATACAAGGTCGAGTGCTCCTACGAGCCGATCACCGTGTACTCCGCGCGCTGGATCGAATGCAGCGACAAGAAGAAGCTTGAGGAATTCTCCAACAAGGCGGTGGAAAACCTGGCACTGGACGGCGGCGGTCACCTGACCTACCTCGCCCCGACCCGGGTCAACCTGGCCCTGATGGAAGAGCGCTGGCCGGACGTGAAATTCCGTGCAACCCGTGAGCACCACTAAGCGCTGACTGGTGAGACCCGAAAGCCCACTGATAAAACAGTGGGCTTTTTTTTGCGTGCTGATTAAGTATGCGAACTCATTCAATTCGGGCGCCGAGCGTCCGGTCGATCAACAAGGGAGCAATCGAATGACAGGGAGGCTCGCTCATCTGCTTCGGCCCAACGGTTATTTCAGCCTGATGGCCTGGGTGCTGGCGGCGCTGCTGTTCATCAATCGCCTGAGCAGCATGGTCAAGCTGTTCATGGCGTTGTACTTGCGCCAGGAACTGGGGCTGGCGATCGAAACCGTCGGCTGGCTGCTGTCGGCGTATGGCGGTGGCTTGCTGATCGGCTCGATGCTCGGCGGGTGGCTCAGCGACCAAGTGCGCACGGCGCGACTGACGGCGGTGCTGTTTTTCATCTCTGCGTGGGTTCTGGTGTTGCTGGGGCTGGTCACGCAAGTGCCGTTGCTGGCCGGGTTGCTGTTGCTCAGCGGCACGCTCGACGGCGCGATCCGTACGCTGCATCAACGCTTGATCATGGAGTATTGCGAGGTTGGGCAGCGTCCACGGGCGCAGGCGTTGAGTCGCATCGCCAGGAACCTCGGGATGGCCGCTGCCGGTGTGGCGGGCGGTGTTCTGGCGCAAGTGGATTTTCGTTGGGTGTTTTTCATCAGCGCCGGGCTCACGCTGCTGGCGCTGCTCTGGTTTGTTCGCACGACCTGGCGCCGGCCGGTGCTGGACGCTGAGGAGGCGCCGCAGGCGCAATCGAGTGCGGGCCTGCCGTATCGCGACAAGCCATTCCTCTGGCTGCTGGCAGCGACCCTCCTTCTGGGTATGGCGTTCGACACGGTCTACAGCACCTTGGGCAACTACCTTCGCGACTATTACCGCTTGAGTACCGAGGCCATCGGCTGGCAGTTCGCGATCAATGCGATTCTGGTCGTGGCTTTGCAGATTCCCATGTCGCACTGGGGGGAACGCTGGGGCGCGCGCCGGCCGTTGATCGCCGGTTGTGTGCTGCTGGCGGTCGGGCTCGGCATGTTGCCGCTGGGTTCCGGGTTGTTTTATGCCTGCCTCTCGACCGTGATCTGGACGCTGGGGGAGGCATTGTTCATGCCACCGTTGAACGTGCTGGTGATGCAACATGCGCAAACCGGAAAAAGCGGTCGCTATTTCGGCCTGTTCTTCATGGCCTGGAGTGCGAGTTCGCTGCTGTCGCCCGTGCTCGGCGGGCAGCTTTATGGCCAGTTCGGGGGCCACAGTGTCTGGCTGGCGAGTGCCGCGCTGGCCTTGCTGTCTATGCCGCTGATTTATCAGGCGACCCGAGTTCGACCCGCAAGAGGCGCAGGCGCTTAGCTGATCCGGTTATGGACGTTATTCGAAAGCGGTCTGTCCAGGCACGGCATTTCCGGGCGTTGGTTAGCGTCCCATCTGGTGAACCCGGCTGATCGGAACTAGATTTCAATCAGCGTCAGGTCAGGCATGAATTTCTCACCTGGAACAGGATGGAATCGGCTATGAAAAACAGGTTGCTACGCGTTTTGTTGCTGTTGAAAGTGATGGTGATGCTGTCCCTCGGCACCGCGACGGCCTGGGCCGAGTGCGAGGATCACGATACTCAGGCCTTTAGCGGGCCGGTCGGGCACAGCGCGCTGATGCTGGCCAAGTCCGAGTCCGAGCCGGGCGATCAGGGCCAGGGCGGCAGTGCCGACGATGACGACGACACCACCGATGAGCCGGACACCGACGATCCGGACGAAGGTGACAGCCAGACGTAGATTCCGGGCAAAAGAAAACCCCTTCTTTCCCGATCGATGCGCAATCGAGGCAGAAGGGGTTTGGGCAACTCATCAACAACCCGCCCCGGAAAACGGGGCGGGTTTTTTCATGCCGCGCCGTCGAGGAACTGCTCGGCGTAGTGGCACGCTACCTGACGGGTGTCGAGCTGGCGCAGGGCCGGCTCTTCGCTGCTGCAACGCGCGGTGGCGTACGGGCAGCGCTTGTGGAACGCGCAGCCAGGCGGCGGGTTCAGCGGGTTGGGCAGCTCGCCGACGATCTTGATTTTCGGCTTGTCCGGATCCGGATGGATAGTCGGCGTCGCCGACAGCAGCGCCTGGGTGTACGGGTGCAGAGGACGGGCATAGATGTCCTCTTTCGGACCGATTTCCACCGGACGACCGAGGTACATCACCATCACGTCATCGGCCACGTGCTGCACCACCGCCAGGTTGTGCGAGATGAACACGTAACCGGTGTTGAACTCCTGCTGCATGTCCATGAACAGGTTCAGCACCTGCGCCTGGATCGACACGTCCAGCGCCGAGGTCGGTTCGTCCGCCACCAGCACTTTCGGTTGCAGCATCATGGCGCGGGCCAGCGCGATACGCTGACGCTGACCGCCGGAGAACATGTGCGGATAACGCTGGTAGTGCTCGGGACGCAAGCCGACCTGCTTCATCATCGCCTGGACTTTCTCGCGACGCTCGGAAGCACTCAGGTTGGTGTTGATCAACAGCGGCTCGGCCAGTTGATCACCGATTTTCTGCCGTGGGTTCAATGAGGCGTACGGGCTCTGGAACACCATCTGCACGTCTTTGCGCAGTTGTTTGCGCTGGGCCTTGTCGGCACCTGCCACTTCCTGCCCGGCGATTTTCAGGGAACCGGACGACGGCTCCTCGATCAGGGTCAGGGCGCGGGCGAGGGTGGATTTGCCGCAGCCCGATTCACCAACGACGGCGAGGGTCTTGCCGGCTTCCAGCTCGAACGACACGCCGTTGAGGGCGCGCACGGTGGCGTGGCCCTTGAACAGGCCGCGGGAGACTTCGTAGTGACGGGTCAGGTCGCGGGCGGTAAGTACGACGGCCATTACGCCACCTCCTGGTTCAGCGGATAGAAGCAGCGGGCGAGGCTGTGGCTTTTCGGGTCAAGGGTCGGACGCTGCGCGCGGCAGCTGTCCTGCACGTACGGGCAGCGCGGCGACAGCAGGCAGCCCTGCGGGCGGTCGTAACGGCCGGGAACGATGCCTGGCAGTGTGGCCAGACGCGCGGCACCCTGGCTGTGTTCCGGAATCGCCTTGAGCAGCGCTTCGCTGTACGGGTGGGCCGGGATGTCGAACAGTTGCGGCACCTGACCGACTTCAACGGCTTGACCGGCGTACATCACGCACACGCGCTGGGCGGTTTCAGCCACGACGGCGAGGTCGTGGGTGATCAGCACCAGGCCCATGTTCTGCTCTTTCTGCAGCGCCAGCAGCAGGTCCATGATCTGGGCCTGGATGGTTACGTCGAGTGCAGTGGTCGGCTCGTCTGCGATCAGCAGTTTCGGCTCGCCGGCAATTGCCATGGCGATTGCCACGCGCTGGCTCATGCCGCCGGACAATTGGTGCGGATAGGCATCCATACGGCTGGCGGCGCCGGGGATCTCAACCTTTTCCAGCAGCTCGATGGCGCGCTTGCGGGCGGCCTTGCCGGACATTTTCAGGTGCAGGCGCAGCACTTCTTCGATCTGGAAACCGACGGTGTAGCTCGGGTTGAGCGCGGTCATCGGGTCCTGGAACACCATCGCCAGGTCTTTGCCGACGATCTGCCGACGCTGGCGGTTGTTCAGCTTGAGCATGTTCTTGCCGTCGAAGCTCAGCGAGTCGGCAGTCACGATGCCCGGGTGCTCGATCAGGCCCATCAGCGCCATCATGGTCACCGACTTGCCGGAGCCCGACTCGCCCACGATCGCCAGGACTTCGCCCTTGTCGACTTTCAGGTCGAGGCCGTCGACCACCGGTGTGGCGTTCTTGTCGCCGAAGCGAACGTTGAGATTCTTGATTTCTAACAGTGACATGGGAATCTCCTCAGGCGGCGTTCTTGAGTTTCGGGTCCAGCGCATCGCGCAGGCCGTCGCCCATCAGGTTGATTGCCAGCACGCTGAGCAAAATGGTCAAACCAGGCAGACTCACCACCCACCAGGCGCGTTCGATGTAGTCGCGGGCCGAAGCCAGCATGGTGCCCCACTCAGGGGTTGGCGGCTGGACGCCGAGGCCGAGGAAGCCCAGGGCGGCGGCATCGAGGATCGCCGAGGAGAAGCTCAGGGTCGCCTGCACGATCAGCGGTGCCATGCAGTTCGGCAGCACGGTGATGAACATCAGGCGTGGCAGGCCGGCACCGGCCAGGCGCGCGGCGGTCACGTAGTCGCGGTTCAGCTCACCCATCACGGCAGCACGGGTCAGACGCACATAGGACGGCAGCGACACCACGGCAATCGCGATCACGGTGTTGATCAGGCCTGGGCCGAGGATGGCGACGATCGCCACGGCCAGCAGCAGCGATGGCAGAGCCAGCATGATGTCCATCAGACGCATGATGGTCGGGCCGACCACTTTCGGGAAGAAGCCGGCGAACAGACCCAGCAGGATCCCGGGAATCAGCGACATCACCACCGACGACAGACCGATCAGCAGCGACAGGCGCGAGCCCTGGATCAGACGCGACAGCAAGTCGCGACCCAGTTCATCGGTGCCGAGCAGGAACTGCATCTGCCCGCCTTCGAGCCACGCCGGCGGCGTCAGCAGGAAGTCGCGGTATTGCTCGCTCGGGTTATGCGGGGCGACCCACGGCGCGAAAATCGCGCAGAAAATCACCAGCAGCATGAACAGCAGGCCGGCGACGGCGCCCTTGTTTCTGGCGAATGCCTGCCAGAACTCTTTGTACGGTGACGGGTACAGCAGACTTTGATCCACGGCGGTGGCGGCGGTGACTACTGAGGAAGTTGGAGTGCTCATGGGTATTGACCTCAGCGCTGATGACGGATGCGTGGGTTGGCAAAGCCGTAGAGGATGTCCACCACGAAGTTGACCAGAATCACCAGGCAGGCGATTAACAGGATGCCGTTTTGCACAACCGGGTAGTCCCGGGCGCCGATGGCTTCGATCAGCCATTTACCGATGCCGGGCCAGGAGAAGATGGTTTCGGTCAGGACCGCGCCAGCGAGCAGGGTACCGACTTGCAGGCCGACCACGGTCAGTACCGGAATCAGCGCGTTGCGCAGGCCGTGCACGAACACCACGCGCGACGGCGACAGGCCTTTGGCCTTGGCGGTACGGATGTAGTCTTCACGCAGGACTTCGAGCATCGACGAACGGGTCATCCGCGCGATCACCGCCAGCGGAATGGTGCCCAGCACGATGGCCGGCAGGATCAGGTGGTGCAGGGCATCGACGAACGCGCCCATGTCATCGGCCAGCAGGGTATCGATCAGCATGAAGCCGGTGCGCGGCTCGATGTCGTAAAGCAGGTCGATCCGCCCGGACACCGGGGTCCAGCCCAGGCTCACCGAGAAGAACATGATGAGGATCAGGCCCCACCAGAAGATCGGCATCGAATACCCCGCCAGGGAGATGCCCATCACCCCGTGGTCGAACAGGGATCCTCGCTTGAGGGCCGCGATCACCCCGGCCAGCAGGCCCAGGATACCGGCGAACAGCAGGGCGGCCATGGACAGTTCCAGGGTCGCCGGGAAGAGGGAGGTGAACTCGGTCCATACGCTCTCACGGGTGCGCAGGGATTCGCCGAGGTCGCCGTGAGCCAACTTGCCGATGTAGTCCAGGTACTGGGCGTACAACGGTTTGTTAAGACCGAGGCGTTCCATTGCCTGAGCGTGCATTTCGGGGTCGACCCGACGTTCGCCCATCATCACTTCCACGGGGTCGCCGGGAATCATGCGAATCAACGCGAAAGTCAGCAAGGTGATGCCGAAAAACGTGGGGATCAATAACCCCAGTCGGCGGGCAATAAAACTAAACATCGTGTGTGGTACCTCATCAGCCGGTTAGGCGTGCCCGGCGACCCTGGGGTCAGGGAGGCCGGGAGTTTTCTTATCTACTTCACCTGGGTGGTGGCGAAGTTATTGGTTGTCAGAGGGCTGATGTGATAACCCTCTACGTTGTTGCGCATTGCGGTGAACATGCGGGTATGGGCCATGCTGATCCATGGCTGATCCTGATTGAACAGCACTTGAGCCTGTTCATACAGCTTGGCGCGTTCGGCCGGATCTACTTTAGCCCGTGCTTCGTCGAGCAGGGCCTGGAATTTCTCGTTGCACCAGCGAGCGTAGTTTTCGCCGTTCTTGGCGGCTTCGCAACTGAGCATAGGCGTCAGGAAGTTATCCGGGTCGCCGTTGTCGCCCGCCCATCCGGCCGAAACCATGTCGTGCTCGCCGGCCTTGGCGCGCTTGAGCATCTCGCCCCATTCCATCACCCGGATGTCGATCTTGATTCCGACTTTCGCCAGGTCAGCCTGCATCATCTGCGCGCCGAGCATCGGGTTCGGGTTGGTCGGGCCGCCGCCGTTGCGGGTGAACAGGGTGAAGGTGGTGCCTTCCGGTACGCCGGCTTCCTTGAGCAGGGCGCGGGCCTTGTCCAGGTCACGTGGCGGGTTTTTCAGCTCGTGGTTGTAGCCCAGCAGGGTCGGCGGGTACGGGTTGACCGCAACGGTCGCGTTGCCTTTGCCGAACAGGGCGTTGACGTAGGCTTCCTTGTCGAAGGCGATGTCGATCGCTTTGCGCACCCGCACGTCGCTGATGTACTTGTGCTGGGTGTTCATGGCGACGTAGGAGACAGTCATCGCATCCAGTTCATCGACTTTCAGGTTGCTGTCTTTCTTGATGCTCGGAATGTCATCCGGTTTCGGGTACAGCGCGATCTGGCACTCGTTGGCCTTGAGTTTCTGCAAGCGCACGTTGTTGTCGGTGGCGATCGCCAGGATCAGTGCGTCAGCCGGGGCCTTGCCACGGAAGTAGTCCGGGTTGGCCTTGAAGCGTACCTGGGCGTCCTTGTTGTAGCGCTGGAAGATGAACGGCCCGGTGCCGACCGGTTTGCTGTTCAGGTCGCCGGTCTTGTTGGCCTTGAGCAACTGGTCGGCGTATTCGGCCGAATAGATCGAGGAAAACGCCATGGCGATGTCGGCCAGGAACGGCGCTTCACGACGGGTCAGGGTGAACTTGACGGTGTTGTCGTCGACTTTCTCGACGCTTTTGAGCAGTTCCTTGAAACCCATGCTTTCAAAGTACGGGAAGCCCACGCTCGACAGCTTGTGCCACGGGTGATTCGGGTCCAGCTGACGCTGGAAACTCCAGACCACGTCGTCGGCGTTCATGTCGCGGGTCGGCTTGAAATATTCGGTGGTGTGAAACTTGACGCCTTTGCGCAGGTGGAACGTGTAGGTCAGGCCGTCTTCGCTGATGTCCCAGGATTCGGCCAGCGCCGGAATCACTTCGGTGGTGCCCGGCTTGAAGTCCGCCAGACGGTTGAACACCGTTTCAGCTGCCGCATCGGCTGTGACTGCAGTCGTGTATTGGACTATATCGAAGCCTTCCGGACTGGCTTCGGTGCAGACCACCAAGGGTTTGGCCGAGACGCCGACAGCGACACTCAGCAACGCAGCCGCGATGGCCGCACGTAGGGGAAGCATTTTCATCAAGAACCCTCTGCAATCGGTTGAAGACAAAAAGCCGAACGGCCGACTCGTCACTGAGTCAGCCGTCGGCTGGCGTTTTTACAGGATGTTGAATGGAACGGTGGTCACCAGACGGAACTCGTTGATGCTGCCGTCAGCCTGGTTTTCGCTCGCACGATGCGCGGTGTAGGTCGCGCGAACGGTGGTGGCTTTCAGCGGACCGCTCTGTACGGCATAAGTGGCACCGATGCCGTATTCATAGTGGTGTTCGCCGTCCATCGACTGCACGCCATCGTAGCCGCCACCCTTGTAGTGAGTGCCGTCGATGCCCCAGCCGCGGGCCTGGTAGATGTTGAACTTCAGGCCTGGCACACCGTATTCGGCCATGTTCAGACCGTAGGCCACCTGGAAGGATTTCTCGTTCGGGCCGTTGAAGTCCGACAGCAGGGAGTTGGCCAGGTAGATGCCGTTGGTTTCGTGCAGGTAGTCGAAGTACTCGTTACCGTTCACTTCCTGGTAGGAGAAGGTCAGGGTATGCGCCTGGTGAGTCAGGCCGAACGACAGGGAATAGGTGTCGTTGTCGATTTCACCCAGTTTCTTCTTACCTTCGTCCACGGTCTTGTAGTAGTTCAGACCGGTGGTCAGAGCCAGCACCGAGCTGTCACCCAGCACGTGGGTGGCGCCGAAGTAGTACTGGTTCCACAGGTCTTCGGCCTGGGTGCCCCACAGGCTGGTGGTCAGGCTGGCGAACGGCTGGTACGAGATGCCGCCGGTGTGGACGTGGTCGGCTTCGGCATCGATCGCGCCGTATTCGGAGCGGAACTTGCTCAGGCTTTCTTCGGTACGCGGCGAAACGCGGTCGAACGAGGCCAGGTCGAAGGACAGATTGTTCAGCTCTTCGCTATGGATCGCGATACCTTCGAAGCTCGATGGCAGCGGACGGTTGCCAATCACATCAACCTGCGGGCTGCTGAAGTTCATGCGGCCGGCGGTCAGGGTGGTGTTGGAGATGCGTGCCTTGACGTTGGCCAGGCCGACTTTGCTCCACTGGCCCTGGGCTTCGCCGCCTTCACGGGTCAGGGTACGGTTGTTGCCCGCGCCCGGACGGGTGCCTGGTGCGCCGCCATTGTTGGCCGCCAGGTTCTCGCGGTCACGTTCCAGCGCGATGGCGTTGTACGCTGCCACTTCGGTGCTGAAACCGACGGTGCCTTCGGTGAAGCCCGAGTTGTACTTGACGATGGTGCCTTGCACCCAGTTGATACGGCGGTCGGTCGGGGTGGCCACGCCATCCTTGCGATAGGTGAACTTGCCGCCGCGCTTGAGTTGTTCGTTGGCGTACCAGTTACGGGTCGAGCCGCTGATTGTGGAGCCTTCGAGGAAGCCGGTGGCTTCGGCCTGGGCGCTCTTTTCATTGACGGTCACCGGGGTGAACGCCTGGCTTTGGGTTTCCGCGTAAGCCGTGGCGGTGATGCTGCTGATGGCCAAGGCCAGTATCGCGGTATTGCTCAGTTTCATGGGTGAAGCTCCTTTACTTTCTTTTTATGCCGGCTTTTTTGGGTTGGCCGGTTATTGGTTTAGAACTCATTCACACATCGCAAACGTTTGCAAAAGGCCTGAATGGCGAATTTCGGCAAAGCGCTTGCGTGAGGGGGTAGACGGCCCCCTCAGCGTTGCGGCTAATCGGTTGTTTGTTTAATCGATGCTGACACCCGAAAACACGTTGCGACCGAACGGGCTCACCTTGAACCCTTCGACTTTGGCGCTCAGCGGCTGGTTGACCGTCGAGTGGGCGACAGGCGTGATCGGCACTTGCTGCTTGAGCAGTTGTTGGGCCTGTTTGTAGAGCACGGTGCGCTGGTCGCGGTCGGTGACGACCTTGGCCTGCTTGATCAGCTTGTCGTAAGCCGGATCGCACCACATGGAGTAGTTGTTGCCGCCGATGGCATCGCAGCTGTACAGCGTGCCGAGCCAGTTGTCCGGATCCCCGTTGTCACCGGTCCAGCCGATCAGGCTGATGTCGTGCTCGCCATTCTTGGTGCGCTTGATGTACTCGCCCCATTCGTAGCTGACGATCTTCACTTTCAGACCGATTTTGGCCCAGTCAGCCTGGAGCATTTCGGCCATCAGTTTGGCGTTCGGGTTGTACGGACGTTGTACCGGCATCGCCCACAGGGTGATCTCGGTGCCTTCCTTGACGCCGGCAGCCTTGAGCAGCTCTTTGGCTTTTTCCGGGTTGTAGGCGGCGTCCTTGATGGTGTCGTCGTAGGACCATTGGGTCGGCGGCATGGCGTTGACGGCCAGTTGGCCGGCGCCTTGATAAACCGCGTTGAGAATCCCCTGTTTATTCACCGCCATGTCCAGTGCCTGACGCACTTCGAGCTGGTCGAACGGCTTGTGGCGCACGTTGTAGGCGATGTAGCCGAGGTTGAAGCCCGGCTTCTCGATCAATTGCAGTTTCGGATCGTTCTTCAGTGCCGGTACATCGGCCGGACGCGGGTGCAGCGTGATCTGGCATTCGCCGGCCTTGAGCTTTTGCACGCGTACCGAAGCATCGGTATTGATCGCGAAAATCAGGTTTTTCAGCTTCACCCGGCTCTGATCCCAGTAATGCGGGTTGCCGGTGTAGCGGATGTTCGAGTCTTTCTGATAGCTCTTGAACACGAACGGGCCAGTGCCGATCGGCTTCTGGTTGATGTCGCTCGGTTTGCCTTCGGCCAGCAGCTTGTCGGCGTACTCGGCGGACAGGATGGCGGCGAAGCTCATGGCGATGTTCTGGATGAACGCGGCGTCGACGCTGTTGAGCGTCATGACCACGGTCAGCGGCCCGGTCTTCTCGACCTTGGCGATGTTCTTGTTGAGGCTCATCCCGTTGAAATACGGGAACTCGGTCGGATAAGCCTTACGGAATGGCTGTTGCGGATCGAGCATGCGGTTAAACGTGAACAGCACGTCATCGGCATTGAAGTCGCGCGTGGGTTTGAAGTACGGCGTTGTATGAAACTTCACACCTTCGCGCAGGTGAAAGGTGTACTTGAGACCATCCTCGGAAATATCCCAGCTGGTTGCCAGGCCCGGTACGACATTGGTCGCGCCTTTTTCGAACTCGGCCAGCCGGTTGTACAGCGGTTCGGCGGCGTCGTTATCGGTCGCCGTTGTGTACTGCGCGGTATCGAAACCGGCCGGGCTGCCTTCGGAGCAGAACACCAGACTGTTGCTGGCGGCGAAACTGGCGGACGCGGCGGTCAACAGACCGGCGCCCAGCAATGCGGAAAAAACCAAGGTATGGCGCATGACGCTCCCTCTTTTTTTAGTGTTGTTCAATGCGCCGCGATCCCGTCCAGGGAAGTTGTGGCGGCATCGAGTTCAAACCAATACGGCAGCAAAACCGATGGTCCACGCAGTCACTGGTCAGAACCCGACGGTAGGGGCCGTGGGTCTGGCAGTAAATGCGCTGAGTCCTAAAGACTCGTAGGAAAAGGCAACACGTCCTGAACCAACCCGGTAAGACCGGTTGGAAAAGTTTGTAGGCAGATTCCTAACTTCTCGGCAAAAAAAACAGCGGCGACGCTGAAAACGTCGCCGCTGCTTCTTTTATTTGCTGACGCTGACGCCGTAGAAGGAGTTCAAGCCGAATGGGCTGATCTTGAAGTCCTGCACGTTGGCGCGCATGGGTTGATACACCGTCGAGTGAGCGATAGGTGTCATAGGGACTGCATCTTTGAGGACGTGCTGCGCCTCTTTGTAGAGTTCGGTGCGCTTGGCCTGGTCAGTGGTGCGCTTGGCTTCTTTCACGAGGCCGTCGAATTTCTTGTCGCACCATTTGGAGAAGTTGTTGCCGCTCAGGGAGTCGCAACCAAACAGCACGTTGAGCCAGTTGTCCGGATCACCATTGTCACCGCTCCAGCCAATGATCATCGCCTGGTTCTCGCCACCCTTGGAGCGCTTGATGTACTCGCCCCATTCGTAGCTCTGGATCTTCACTTTCAGGCCGATCTTGGACCAGTCGGACTGGAGCATTTCAGCCATCAGCTTGGCGTTCGGGTTGTAGGGACGCTGCACCGGCATCGCCCACAGGACGATCTCGGTACCTTCCTTGACGCCGGCTTCCTTGAGCAGCTGCTTGGCTTTCTCGGGATCGTACTTGGCGTCCTTGATGGTGGTGTCGTAGGACCACTGGGTCGGCGGCATGGCGTTGACGGCCAGTTGTCCGGCGCCCTGGTAAACCGAGTCGATGATCTGAGGCTTGTTGACCGACATGTCCAGTGCCTGGCGAACGCGCAGGTCGGCCAGCGGGTTAGGCTCGTTGCTGCCCTTGACCTTGTCCATCACGTTGTAGGCGATGTAGCCCAGGTTGAAACCGGCCTGGTCCGGCATTTTCAGCGCAGGGTCGGCTTTCAGTGCGGCGAGGTCGGCCGGACGCGGGAACAGGGTGACCTGGCACTCGTTCTTTTTCAGCTTCTGGATACGTACCGACGGGTCGGTGGTGATGGCGAAGATCAGGTTGTCGATCTTCACGTCTTCAGGCTTCCAGTAGTCCTTGTTGCCGGTGTAACGGATGTTGGAGTCTTTCTGGTAGCTCTTGAACACGAACGGACCAGTGCCGATCGGCTTCTGGTTGATGTCGGCAGCCTTGCCTTCCTTCAGCAGCTGGGCTGCGTACTCGGCGGACTGAACAGACGCGAAGCTCATGGCCATGTTCTGGATGAACGCGGCGTCGACTTCTTTGAGGGTGAACTTGACGGTGTGGTCGTCGACTTTATCGATCTTGGTGATGTTGGTGTCCATCCCCATGTCGGTGAAGTACGGGAATTCGGTCGGGTACGCCTTACGGAACGGGTCATCCTTGTTAATCATGCGATTGAAGGTGAACAGCACGTCGTCGGCGTTGAAGTCACGAGTCGGCTTGAAATACGGGGTGGTGTGGAACTTGACGCCTTCACGCAGGTGGAAGGTGTAAGTCAGGCCGTCATCAGAAATGTCCCACTTGGTCGCCAGACCAGGAACAACGGCGGTGCCGCCGCGCTCGAACTGGGTCAGACGGTTGAACATGGTTTCGGCTGAGGCGTCGAAGTCGGTTCCGGTGGTGTATTGGCCTGGGTCGAAACCGGCCGGGCTGCCTTCGGAGCAGAACACCAGGTTAGTCGCAGCGGAAGCGAAAGGTGCGGAGGCTAACAAGCCTGCGCCGACTAAAAACGGAATGACCGCGTGTTTAAGCATGTTGGCCTCATGATTTGTTGTCATTTTTTAGTAGTGAGGTACGACCTCGTGAGTCGTGCCTGCGGATACTTATGCAGGGCCCATACCCAATGCAAGATCCAGAGCGCTCGGCGGCGTCAAAGCGTGGCACGAACGTACCTTAATGTCGCATCCGTATAACTTCTGACGCATTTGACCGTTTGCGGCCGGTTTTTACGGTGCAAACGAAGCCCCAAAACGGTGCGCCGGTCACGTTGTGCGCGCCGGATTGGGGCCGGGTGTTACTTATTTATACCCACCCCGTAAAAGGGGGTTAGACCGAACGGGCTGATCTTGAAGTCGGTGACTTCCTTGCGCAGTGGCTGGAACACCGTGGAATTGGCGATCGGCGTGATCGGCACCTGCTGTTTGAGGATCAGTTGCGCCTGTTGATACAGTTTTACCCGTTGCGATTTATCGGTGGACACCTTGGCCTGCTGCACCAGCTTGTCGTAGGCCGGATCGCACCACTTGGCGTAGTTGCTGCCTTTCACCGCGGCGCAGCTGTAAAGCACGCCCAGCCAGTTGTCCGGGTCGCCGTTGTCACCGGTCCAGCCGTAGATCATCGCGTCGTGTTCGCCATTCTTGGCGCGCTTGATGTACTCGCCCCATTCATAGCTGACGATGTTGGCCTTGATCCCGATCTTCTCCCAGTCCTGCTGGATCATCTGCGCCGACATCCGCGCATTCGGATTGGAGGCGCGCTGCACGGTCATGGCCCAGAGGTTGATGGTTGTACCCGGTGCAACCCCGGCTTCCTTGAGTAGCGCCCTGGCTTTTACCGGGTCGTGCGGCGCGTCTTTTATGTTCGGATCGAACGACCATTGCGCTGGCGGCAAGGCGTTTTGCGCCAGCTGCCCGGCACTCTGATAAACCGCTTTGATGATCGCGGGTTTGTCGATGGCCATGTCCAGCGCCTGGCGCACTTTGAGCTGATCCAGCGGTGGATGAGTGGTGTTGTAGGCGAGAAAGCCGAGGTTGAATCCGGCCTGCTTCAATACGCGCAAGTTCGGGTCTTTTTCCATCACTTCAATGTCGGCCGGGCGCGGGTAGCCGCTGACCTGGCATTCGCCGGTCTTGAGCTTTTGCAGGCGTACGGCGGCGTCCGGGGTGATCGAGAACACCAGGTTATCGAGCTTCACGTCCTCGGGTTTCCAGTAGTCCTTGTTCGCCACGTAGCGGATCTGCGCGTCCTTCTGGTAGCGCTTGAACACGAACGGGCCGGTGCCGACCGGTTTCTGGTTGAGGTCGGTGGCGTGGCCTTCCTTCAGCAGCTGCGCGGCGTATTCGGCCGATTGCACCGAGGCAAAGCTCATGGCGAGGTTTTGCACGAACGCGGCGTCAACGTTGTTCAGATTGAAGCGCACGGTGTTTTCGTCGAGCTTTTCCACGGATTTGATTGTGCTGTTCAGGCCCATGTCGGTGAAGTACGGGGATTCGGCAGGGTAGGCCTTGCGGAAGGCGTTTTCCGGGTCGAGCAGGCGCTGGAAGGTGAACAGCACGTCATCGGCGTTGAAGGTGCGGGTCGGGGTGAAGTAGTCGGTGGTGTGGAATTTTACGTTTTGGCGCAGGTGGAAGGTGTATTGGAGGCCGTCCGGGCTTACGTCCCAGCTTGTGGCCAGGCCCGGTTCGATGTCGGTGCTGCCGCGTTTGAATTGGGTGAGGCGGTTGAAGACGGTTTCGGCGGAGGCGTCGAAGTCGGTGCCGCTGGTGTATTGGCTGGGGTCGAAGCCTGCGGGGCTGGCTTCGGAGCAGTAGACGAGGGTTGTTGCTGCGTTGGCGATGGGGGTTATGGCGGTCAGGGCCAGGGTGATCAGGAGTGGTTTTAGGGTGGTTCTTTGCATGTCTGGCCCGTGGGTCTGGAGGTGGTTGTTCCTTGAGGTTAGCGGGGATTTGAGGGGGATCGGAAATATCGTTTTTTGAGGGGATGCGTCTATCTCGGTATATCTGGGCTTGTGTACATATCCGTTGCTGCGGTAACGGCTTCTTAGGGTTCCGCCCTTACGGCGGGTCACTTTTTACAAACGCCTAAAAAGTAACCAAAAACGCTTGCTCCTGCGTTCGGCCCCTCGCTAAGGCTCGGGGTTCCTTCGCTCCGGGATTTATCCGGGGGGCATCGCCTACGGTTTGCTTCGCTGCACCTCCTCTCGATGTGTTTGGCTTCGCCAAACGGTCGCTGCGCTCCCACCCCCGGATAAATCCCTCCACTCAGCCTTCCGACGTCGCCCGTGGATCAAGATCAAAAGCTGCAGCCGAGCTAACGCTCATCCTGTTGAGTGGTGGTGGGGCAACAGCTAGAGCGGTTTGTGTGCTTTTCGGATTTTGAATTCACCTTCGATATCTCACGTCGGCGTATTTCATTTAAACGACGCGGTCAGTCCCCTCTCCCTCCGGGAGAGGGCTAGGGTGAGGGCAGCTTTTGATCGTTCCCACTCGCGTGGGAATGCAGCCCGGGACGCTCCGCGTTCCATTTTCGAATGTTTAAAGATGTGTGGGATTCACCGAACCTTCCCACAATGTTTTCAGGTTGTCCGTCGGAAGCACGCTCTCTAGTCTTCGGTTGTCGCAGAAAACTCTGTGATTGGGTGTGAGAACCCAGGCAAGCGAGTGTTATTCAAACGTCAGTCCGACCATAATTGCCGCCAGCATTCCTGCTGCCTGTAATTGATTTATGGCGGCTGTGTGCGGGCAGACTTCGGTCTGGCCGGAATCTCCTTGCCCGGTTTCTCACCCCGCACATAGCTGCCACCTCTTCGCCGCGTGAGAACGGCATTTGGTGGCTTCAAGTCAGCAAGGAGTTAATCAATGAACAAGGTTGTCCCCGATCCACCCTTCGAAACACCCACCCCCCTCGAAGAAGCCATGCGCGCCGAAGACCTCGCCCGCAACCGCGAAGCCATCAAACGCGCCCTCGACTATTACCTGTGCCCCAACCCTTCCAAACCGCGCCCGAGCACGATGTATATGGTCACGCCCAACGTCGACACCGAAAGCCTGTTGGTCAATGCCTGCGAATCCCTGGCCTCGGCCAGTACGATCGCGAGCAATTTCGCCAATGAACTCAGCGGTTCGCAGCGCAGTACGGCGCTCGGCATCCAGCAGATCATCATGCTGGCCGAGCTTGCGGTGAACCGGGCGCTGGATCGGGTTGATCCGCGAGCCTGACGACCGAGTCATCGTTCATTGCGGGCAAGCCCGCTCCCACAGGATCGTGCGCGATTTCAATAAATCCACAGAACGGGAGCTGGCTTGCCAGCGATGACGGCAGAGCTGACAACACAAATCCCGGGCATAAAAAAACCGGCGATCATTTTCTGATCGCCGGTTTTTCATTCAGCCGTCACTCAATCACTGCATCAACACTTCAATCGAACCATCGGCGGTCAGGCTGACCTGGCTGGTGCCGGCTTCGACCTCAGGCGTCACGGGTGCTGAATCCATGCCCGCCGCTTTCATCATCATCGGGGCGCGCATGTACGGTTGCGGGTAGCCGTTGCTGTTGAGGTTCAGGTTGACGATTTTGTAACCCTTGCCGCCCAGGGCGTCGGTGGCCAGTTGGGCGCGGGCCTTGAAGGCGGTGACGGCTTCTTTCAGCAGTTTGTCTTCGCTGGCCTTGCGGGTCGGGTCGGCGATGGCGAAGTCCATGCCGCCCATTTTCAGTTCGGTCAGCAACTCGCCGGTGAGTTTGGACAGGGCGGCGAAGTCGGTGCTTTCCAGGCGCAGTTCGGCGCGTTCGCGCCAGCCGGTGATTTTCTGGCCCTTGGTGTCGTAGATCGGGTAGCTGTTGCGGCTGCCCTGGCGCAGGGTGATGTCTTTGACCTGCTTGGCCTGGGCCAGGGCCTTGTTCATGGTGGTGCTGACGTCGGCGGCGAGTTTGGCCGGGTCGGTGTTCTGTTCTTCGGTGTAGAGGGTCACGATCATCAGGTCGCGGGCCACTTCCTGGCTGACTTCGGCACGCAGGGAAATCTGGTTGTAGTGCAGCTCATCGGCGGCCAGGGCCGGAAGGCTGGCGACACTGCCGACGGTCAGGGCGAGAAGGGCGGCGCTGCGGCGAAATGTGTGCATGAAAGCTCCTTGATGAGGGCGCAGGTGATGGTTCGGGGCCTGCGTGAAACCATCAGACTCTAGCTTTTATGATCCGGTTCGCCCAGTTACAACTTCTATACAGATGGCCGGCAGCCGCTGCGCAGCCAATCGCGAGCAAGCTCGCTCCCACATTTGGGACGCGTTCCCCTGTGGGAGCGAGCTTGCTCGCGAAGGGGCCCTTATAGCCGCAGAAAATCTTTGCGCCATGTGGTCGTTTGCCGCACTTTCGCCTCTCAAGCGCGCGCCTTGGTTATACTCCGTGCGATCCGCCTGGAGCGCTCATCAGGAGAGCTCATGCTCGCCCCCGTACAACTGACTTCCGCCACTCGCCAGAACCTCTGGCGGCTGACTTTCATCCGCACCCTGGTGCTCGCCGCGCAGGCCGGTTCCGTGGGCCTGGCCTACTGGCTGGAATTGTTGCCGTTGCCGTGGGTGCAACTGGTGATGACCCTCGGCTGTTCGATTCTGCTGTGTGTGTTCACCGCTGTACGCCTGCGCACTTCGTGGCCGGTCACCGAGCTCGAATACGCGCTGCAACTGGCCTGCGATCTGGTTATCCACAGTGCCTTGCTGTATTTCTCCGGTGGTTCGACCAACCCGTTCGTTTCGTACTATCTGGTGCCGCTGACCATCGCTGCGGTGACGTTGCCGTGGCGTTATTCGGTGGTGCTGTCGGGCATTGCGCTGGCCTTGTACACGCTGATGCTGACGCATTTCTATCCGCTGGAAACCCTGCCGGTGGCGCGGGAGAACCTGCAGATCTACGGCATGTGGCTGAGCTTCGCGCTGGCGGCAGCGGTCATTACCTTCTTCGCCGCGCGCATGGCCGAAGAGCTTCGCCGGCAGGAAGAGTTGCGTGCGATCCGTCGCGAAGAAGGCCTGCGCGATCAGCAATTGCTGGCCGTTGCGACGCAGGCTGCCGGTGCCGCTCATGAACTGGGCACACCGCTGGCGACCATGAGCGTCTTGCTCAACGAAATGCAGCAGGATCATCACGACCCGATGCTTCAGGAAGACCTGAAAGTGCTGAAGGATCAGGTGAAACTCTGCAAGGAGACCCTGCAACAACTGGTGCGCGCCGCCGAAGCCAATCGCCGGATGGCGGTGGAGATGCAGGACGTTACCGATTGGCTCGACGAGGCGCTCAACCGCTGGCACCTGATGCGTCCGGAAGCCAGTTATCGCTTCCAGCGCCTGGGCCAGGGCCCGTTGCCGCGTGTGGCACCGCCGCCGGATCTGACCCAGGCCTTGTTGAATCTGCTGAACAACGCCGCCGATGCCTGCCCGGAAAACCTTCAGGTGACCCTGGACTGGACCGCCGAAGACCTGACCATCAGCATTCGCGATCATGGCGCTGGTGTGCCGCTGGCCATCGCCGAGCAGATCGGCAAACCGTTTTTTACCACCAAGGGCAAAGGTTTCGGCCTGGGCCTGTTTTTGAGCAAGGCCAGCGTGACACGCGCCGGCGGCTCAGTGAAACTCTATAGTCATGAGGAAGGCGGCACGCTCACCGAGCTGCGCCTGCCCCACGGCGCCCGAGGAGAGCAACATGAGTGACGAAATCCAAGTCGAAGGCGAAGAACTGCCGCATTTGCTGCTGGTCGATGACGATGCGACCTTCACCCGGGTGATGGCCCGTGCCATGGCCCGCCGTGGTTTCCGCGTCAGCACCGCCGGTTCCGCCGAGGAAGGCCTGACCATCGCCCAGGCCGATCTGCCGGACTACGCCGCGCTGGACCTGAAAATGGACGGCGACTCCGGTCTGGTCCTGCTGCCGAAGCTGCTGGAACTGGACCCGGAAATGCGCGTGGTGATCCTCACCGGTTATTCGAGCATTGCCACCGCCGTCGAAGCGATCAAGCGCGGCGCCTGCAATTACCTGTGCAAACCGGCCGACGCCGACGACGTGCTGGCAGCGCTGCTGTCCGAACACGCCGATCTCGACAGCCTGGTGCCGGAAAACCCGATGTCGGTGGATCGCCTGCAGTGGGAACACATCCAGCGCGTGCTGACCGAGCACGAAGGCAACATCTCTGCCACTGCCCGCGCCCTGGGCATGCACCGCCGCACCCTGCAGCGCAAACTGCAGAAGCGCCCGGTTCGTCGCTGAACCTGCGCTGAACGACCATCGCCAGCCCTCGCGATAAAACGCACCGATCATCTATGATCGGTGCGTGTCTGTTCTTTTCTTTATCGAGCCTTTTCCATGAATCAGAACGCTGAATATTCCGCGGTCAACGATGCTGTGCGCGGGCAGTTTTTTCGCAAGGTGTGGGCCATGACCACGCCTTATTGGCGCAGCGAAGAGAAGGGCAAGGCCTGGACGTTGCTGATCGCCGTTATCGCCCTGTCGCTGTTCAGCGTGGGCATCTCGGTGTGGCTCAACAGTTGGTACAAGGATTTCTACAACGCCCTGCAAAAGAAGGATGAGGCGGCGTTCTGGCAGTTGATCCTGTACTTCTGCGGGATTGCGACCGTGGCCATTCTCGGTGCGGTGTACCGCCAGTATCTGACGCAAATGCTCACCATCCGCTGGCGGGCGTGGCTCACCGAAAACCATTTCAAGCGCTGGCTGGGGCACAAGAACTACTACCAACTGGAGCAGGGCGGCTATACCGATAACCCTGACCAACGGATTTCCGAAGACCTCAACACGTTCACCAGCACGACCTTGAGTCTCGCCCTGGGCTTGATCCGCACAATCGTCAGCCTGGTGTCGTTCTCGATCATTCTGTGGGGCGTGTCCGGCAGCATCGAAGTTTTCGGCATCGAAATTCCGGGCTACATGTTTTGGTGTGCGCTGCTGTACGCGGCGGTCGGCAGCTGGCTGACACATTTGATCGGTCGACGTCTGATCGGCCTGAACAACCAGCAACAACGGTTCGAAGCCGACCTGCGTTTCTCCATGGTGCGGGTGCGCGAAAACGCCGAGAGCATCGCGCTGTACAACGGCGAGCCCAACGAAAACCGTCGCCTGAGCAGCCGCTTCGGTCTGGTCTGGCACAACTTCTGGGACATCATGCGAGTGTCCAAGCGCCTGACGTTCTTCACCTCGGGTTATGGCCAGATCGCAATCATCTTTCCCTTCATCGTTGCGGCCCCCCGTTACCTGTCCGGCAAGATCGAACTGGGTGAGTTGATGCAGATCAACTCGGCGTTTGGCAACGTGCAGGAGAACTTCAGCTGGTTCATCGATGCCTATGCGTCGCTGGCAGCCTGGAAAGCCACCTCCGATCGTCTGTTGAGTTTCCGGCAGGCCATGACCGATAACGAAGAGCGTTCGCCGGCCATCGATGTGCAGAATCAGGGCGATGAGCTGAAGGTTCATAACCTGGGCCTGGATCTGGCCGACGGTCGTCACCTGCTGACCAGCGCTGACATGACGGTGGAAGCGGGCGACCGCGTGATGCTCAGCGGCCGTTCCGGCAGCGGCAAGTCGACACTGCTGCGGGCAATGGGGCATCTGTGGCCGGCGGGGCACGGCAGTATTCGCTTGCCGGCGTCGCGTCATCTGTTTCTGCCGCAAAAACCGTATCTGCCGATCGGCACCCTGCGCGACGCCTTGAGTTATCCACAACCGGGCGAAACCTACGCGCCAGAGCGTTACGCACAAGTGCTGGAGACTTGCCGCTTGCCGCATCTGGTGGCGCGACTGGACGAGGCCAACCACTGGCAGCGCATGCTCTCGCCGGGCGAACAGCAACGTCTGGCCTTCGCCCGCGCGCTGCTCTATGCACCGCAATGGCTGTACATGGACGAAGCGACGTCGGCGATGGACGAAGAAGACGAAGCCACGTTGTATCAGGCGCTGATCGATCAGTTGCCGGGTCTGAGCATCGTCAGCGTCGGCCATCGCAGCAGCCTCAAGCGCTTCCATCCACGGCATGTGCGGATCGATGGCGGGCATCTGGTCGAGCAGACCGTGACCGCCTGATTTATCCGCACCTCTCTCGTGGGAGCTGGCCTGTCAGCTCCCACAGGATTTGCGTGGAAACGGAAAGTGATCGTACAACTCGCTTGAGCTATGATGCCCACAAGCCGAAATTTCGAGACAAGATGCAGACCA
Organism: Pseudomonas sp. B15(2017); assembly: GCF_002113215.1. Classification (NCBI taxonomy): domain Bacteria; kingdom Pseudomonadati; phylum Pseudomonadota; class Gammaproteobacteria; order Pseudomonadales; family Pseudomonadaceae; genus Pseudomonas; species Pseudomonas sp. B15(2017). The sequence continues at coordinate 171,701 of NZ_NEJZ01000004.1, forward strand.
TGGAAAACCTGATCGACACCCCGCGCCTCCCTCGCAAGCGCCGCAGCCTGGCTCAAGAACTGGTGACGGTGCTGACCGAGCAAATCCGCGACGGTCTGCTCAAGCGTGGCGACAAGTTGCCCACCGAGTCGGCGATCATGGAAGCCCATGGTGTCAGCCGCACTGTCGTGCGCGAGGCGATCTCCCGGCTACAGGCCGCAGGTCAGGTGGAAACCCGTCATGGCATCGGTACTTTCGTGCTCGACACCCCGAGCCCCAGCGGTTTCCGGATCGACCCGGCTACCGTGGTCACTCTGCGTGATGTGCTGGCGATTCTCGAATTGCGCATCAGCCTGGAAGTCGAATCCGCCGGCCTCGCCGCGCAGCGTCGCAGCACCGAACAACTGGCCGCAATGCGCGCCGCTCTCGATGCGCTGAACGAAAGCGTGGCCCATGCCAGCGATGCGGTGGCCTCGGACTTTCAATTCCACCTGCAAATCGCGCTGTCCACCGGCAATCGCTACTTCACCGACATCATGACCCACCTGGGCACCAGCATCATTCCGCGCACTCGGTTGAACTCGGCGCGCCTGGCCCATGACGATCAGCAGCACTACATGAATCGCCTGAGCCGCGAGCACGAGGAAATCTACGACGCCATCGCCCGTCAGGATTCCGATGCGGCACGCGCGGCCATGCGCCTGCACCTGACCAACAGCCGCGAACGGCTGCGTCAGGCGCACGAAGAAGCGCAGGCGCAGGGCTAAACTCTGGAAGTGCGGGAAAACGTCATACGGTGTCGACTATAGATAGCGGTAATACCTTTGATGGTTGCGTGGTTCCGTCTATCGTTGCGATGTAGCTGATTTCTGCGGACCCATTTTTGAATTGATAGTTGAAAAGGCTTCTTGAATCCAGAGAGACCTGTTCCTTTCCGGCTGCCGAGGTTGTAAATCTAGTGCCCCATGGTATAGGGGGGCTAAAGCGGTCGGGCTTGACTGCAATTGTTATGTCGATCTGTTGGTTTGCTGCTTTCCCCTCATAAAAGAAATCGAGTAGAAAAACGCCATCCAGTTTTTTGGTGTCCAGCACTCCATTTGGCGCCTGAGGTGCTTCCGCTGGGGCAAGTAGATTTAATGGGGATAATTGTAGTGTCTGCATGAGAAACTCTCCTTGGGTCGGGGTGAGTGCAATCTTTTTGTACCCCGCCAGTTGAGCTTCTTTGTGTGCCGGTGTGCCACTGTCAGAAATAACAGTGGCGACAAGCGGTCGCAATTGATCCCCCGCGCGTGATCAGGCCTCGATATATAGTCTCAACGGCTCCGAACACGGCTCCAGACTGGCCTCATCAGCAAACTTGTAGCGCAGCTCAACGGTACTGTTCAGGTACTTTTCCAGCTCGAACTTCGGGATGCTCAGTTCGATCCCGGTCAGGCCGACCATGTCATCGAGTGCTTCATCCCAGACGCCGGTCGGTTCCGACAGGCCCAGCCATTCAGGCTCTTCAGGATCAGCGCCGAGAATCGGGTACACATCCCAGTTCGGCGGTGTGTTCTGCCCGTCGGGCACCCGGACGATCAAATCGTCATCCAGAGTCGACAGCCGCAGGATGATCGAATCGCTGGCGTGGTCGGGGAATTGCGGAAGGTGTGCAGTGGCAAACGTCATGCTTCGTTCTCCTTGAAAGATCTGCCGCGATCCTTCGCGGCAGTCGTCGCACTTTACCCGGCGAATCGGTGAGGCGCGCCGGAGCAATCTTGTCCGGGCATTTCAGCTCTGGGGCAGAATCGAACGATCGACCCTGACCGCCAGCTTGCCCGGGCCGGGCCTGACGTCGAACGTCGCCCGGCCCTGAGCATCCACCGACGTGCGGGCGATGGCCACGCCGTCACGCAGCAATTGCAGCGGCGCACCTTTCAACGATTGGCCCGAGGCCAGTTCCACTTTCAATTTGATCGTCATCGAATCACTCCTTAATTCGTGTTGCCGGTTGGTTGGTAGTCCTTGAGCAGCAGGTAAGTGCTCCAGCCCCACCAATCGTCGACGGTGGTGGTGTCGTTGAGGTTGTTGACGTCCTTGCGCCGCAGGACTTTGTTGCCCTGAAGGCGGAACAGTGGCGAGAAGTTGTTGGCCGGATCCAGCACGGCTGTCAGATCCGGCAACCGTTGCAGCGCGTTGAAGGTGGTCGGCACGCTGCCGCTTGAGTACGCGGCATACACCTCGTCCGCCGAATCCTGCACTGCCTGATTCACCTGCTTTCGGTTGTCGACATCGGTGGCGTCGAAGTAGCGCTTGTCACCAAACGCACGCCATTGTTCGCCATGTCCGTTGCGTACCTTGAGGCCGAACTTGCTGTCTTCATCGTGCATGAAGCGAGTGATGAGCGAACCCAGGTCGCTCGGCGTCACTGCTGCGGCCATGGCCTTGCGCGGCACCCGCAGATGCCCGGAGGAGAACAGGTCGGTGAGGTAGTGATCGGCGAACGCGTTCATCGCGTAGGCCCGTTCCAGTTGCAGTTCGTCCTGACTGGCGTGGGCGGCAGCGGCGACTTGCAGGGCGGCGGTATGCCCGGCGATGTAGGCCTGACGTGCCCATTCGCCGAAGTGGTCGGCGTTGTTCGCTGCCAGTTTCAGATAGCGCCCGAGCGGGAAGAGGGCCGAGACAAAGCTGCCGCCACCGGTGATCTTGTTCCACTCTTCCGACAACGTATCTCCCAAGGCGTCATAGGCCTCATGGGGTTGCTTGCCGTCCTTGATCGCCTGGTTAACCGCGTCGATCTCTTTTTGCATGATCGCGAGAATCTGTACCGCTTCGGCCTTTGAAGCCGGCAGCGCGGCGAGGGTGTCGAAGGCTGCCGTGAAGCGTTGCAAGCGATCCGCCGGTGTCGCGCCTTCATTGATCGGACGGTCGACGACACCGTAGAAATCTCCTCCCAGCGCCAGTACCTGGCCGTAGGTCAGTGCCGATCCATTTGGCAGATGCAAGGGCACGTTTTGCGCAAGAAGCGGCTCGGCATTTTCTCCGAAACGCAGCCGTGTGTTATCGCCGATAGCCGTGTGTTCCGCGCCCTCGAAGCGTAACTGCGGTTTGCCTTTCAAGGCTTGAGCGGGCAGGGCGGTCGCAGGTTCGACATCGCTGTGCGAGTCGGCGATATGCAGCAACAGATGCGGATTTTCGGTACTGAAAGCGATGCCGTCGGAGGTGAAAAGATCATTGAACCGGGCGATGACCGGCGTGGGTTTTTCCAGGCATTTTGTTTGTAGACCGGACATTTCTTTCTCCTTGATATGTCATCGGTGAGTTTTTATTTAACTGTATGCATATACAGTCAAATCCACTCTAGACGAGAAATTTCCTACGTCAAAAAGAAATCCTGTCCGACAAAAATGCCTGCCAGCGATGAAATGCAGTTGACGGTTATCTTTTAAGTTGTACGATGACCTACAACTTCGGCGAAGGCTGAACGGTCCACTCACAAAAAACGTTGCTACCAGGGTGTTCGAATAATGAATCCACAAGAACTGAAGTCCATCCTCTCCGCCGGCCTGCTGTCGTTCCCGGTGACCGATTTCAATGCTCAGGGCGATTTCAACCGCGCTGGCTACATCAAACGCCTGGAATGGCTGGCCCCGTACGGTGCTTCAGCCCTGTTCGCCGCCGGTGGCACCGGTGAATTTTTCTCCCTCGCTGCCAGCGAATACTCGGAAATCATCAAGACTGCCGTCGACACCTGCGCCAGCAGCGTGCCGATCCTCGCCGGTGTCGGCGGCTCGACCCGCCAGGCCATCGAATACGCTCAGGAAGCCGAGCGTCTGGGCGCCAAAGGTCTGTTGCTGCTGCCGCACTACCTGACCGAAGCCAGCCAGGACGGCGTTGCCGCTCACGTTGAATCCGTGTGCAAATCGGTCAACATCGGCGTGGTTGTGTACAACCGCAACGTCTGCCGCCTGACCGCGCCGCTGCTGGAACGTCTGGCCGAACGTTGCCCGAATCTGATCGGTTACAAGGATGGTCTGGGCGATATCGAACTGATGGTGTCGATCCGTCGCCGTCTCGGCGATCGCTTCAGTTACCTGGGTGGTCTGCCGACCGCCGAAGTCTACGCTGCGGCCTACAAGGCCCTGGGCGTGCCGGTTTATTCCTCGGCGGTGTTCAACTTCATTCCGAAAACCGCGATGGAGTTCTACCACGCCATCGCCCGCGAAGATCACGCCACCGTCGGCAAGATCATCGACGACTTCTTCCTGCCATACCTGGACATCCGCAACCGCAAGGCCGGCTACGCCGTGAGCATCGTCAAGGCAGGCGCCAAGATCGCCGGCTATGACGCAGGCCCGGTGCGGGCGCCGCTGACCGACCTGACCCGCGAAGAGTACGAAATGCTCGCCGCGCTGATCGACAAGCAAGGTGCGCAGTAACCCAACCCTATAAACAAGGCCGCTGAGCGATCAGCGGCCTTTTGCGTCAGGAGAATGATTCGTGACCAAGCGCTATGACAACTACATCAACGGTGAATGGGTCGCCGGCAACGATTACTCGGTCAACATCAACCCGTCCGAGCTGAGCGACACTATCGGCGATTACGCCAAGGCTGACCTTGCTCAGGTCAACGCCGCCATCGACGCCGCGCGCGCCGCGTTCCCGGCGTGGTCGACTTCGGGGATTCAGGCCCGTCATGACTCGCTGGACAAAGTCGGCACCGAAATTCTCGCCCGTCGTGAAGAACTCGGCACCCTGCTGGCCCGGGAAGAGGGCAAGACCCTGCCGGAAGCTATCGGTGAAGTGACCCGCGCCGGCAACATCTTCAAGTTCTTCGCGGGTGAATGCCTGCGTCTTTCCGGCGACTACGTGCCGTCGGTGCGTCCGGGCGTCAACGTTGAAGTGACCCGCGAAGCCCTCGGCGTGGTCGGCCTGATCACCCCGTGGAACTTCCCGATTGCCATCCCGTCGTGGAAAATCGCCCCGGCCCTGGCCTACGGCAACTGCGTAGTGTTGAAACCGGCGGATCTGGTGCCGGGTTGCGCCTGGGCACTGGCCGAAATCATCTCCCGCGCAGGCTTCCCGGCCGGTGTGTTCAACCTGGTGATGGGCAGCGGTCGCGTGGTGGGGGAAGCGCTGGTCAACAGCCCGAAGGTCGACGGCATCAGCTTCACCGGCTCTGTCGGTGTGGGCCGTCAGATCGCGGTCAACTGCGTGTCGCGCCAGGCCAAGGTTCAGCTGGAGATGGGCGGCAAGAACCCGCAGATCATTCTCGACGACGCCGACCTCAAGCAAGCGGTCGAGCTGTCGGTGCAGAGCGCTTTCTACTCCACCGGCCAGCGTTGCACGGCATCGAGCCGACTGATCGTCACCGCCGGGATTCACGACAAGTTCGTCGATGCCATGGCCGAGCGCATGAAGTCGATCAAGGTCGGTCACGCGCTGAAGGCCGGCACCGACATCGGCCCGGTGGTCTCGCAGGCACAGCTTGAGCAGGACCTGAAATACATCGACATCGGCCAGTCCGAAGGTGCGCGCGTGGTCAGCGGCGGTGGTCTTGTGACTTGCGACACCGAGGGCTACTTCCTCGCGCCGACTCTGTTTGCCGACAGCGAAGCGTCTATGCGCATCAGCCGCGAAGAGATCTTCGGCCCGGTGGCCAATATCGTCCGCGTGGCCGATTACGAGGCGGCACTGGCCATGGCCAACGACACTGAATTCGGTCTGTCGGCGGGTATCGCCACCACGTCGCTGAAGTACGCCAACCACTTCAAGCGTCATTCGCAGGCCGGGATGGTGATGGTCAACCTGCCGACCGCCGGTGTCGATTACCACGTTCCGTTCGGTGGCCGTAAGGGTTCATCCTATGGCTCACGTGAGCAAGGCCGCTATGCGCAGGAGTTCTACACGGTCGTGAAGACCAGCTACATCGGTTCCTGATAGACGCACTATCTGTGGGAGCTGGCTTGCCAGCGAAAGCATCACCTCGGTGTGACAGACATTCCGGGGCGCCTGCATCGCGGGCAAGCCCGGCTCCCACAACGCAAGACCAAAGAAGATTCACCCGCGCATAAAAATAATCAGTGGGAGTACATCTACATGCAATCGTCCAAGCCGACTCACGTCCGCTATTTGATCCTGCTCATGCTGTTTCTGGTGACCACGATCAACTACGCCGACCGCGCCACCATCGCGATCGCCGGCTCCAGTCTGCAAAAAGACCTCGGCATCGACGCGGTCACCCTCGGCTACATCTTCTCTGCATTCGGTTGGGCCTACGTGGCCGGGCAAATTCCCGGTGGCTGGCTGCTCGATCGCTTCGGCTCGAAAAAAGTCTATGCCCTGAGCATCTTCACCTGGTCGCTGTTCACTGTGCTGCAAGGCTTCGTCGGTGAGTTCGGCATGTCCACGGCCGTTGTGGCGCTGTTTATGTTGCGCTTCCTCGTGGGGTTGGCCGAGGCGCCTTCGTTCCCCGGCAACGCGCGCATTGTGGCGGCCTGGTTCCCGACCGCGGAACGCGGCACCGCTTCGGCAATCTTCAACTCGGCGCAGTACTTTGCGACGGTGTTGTTCGCGCCGCTGATGGGATGGATCGTGTTCACCTTCGGCTGGGAGCATGTGTTCATCGTCATGGGCCTGCTCGGCATCGTGTTCTCGCTGGTCTGGCTCAAGATTATCCACAGCCCGCGCCAGCACCCGATGGCCAACGAAGCGGAAGTGAAGTTCATCGCCGACAACGGCGGCATGGTCGACATGGACCAGAAACAAGGCAAAAAGGCTGACGGCCCGAAATGGGATTACATCCGCCAGTTGCTGACCAATCGCATGATGCTCGGCGTTTACCTGGGCCAGTACTGCATCAACGGCATTACCTATTTCTTCCTGACCTGGTTCCCGGTGTACCTGGTGCAAGAGCGCGGCATGACCATCCTCAAGGCCGGTTTCATTGCCTCGTTGCCGGCGATCTGCGGTTTTATCGGCGGTGTTCTCGGCGGGGTGATTTCCGATTACCTGCTGCGCAAGGGCCACTCGCTGACCTTCGCCCGCAAGGCGCCGATCATTGCCGGTCTGCTGGTGTCGAGCAGCATCGTGGCCTGCAACTATGTCGACGTTGAATGGATGGTAGTCGGCTTCATGGCCCTCGCGTTCTTCGGCAAAGGCGTCGGCGCGCTGGGCTGGGCGGTGGTGTCCGACACCTCGCCGAAACAGATCGCCGGTCTGAGCGGTGGCCTGTTCAACACCTTTGGCAACATCGCGTCGATCACCACCCCGATCGTCATCGGCTACATCATCAGCTCCACCGGTTCGTTCAAGTGGGCGCTGGTGTTTGTCGGCGCCAACGCGCTGGTGGCGGTGTTCAGCTATCTGGTGATCGTCGGCCCGATCAAGCGTGTGGTACTCAAAGAGCCGCCAACCAGTGGCGGTTCCGAAATCACCGGTAAATTGTCTCAAGCGCATTCCTGAGGAGCGGCGTCATGCAGCTGATTGAACATTCCGACTCGCCGCGCTACATCCGCCTGCACGAGCGGGACAACGTAGTGGTCGTGGTCAATGACCAGGGCGTTCCGGCCGGCACCGCTTTCGCCGATGGCCTGGTGACGGTGGATTTCGTGCCGCAGAGTCACAAGGTCAGCCTGGTGGACATCCCCGAGGGCGGCACGGTGATTCGTTACGGCCAGATCATTGGCTACGCGTTGCAGCCGATTCCCCGTGGCAGTTGGGTCAAGGAAGATCAATTGCGCATGCCGACCGCGCCGCCGCTGGACAGCCTTCCGCTGTCCACCGATGTGCCGGCCGCCCAGGCGCCGCTGGAAGGCTTCACATTCGAGGGGTATCGCAATGCCGACGGCACCGTCGGCACGCGCAACATCCTCGGGATCACCACCACCGTGCAGTGCGTCACCGGGGTACTGGATCACGCGGTCAGACGCATCAAGGATGAACTGTTGCCGAAGTATCCACATGTCGATGACGTGGTGGCGCTGACCCACAGTTACGGTTGCGGCGTGGCGATCACGGCCACCGACGCCTACATCCCGATCCGTACCGTGCGCAATCTGGCGCGCAACCCGAACCTCGGTGGCGAGGCGCTGGTGATCAGCCTGGGCTGCGAGAAACTGCAGGCCGGTCAGGTCATGCACGAAGACGATGCGTCGGTGGATCTGAGCGAGCCTTGGCTGTATCGCTTGCAGGATTCCAGTCACGGTTTCACCGAGATGATCGAACAGATCATGCAACTGGCCGAAACCCGCTTGAAGAAACTCGACCAGCGCCGCCGGGAAACCGTGCCGGCGTCCGAGCTGATCCTCGGCATGCAATGCGGCGGCAGCGATGCGTTTTCCGGGATCACCGCCAACCCGGCGCTGGGTTACGCCTCCGACTTGCTGCTGCGGGCGGGGGCGACGGTGATGTTTTCCGAAGTCACCGAAGTGCGCGACGCGATTTACCTGCTGACCTCACGGGCGCAGAGCAAAACCGTTGCCGAGGAACTGGTGCGCGAGATGGACTGGTACGACCGATACCTGGCCAAGGGCGAGGCGGATCGCAGCGCCAACACCACGCCGGGCAACAAGAAGGGCGGGTTGTCGAACATTGTCGAGAAGTCGTTGGGCTCGATCGTGAAGTCCGGCAGCAGTGCGATCAGCGGCGTGCTCGGCCCGGGGGAACGCTTCAAGCAGAAGGGGTTGGTTTTCTGTGCGACGCCGGCGAGTGATTTTGTCTGCGGCACGTTGCAACTGGCGGCGGGGATGAACCTGCATGTGTTCACCACCGGACGTGGTACGCCTTATGGTCTGGCCATGGCGCCGGTGGTGAAGGTTTCGACCCGTACCGAACTGGCGCAGCGCTGGCCGGATCTGATCGACATCGATGCCGGGCGGATTGCTACCGGACGCGCGTCCATCGAAGAGTTGGGCTGGGAGCTGTTCCACTACTACCTGGATGTGGCGAGCGGCAAGCAGCAGACGTGGGCGGAGAAGCACAAGCTGCATAACGACATTACGTTGTTCAATCCGGCGCCGATCACTTGATCTGCTTGAGGGGTGTTGATCGTTCCCACGCTCCGCGTGGGAATGCAGCCCGGGACGCTCCGCGTCCCAACAGCGTGACGCGGAGCGTCACAGGAGACGTTACCACGCAGAGCGTGGGAACGATCAGGGTGAAAGTGGCTTATCATTGGCCCCCTGACGACGCTCACCTCCAAGGCTCCCCGGCATGCTGGCTATCTTCCTCGAAACCTTGAACATCACCGCGCCGGTGTTTGCCATGCTGTTTCTCGGTGTGCTGCTCAAGCGCATCGACTGGATCAACGACAACTTCATCCACACGGCTTCGTCATTGGTGTTCAACGTCACCATGCCGGCGCTGCTGTTTCTCGGCATCCTGCATGCCGACCTGCACGCCGCGCTGCAACCGGCGCTGCTGATCTATTTCGCACTGGCCACGCTGGTCAGTTTTGCCGTGGCCTGGGGCTGGGCGATTTTTCGCTGTCCGCGCGAAGATCGTGGCATCTACACCCAAGGCGCGTTTCGCGGCAACAACGGGGTGATCGGCCTGGCGCTGGCGGCGAGCATGTACGGCGACTACGGAATTTCCCTCGGGGCGATTCTCGCGGCGCTGGTGATCCTGTTCTACAACACCCTGTCGACCATCGTGCTGGCGGTGTACAGCCCGGTGATCAAGTCCGATCCGTGGAGCATCTGCAAAAGCGTGGTCAGCAATCCGCTGATCATCAGCGTGATCGCAGCGGCACCGTTCGCTTATTTCAAGATCGGTCTGCCGGGCTGGCTGGAAACCTCCGGTCAGTACCTGGCGCAGACCACGCTGCCGCTGGCCCTGATCTGCATCGGCGGTACGCTGTCGCTGGCGGCGCTGCGCAAGAGCGGCAACATGGCGCTCAGTTCGAGTCTGGTGAAGATGATCGGCCTGCCGGTGATCGCCACGCTGGGTGCATGGCTGTGGGGCTTTCGCGGGGCGGAGCTGGGGATTCTGTTTCTGTACTTCGGCAGCCCGACCGCCGCCGCCAGTTTCGTCATGGCCCGTGCCGCGCAGGGCAACCATGAACTGGCGGCGGCGATCATCGTGCTGACCACGTTGATGGCGGCGATCACCACCAACATCGGGATCTTCTTCTTGCAGTGGGGCGGGTGGATCTAGCCCGAGACCGGGCTTGATCTTTCGGGCCTCTTCGCGAACAGGCCCGTCAATCAGGGTTTCTGGTAGGTATCGATCACTTCCTGCGCCGCGCGGAACGCATCGATTGCCGCCGGCACGCCGGCGTACACCGCGCAATGCAGCAGCGCTTCGCGGATCTCATCGACCGTGCAGCCGTTGTTCAGCGCACCACGCACATGCCCCTTCAACTCCTGCGGACACTTCAGCGCGGTCAGTGCGGCAAGAGTGATCAGGCTGCGGGTTTTCAGCGGCAGGCCTTCGCGATTCCACACGCCGCCCCAAGCGTGTTCGTTGACGAAATCCTGCAACGGTTGAGTGAATTCGGTGGCGTTGCCCAGCGCGCGGTCGACAAACGCGTCGCCCATTACCTGACGGCGGACTTCAACCCCGGATTTCTTCGATTCGGTCATGGCACATCCCTCTTGTGGTGTTGGCGGCGCCAGGCGCGTACGGACGTAAAAAACAGAAACGTCAGCAGCGTCGGCAGCACATAAAACAGCATCAACCGTTCAAGCTTGCCGGCCAGTGGCATGCCGGTGGTGAACGACACCACGTGCAGCCCGTAAGCCAGATACAAACCAAGCAGCAACAGGCCTTCAGCCCGAGTCACGCGATAACCGGAATAGAACACCGGAAGGCACAGCGCCGCGACGCCGAGCATCACCGGCAGGTCGAAATCCAGTGCGTTCGGCGAGACCGACAGCGGCGTCGGCGCGATCAGTGCGGTGAGGCCCAGCACCCCAAGCAGATTAAACAGGTTGGCACCGATCACGTTGCCCACGGCAATGTCCCGCTGGCCGCGCAGCGCGGCGATCAGTGAGGTGGCGAGCTCCGGCAGCGAGGTGCCGACCGCGACCACGGTCAGACCGATCACCCGTTCGGAGAATCCCAGGTCGGTGGCCACGACCACGGCTGCACCCAGCAGCAGGTGCCCGGCGAACACCAGCATGCCCAGACCGCCGACGATCATCAGCAGGCTGGTAAACCACGGCGCCTGCGGATCGTGCGGTTGATCGGAATGCGGTCGGGTCGAGTGCCGCGACTGGCGCAGCAACAACCCGAGGTAAAGCCCCAGGGCGCCAAGCAGCAGTACGCCGTCGAGGCGCCCGAGCTCTTCATTCCATGCCAGCACGAACACCAGCAGGCTGGCGCCGATCATCAACGGGATGTCGAGGCGCACCAGTTGCCGCGACACCCGCAGCGGAATGATCAGCGCCGACAGGCCGAGGGTGACAAGAATGTTGAAAATACTGCTGCCGATCACGCTGCTGACGGCGATGTCCGGTGTGTGCGCCTGCACGGCCTGCAGGCTGACGGCCATTTGTGGAGCGCTGCTGCCGAGGGCAACGATGGTCAGGCCGATGATCAGCGGTCGTACATGCAGGCGCGCGGCCAGACGCACGGCGGCGCGCACCATCAGTTCGGCGCCGGCGATCAGCAGGAACAGCCCGCTGAGCAATTCGATCACGCTGATCAGGGGTAAGTCGGTCAATCCGAAAATGGTGGGCGCTCCATCAGTCGTCGAGAGCCTGGACCCGAACACGGGCGGTTCCACTGCGCAGCATACCGAGCTGTTCGGCCGCCGCACGTGAAACATCGATCAGGCGGCCACGGGTGTGCGGGCCGCGGTCGTTGATGCGGACCACGACGGATTCATCGTTTTTCAGGTTGGTGACCTTCACCCGTGTGCCGAACGGTAACTGGCGGTGGGCCGCGGTCAGGGAATTCTGGTTGAACGCTTCGCCGCTGGCGGTGCGTTTACCGTGGTGCTTGGCACCGTAATAGGAGGCGACGCCGGTCTGGTCGTAACCGTGCGGGTCGATGGTGTCGGTGCTGGCGCAACCGGCTAGCAAAGAGAGCAGGGCGCAGGCGCCGAGCAGACGTTTCATTCAAAAGCTCCCAAATAACAATGTGGGAGCGAGCTTGCTCGCGAAGAAGCCGTCACATTCAGCATCAATGTTGAATGTCACGACGCCTTCGCGGGCAAGTCGGAGCGCCGAACCGCCACTCCCACAGGGAATGGAGCCAGGCTTTGGATCTGGCTCCATTGTGGTCAGCCTTCGAGCTTGCTTTTCAGCAGTTCGTTCACTTGCTGCGGGTTGGCCTTGCCTTTGGAGGCTTTCATGGCCTGACCGACGAAGAAGCCGAACATCTTGCCGCGCTTGGCTTCGTCTGCCGCACGGTATTGCTCGACCTGCTCGGCGTTGGCCGCGAGCATTTCGTCCAGTACCGCCGAGATTGCACCGGTGTCGGTGACTTGCTTCAGACCGCGCTTCTCGATGATCTCGTCCGCGCTGCCTTCACCGTTGGCCATCGCTTCGAACACCACCTTGGCGATCTTGCCGGAGATGGTGTTGTCCTTGATGCGCTGCAGCATGCCGCCCAGTTGCTCGGCCGAAACCGGCGAATCCTCGATGTCCAGGTTCTGCTTGTTGAGCAGGCTGCCCAACTCGACCATCACCCAGTTCGCCGCCAGTTTGGCGTCGCCGCCGATGCTGGCGACCTTCTCGAAGTAGTCCGCCTGCTCACGGCTGGTGGCCAGCACGTTGGCGTCGTAGGCCGACAGACCGAACGCAGTCTGGAAGCGCTCGCGTTTCTGCGGTGGCAGTTCCGGCAGGGTGGCGCGCACGTCGTTGAGGAACGAGTCCTCGATGACCACCGGCAGCAGGTCCGGATCGGGGAAGTAACGGTAGTCGTTGGCTTCCTCTTTGCTGCGCATCGGACGGGTCTCGTCCTTGTTCGGATCGTACAGACGGGTCTGCTGGATCACTTTGCCGCCGTCTTCGATCAGGTCGATCTGACGCTGGATTTCGGAGTTGATTGCCTTCTCGATGAAGCGGAACGAGTTGACGTTCTTGATCTCGCAGCGGGTGCCGAATTCAACCTGGCCTTTGGGACGCACCGACACGTTGCAGTCGCAACGCAGCGAGCCTTCGGCCATGTTGCCGTCGCAGATGCCCAGGTAACGCACCAGCGCGTGGATCGCCTTGACGTAGGCCACGGCTTCCTTGGCGCTGCGCATGTCAGGTTCGGACACGATTTCCAGCAGCGGCGTGCCGGCACGGTTCAGGTCGATGCCGGTGGCACCGCTGAATTCTTCGTGCAGGCTCTTGCCGGCGTCTTCTTCCAGGTGCGCGCGGGTGATGCCGACGCGTTTGACCGTGCCGTCTTCCAGGGCGATGTCCAGGTGGCCCTTGCCGACGATCGGCAATTCCATCTGGCTGATCTGGTAGCCCTTCGGCAGATCCGGGTAGAAGTAGTTTTTACGGGCGAACACGTTGCGCTGGCCGATCTCGGCGTCAATCGCCAGACCGAACATCACCGCCATGCGCACGGCTTCCTGATTCAGTACCGGCAGGGTGCCGGGCATGCCCAGGTCGATCAGGCTGGCCTGGGTGTTCGGCTCGGAACCGAAAGTGGTGGAACTACCGGAAAAGATTTTCGACCGGGTGGTGAGCTGGGTGTGAATCTCCAGCCCGATCACGACTTCCCATTGCATGTGTGTCTCCTCAGAAGCCGGTTGGGGTGCGGGTGTGCCAGTCAGTGTTCAGCTGATACTGGTGCGCAACGTTGAGCAAGCGGCCTTCCTGGAAATACGGAGCGAGCAGTTGCACGCCGACCGGCAGACCATCGACAAAACCGGCCGGCATCGACAGGCCCGGCAGGCCTGCGAGGTTAGCGGTGATGGTGTAGACGTCTTCCAGGTAGGCAGCGACCGGGTCGCTGTTCTTGGCGCCGAGTTTCCAGGCCGGGTTTGGCGTGGTCGGGCCGAGGATGATGTCGACTTCGTTAAATGCGCTCATGAAGTCGTTCTTCACCAGGCGACGGATCTTCTGCGCTTTCAGGTAGTAGGCGTCGTAGTAACCGGCGGACAGCGCGTAGGCACCGACCATGATCCGGCGCTGGACTTCAGCCCCGAAGCCTTCGCCACGCGAGCGCTTGTACAGGTCTTCCAGGTTCTTCGGGTCTTCGCAGCGGTGGCCGAAGCGCACGCCGTCGAAACGCGACAGGTTGGAGGACGCTTCTGCCGGGGCGATCACGTAGTACGCAGGAATCGCGTGCTGCATGTTCGGCAGGCTGATTTCCTTGATCACGGCACCGAGCTTCTGCAGCTCTTTGATGCTGTTCTGGATCAGGTCGGCGATGCGCGGGTCGAGACCGGCGCCGAAGTATTCCTTCGGCACGCCGATGCGCAGCCCTTGCAGCGAACCGTTCAGGCCGGCGGTGTAGTCCGGCACTGGCTCATCGATGCTGGTGGAGTCGTTCGGATCGAAGCCGGCCATACCTTGCAACAAAATCGCGCAGTCTTCGGCGGTGCGAGCCAGAGGGCCACCCTGATCGAGGCTGGAGGCGTAAGCGATCATGCCCCAGCGCGACACCCGACCGTAGGTCGGCTTCAGGCCGGTGAGGTTGGTGAACGCGGCCGGTTGGCGGATCGAACCGCCGGTGTCGGTGGCCGTGGCAGCCGGTAGCAGACGAGCGGCAACTGCTGCCGCCGAACCACCGGACGAACCGCCCGGCACGTGTTCCAGGTTCCACGGGTTTTTCACCGCGCCGTACCAGCTCGACTCGTTGGCCGAACCCATGGCGAATTCGTCCATGTTGGTCTTGCCCAGAGTCACGGTGCCGGCGGCGGCCAGCTTCGACACCACGGTGGCGTCGTACGGGGCCTTGAAGTTGTCGAGCATCCTCGAGCCGCAACTGGTGCGGATGCCCTGGGTGCAGAACAGGTCTTTGTGGGCGATCGGCGCACCGAGCAGCGCGCCGCTCTCACCATTGGCCCGGCGCACGTCGGCGGCTTTGGCCTGCTCGAGGGCCAGCTCTTCGGTGAGGCTGATGAAACTGTTGAGCTGCGGATCGAGCTGGGTAATGCGCGCCAGCAGGACTTTGGTCAGTTCTTCGGAAGAAAACTTTTTATCGGCGAGACCGCGGGCGATCTCGGCCAGAGTCAATTGATGCATTGCAGGCTCTTTCCCTTTAGTCGATGACTTTCGGAACCAGGTACAGGCCGTTTTCGACCGCTGGTGCGATGGACTGATAAGCCTCGCGGTTATTGCTTTCGGTCACGACGTCGGCGCGCAGGCGCTGACTGGCTTCCAGCGGGTGGGCCAGCGGCTCGATACCGTCGGTATCGACCGCCTGCATTTCGTCGACCAGCCCGAGAATGCTGTTGAGGGCCGAAGTGATATGTGGAAGATCGGCGTCATTAAGGCCAAGGCTGGCCAGATGAGCGATTTTTTCCACGTCGGAGCGTTCTAGCGCCATCGGGTTTCTCCAGTGGAAAACAGGACGGACGGCGTCCGTGTGTTAGATTGTCGGAACACTACCGCACTTCTACGGTCATAAGGCCGCGATTGTGGGGCTTGGTGCACAGAAAAGCGGCCAATTTAACATATTGGCGCCTTGCCCAAAATCCCTGTCGTTGTTAGAGTTTGCCGCACTTTTTTACCCACGCGTTGCCTAGGGTCCCTTTCCCATGTTCAAGAAACTGCGTGGCATGTTTTCCAGCGATCTTTCCATTGACCTGGGCACTGCCAACACCCTTATTTACGTGCGCGAGCGCGGCATCGTCCTGAATGAGCCATCGGTTGTGGCCATTCGGACACACGGTAACCAGAAAAGTGTCGTCGCTGTCGGCACCGAGGCCAAGCGCATGCTCGGTCGTACGCCGGGCAACATTGCTGCCATTCGTCCGATGAAGGACGGCGTGATCGCCGACTTCAGCGTCTGCGAAAAGATGCTGCAATACTTTATCAACAAGGTTCACGAAAACAGCTTTCTGCAGCCCAGCCCTCGTGTGCTGATCTGCGTTCCATGCAAGTCCACCCAGGTTGAGCGTCGTGCCATCCGTGAATCGGCCCTTGGCGCCGGTGCCCGTGAAGTGTTCCTGATCGAAGAACCAATGGCCGCTGCAATCGGTGCCGGCCTGCCGGTTGAAGAAGCTCGCGGTTCGATGGTCGTGGATATCGGTGGTGGTACTACCGAAATCGCGCTGATCTCCCTGAACGGTGTGGTCTATGCCGAATCCGTACGCGTTGGCGGCGACCGCTTCGACGAAGCGATCATCACCTACGTGCGCCGCAACTACGGCAGCCTGATCGGCGAATCCACCGCCGAGCGCATCAAGCAGGAAATCGGCACAGCCTACCCGGGCGGCGAAGTTCGCGAAGTCGACGTTCGCGGTCGCAACCTGGCCGAAGGCGTTCCACGCGCATTCACCCTGAACTCCAACGAAGTGCTGGAAGCTCTGCAAGAGTCCTTGGCAACTATCGTTCAGGCCGTGAAAAGTGCTCTTGAGCAATCGCCGCCGGAACTGGCTTCCGACATCGCCGAGCGTGGCCTGGTGCTGACCGGTGGTGGCGCGCTGCTGCGTGACCTCGACAAGCTGCTGGCTCAGGAAACCGGTCTGCCGGTGATCGTTGCCGAAGATCCGCTGACCTGCGTCGCTCGCGGCGGTGGCCGTGCATTGGAAATGATGGACAAGCACACCATGGACCTGCTCTCCAGCGAATAATCGCCGGGTGCAATACGTGGGTGAGCGCGCAGGCAGCACTTTGCAGTGCTGCCTGTTGGCGTTTATCTTCTGTCAGTCTTCATCCAGGCCGGTTTGATGCCGTATGAATAAACAGAACATTTGCCTGGGAGGAGCGGCTTATTAAACCGCTTTTCGCCAAGGGCCCCTCACTGGGCGTGCGCTTGTTGGTGCTGGCCGTGCTATCGGTCGCGCTGATGGTCGTTGACGCGCGTTTCAGCCTGCTTAAACCCGTACGCAGCCAGGCCTCGCTGGTGCTGATGGACGCCTACTGGATTACTGACCTGCCCGGACGGTTGTGGGAAGGTATCGCCAGCCAGTTTGGCAGTCGCACCGAGCTCGTGGCCGAAAACGAAAAACTCAAGTCGGAGAACCTGCTGTTGCAGGGGCGCATGCAGAAGCTTGCCGCCCTCACCGAGCAGAACGTCCGTCTGCGCGAGTTGCTCAATTCCTCCGCGCTGGTCAACGAGAAGGTCGAAGTGGCCGAGCTGATCGGCATGGACCCCAACCCTTTCACCCATCGCATCATCATCAATAAAGGTGAGCGTGATGGCGTGGTACTCGGTCAGCCGGTGCTCGATGCTCGCGGTCTGATGGGGCAGGTGGTCGAGCTGATGCCTTACACCTCCCGCGTATTGTTGCTGACCGACTCGACTCACAGCATTCCCGTGCAGGTGAACCGTAATGGTCTGCGGGCGATCGCCAGTGGGACGGGCAACCCGGAGCGCCTTGAGTTGCGCCATGTTGCCGATACTGCCGATATCAAGGAAGGGGATCTGTTGGTCAGCTCCGGCCTGGGTCAGCGTTTTCCGGCCGGTTATCCGGTGGCAACGGTCAAGGAAGTCATCCACGACTCCGGCCAGCCTTTCGCCATTGTTCGCGCTGTGCCGACCGCCGCACTGAACCGCAGCCGTTACCTGCTGCTGGTATTCAGTGACAACCGCACCGCCGAAGAACGTGCCAATGATGCCGCGCAGGCGCAGGAAAACCTTGATGCCTTCGGTGGCGGTCCGGTGATTCCAGCCACAGTGCCGAAAATCGTCACACCGCCTGCCGCAGCCGCAACAGCAACCCCTGCCACGGCGACACCGGCTGCGCCTGCCGCCAGCACCACGCCGGTCAAACCCGCTGCAAGCAAACCGCCTGCAGTCACACCAGCGGCCAGCAAACCACCGGCAAATCAACCGGCGGCTCGATCAGCGGCCAAACCGCCAGTCACTGCGCCGGCTACCACCGGGAGGCAAGAATAATGGTCGGGGCTACCGCATCGCGGAACGGCTGGATTGTCTGGCTGACGTTTATTGTCGGCATACTGCTCAGCGTGTCGCCACTGCCCATTTTCATGGAAATCCTGCGCCCGCTTTGGCTGGCCTTGCTCCTGACTTTCTGGGCTTTGTATCTGCCGCACACCGTCGGCATGGTCACGGCTTTCTGCCTGGGACTGGCCGAGGACGTGCTGCAGGGCGACCTGCTCGGTCAGAATGCCTTGATCCTGACCCTGATCACATTCCTGGTGCTTTCATTGCAGCAACGTCTGCGAATGTTCCCGATGTGGCAGCAAAGCCTGGTGATTCTGGTGATCTTCGGCCTTGCCCAGCTGGTACAGCTTTGGCTCAGTGCCTTGACCGGCAACCGTCAGCCGACCCTCGCGCTGGTCCTGCCGGCACTGGTCAGTGCCTTGCTCTGGCCATGGGTCAGCTTCGCTCTGCGTGGATTGCGCCGGCGCTACAAAATCAACTGATCGCTCAGGCATTTGCCCGTACCAGTGCTTGCCTCGCAAATGAAGAGCTTTTTGGGCGAGTGGATGTTGTTGCCAGACAAGGCGCCGTGACGAGTCATAGCGTGCTATGGCGAGTAGCGGCAACGCAGTAGGCAACACCAGACGCCGACCAAAGGGAACAGCATTTGCGAGGCCGGGCACCAAACAGGGAGATGTCTTGATGAAGCCGCTTTACCTCGCCTCAGGATCGCCGCGTCGGCGTGAATTGCTCACGCAGATCGGCATCCCGTTTACCGCCATCAGCGCGGATATCGATGAAACCCCTCTAGCCCATGAATCCCCATCGGCCTACGTCGAGCGCCTGGCGCGCGGCAAGGCCGAAGCCGGACAGCGCACGGTCGTTTCCGATGTGGCGTTTTGCGTACTGGGCGCCGACACCGCCGTGGTGCTGGACGGCAAAATTCTTGGCAAACCGGTGGACGAAGCCGATGCATGCGCCATGCTGATGATGCTGTCCGGAAAGGAGCACGAAGTGCTGACGGCGATTGCCGTGCTCGACGGCGAGCGCTGCGAGTCGCGTGTGGTGCGCAGTCTGGTGCGGTTCCGGTCGATCAGCCGCGAAGAAGCCGCCGCCTACTGGGCCAGCGGCGAGCCTCGGGACAAGGCGGGTGGCTACGGCATTCAGGGGCTCGGCGCGGTGTTCGTTGCCGGCCTCAATGGCAGTTACTCGGCGGTCGTCGGCTTGCCGGTGTGCGAAAGCGCAGAACTGCTCGGCCATTTCGGCATACCCTGTTGGCAAACCCTGAACGCGCAATGAGCGTCGAACGGAAAAGATGCGGCCATAATCGTGAACATGCCTGAACGAGACCCTGCCATGAGTGAAGAGATTCTGATCAACATCACGCCGATGGAATCGCGCGTGGCGGTGGTCGAAAACGGTGTGCTGCAAGAAGTGCACGTCGAGCGTACGCAAAAACGCGGGATCGTCGGCAACATCTATAAAGGCAAGGTGGTGCGCGTCCTGCCGGGCATGCAGGCGGCATTCGTCGACATCGGTCTGGATCGCGCAGCTTTCATTCACGCCTCGGAAATTTCCCTGCGCGAAGGCCCGGCGGTGGAAAGCATCAGCGCCCTTGTGCACGAAGGCCAGAGCCTGGTGGTTCAAGTCACCAAGGATCCGATCGGTTCCAAAGGCGCGCGGCTGACCACGCAACTGTCGATTCCGTCGCGCTATCTGGTGTACATGCCGCGCACCGCCCACGTCGGCATTTCCCTGAAAATTGAAGACGAAGCCGAGCGCGAACGTCTCAAACAGGTGGTCAGCGATTGCGTGGCCAAAGAAGGCATCAAGGAGGCCGGCGGCTTCATTCTGCGCACTGCCGCCGAAGGTGCCGGGGCCGATGAGATCCTGATGGACATCCGCTACCTGCGCCGCCTCTGGGATCAGATCAACGAACAGATCAAGACCATCGGCGCACCGAGCGTCATCTACGAAGACCTCGGCCTGGCGCTGCGCACCCTGCGCGATCTGGTCAGCCCGAAGATCGAGAAGATCCGCATCGACTCCCGGGAAACCTTCCAGAAGACCACGCAGTTCGTTGCCGAACTGATGCCGGAAATCGCCGATCGTCTGGAGCACTACCCGGGTGAACGGCCGATCTTCGATCTTTATGGCGTCGAGGATGAAATCCAGAAAGCCCTGGAACGCAAGGTGCCGCTGAAGTCCGGTGGCTATCTGGTGATCGACCCGGCGGAAGCCATGACCACCATCGATGTGAACACCGGGGCGTTTGTCGGTCATCGCAACCTCGAAGAGACCATCTTCAAGACCAACCTCGAAGCCGCGACCGCGATCGCCCGGCAGATGCGCCTGCGCAACCTGGGCGGGATCATCATCATCGACTTCATCGACATGGAAGATGAAGAGCATCAGCGTCAGGTGCTGCGTACTCTGGAGAAACAGCTGGAGCGCGATCACGCCAAGACCAACATCATCGGTATCACCGAGTTGGGTTTGGTGCAGATGACGCGCAAGCGCACCCGCGAAAGTCTCGAGCAAGTGCTGTGCGAACCGTGCAGCAGCTGTCAGGGCCGGGGCAAGCTGAAAACCCCGGAAACCATTTGCTACGAGATTTTCCGCGAGATCCTGCGTGAAGCCCGGGCCTATCAGGCCGAGGGTTATCGGGTGCTGGCGAACCAGAAGGTGGTGGATCGCCTGCTTGATGAAGAGTCCGGTAACGTGGCCGAGCTTGAAGGTTTCATCGGACGCACCATACGCTTTCAGGTGGAAACCATGTATTCCCAGGAACAATATGACGTGGTGCTGCTCTGAATCCCTGCGTCACCCTTTTCCTGAAACGGCTGGCCTCAGCTTTTTGCAGTATTTTTGCCATGGGAGCCAACTGACATGGAACGTCTGACACGCATTTTGGCCGCACTGACCCGCTGGGGTCTGGGCCTGTGCGCGTTGGTTCTGGTATTGATGGCGTTGTACGTCAGTCTCGGCCGGGAACTCACGCCGCTGGTGGCCGAATACCGCGCGGATATCGAAGACAAGGCCAGTGCTGCCCTGGGCATGCCGCTGCAGATCGGCGAGCTGGAAGGCAACTGGAGCGGATTTGCGCCGATCCTGCTGGCTCATGACGTGATGGTCGGCAGCGGCGCCAACGCCTTGCGCCTGGATCGGGTGCGTGCGGTGCCGGATCTGTGGGCCAGTCTGCTGGCTCGCGAAGTGCGAATCGCCCACCTTGAACTCAATGGCCTGAAGATCAGCCTCAAGGAAGGCGAAGACGGAAAGTGGGCGCTGGAAGGCCTGCCGGTGCAGCAGGATCAGCCCATGGATCCCGAGCAACTGTTCAACCGCATGCAAATGATTCAGCAACTGTCGGTGCTCGACAGCCAGGTGACCTTGCAGCCGCGGGAACAGGCACCGCTGACCTTCACGTATGTCGGCCTCAATCTAAAAACTGGCACCAGCCGCCAGCGCCTCGATGCGCGGTTGACCCTGCCGGACGGCCAGCCCGTGGCGCTGAGCCTGCGCACGCGGATTCGTGCGAACAACTGGCAGAACAGCGAAGTGGAAGGTTATGTCAGCCTGCCGCA
Organism: Pseudomonas sp. B15(2017); assembly: GCF_002113215.1. Taxonomy (NCBI): domain Bacteria; kingdom Pseudomonadati; phylum Pseudomonadota; class Gammaproteobacteria; order Pseudomonadales; family Pseudomonadaceae; genus Pseudomonas; species Pseudomonas sp. B15(2017). Next base: position 193,186 of record NZ_NEJZ01000004.1, read on the forward strand.
GAGCGACTGGTCGAAATGGCTGCCCGAGCGCCTGACCCAACAATGGAATTTCTCCGAGATCAAGGCCGGCGGGGAGCTGTGGGTTAACTGGCGCGAAGGGGCGTTGCAGAGTGCTGCGATCCGTCTCAATTCGCCGCAACTGACCGGCGCCTATGCCGAACGCAAGCCGATCCAGATCAACAATCTGGCGCTCAACGGCTACTTCCAGCGCGGTCCGGAGGGAGCCACTGTCACGCTTGATTCGCTGGCGATGAATTTGGGCGAAACCCGTTGGGAATCGCATGTCCAGATCAAACAGACCGCTGCCACCGACAAGACTGAAGAACTCTGGCATTTGCAGGCCGACCGGCTCGACCTGACACCGATAACGCCCTTGCTCAATGCCCTCGGCCCGTTGCCCGAAGGCTTCGCCACCGTGGTCGAGCGCCTGAAAGTGACCGGCGGTCTGCGCAACGTGCTGCTGGATTTCCGGCCGAACGCCACCGACGACAGCAAATTCAGCTTCGCCGCCAACCTTGATCAGGTCGGTTTCGACGCCTATCACGGCGCCCCGGCGGCCCGGAACGTCAGCGGCAGTCTCAGCGGCAACCTCGGCGGCGGCGAGCTGCGCATGGACAGCAAGGATTTCGTCCTGCACCTCGATCCGATTTTTGCCAAGCCGTGGCAATACATTCAGGCCAACGCCCGATTGACCTGGAAGCTCGATAAAGAAGGTTTCACCCTGATCGCCCCCTACCTGAAGGTGCTCGGCGAGGAGGGCAAGATCGCTGGCGACTTCCTGATTCGCCTGCATTTCGATCACAGTCAGGAAGACTACATGGACCTGCGGGTCGGTCTGGTGGACGGCGACGGTCGTTATACCGCCAAGTACCTGCCGCAAGTCCTGAGCCCGGCACTCGACGAATGGCTGCGTACGGCGATTCTCAAGGGCGCAGTGGATCAAGGGTTCTTCCAGTATCAGGGCTCGCTGAACAAGAACGCCGGGGAAGCGGATCGCAGCATCAGCCTGTTCTTCAAGGTGCATGACGCCGAACTGGCGTTCCAGCCGGGCTGGCCGCATGTGAGCAAGGTCAACGGTGACGTGTTCATCGAAGACAGCGGCGTGCGTATTCTCGCCAGCAAGGGCCAGTTGCTCGACACTCAGGTCAGCGATGTCTTCGTCAATATTCCCCATGTGCCGAGCGGCGAGCACAGCCATATGTTCCTCGACGGCACCTTTGCCGGCGGGCTGGGCGATGGCTTGAAAATTCTTCAGGAAGCGCCGATCGGCACCGCCGACACCTTCGCCGGCTGGGAAGGCGAGGGCGATCTGCAAGGTACGCTCAAGCTCGATGTGCCGTTGGCCAAGGGCGATCAGCCGAAAATCCTCGTCGATTTCAAAACTGCCAATGCGCAATTGAAACTGGCGGAGCCGAAGCTCGAACTGAGCCAGCTCAAGGGTGATTTCCGCTTCGACAGCGCCAAGGGCCTGAGCGGGCAGAACATCAGTGCCCGGGCCTTCGACAAACCGGTCACCGCGCAAATTTTCGCCGACGGCGGCCCCGGCAAACTCAAGACCCGGGTGGCAGCGTCAGGGCAGGTCGAGGTCAAGAAACTCACCGACTGGCTGGGCGTGACTCAGCCGTTGCCGGTGTCCGGGACCCTTCCATATCAGCTGCAGGTGAATCTGGACGGTGCCGACAGCCAATTGATGGTCAGTTCCAGCATGAAGGGTGTGGCGGTGGATTTGCCGGCACCGTTCGGCATGGCCGCCGATGTCGGGCGTGACACGGTGTTCCGCATGACGTTGCAGGGACAGGAGCGGCGTTACTGGGTCAATTACGATCAACTGGCCAACTTCACCTTCGCTGCGCCACCGGACAATTTTGCCGATGGCCGTGGCGAATTGTTCCTCGGCGCCGGCGAAGCGGTGTTGCCGGGTAACAAAGGTTTGCGGATACGCGGCGTGTTGTCCGAGCTGGACGTCAAACCCTGGCAGGATCTGCTGGACAAGTACGCTGGTCAGGATCCAGGCGGCAATGCCAAGCAGTTGCTCAGCAGCGCGGACTTCAAGATCGGCAAACTCACGGCCTTCGGCACCACGCTGGATCAGGCGGCAGTGCAAGTGAATCGCAAGCCTGGCGCCTGGGCTCTGGCCCTCGACAGTCAACAGGCCAAAGGCACGGCCGGCATTCCCGACGCCAAGGGCGCGCCGATTGCGGTGAACCTGCAATACGTGCGGTTGCCGGCGCCGGATCCGACGGTGCAGGCCGACGAAAACGCGCCCGATCCACTGGCTTCGGTCGATCCGAGCAAGATTCCGGCGCTGGATATCACCATCAATCAATTGTTCCTGGGCCAGGACCTGGTCGGTGGCTGGTCGCTCAAGGTTCGGCCGACCGCCAAGGGCATCGCCCTGAACAACCTTGATCTGGGTCTCAAGGGCATTCTCTTGCAGGGCAGCGGTGGCTGGGAAGGTGCGCCCGGTGCCACGACCAGTTGGTACAAGGGGCGGATCGGCGGCAAGAACCTCGCCGATGTGCTCAAGGGCTGGGGTTTTGCGCCGAGCGTGACCAGCGAAGAATTCCACATGGATGTCGATGGCCGATGGCCGGGCTCGCCGGCGTGGCTGGCGACCAAACGTTTCTCCGGCACCCTCGATGCGTCGTTGAACAAAGGCCAGTTTGTCGAAGTGGAGGGCGGCGCTCAGGCATTGCGCGTATTCGGTCTGCTCAACTTCAACTCCATTGGCCGGCGTTTGCGTCTCGACTTCTCCGATCTGTTCGGCAAAGGCTTGAGCTATGACCGGGTGAAGGGATTGTTGGAGGCGACCAACGGCGTCTATGTCACGAAAGAGCCGATCAAGTTGACCGGCCCTTCGAGCAACCTGGAACTGGATGGCACGCTGGATCTGGTGGGCGACAAGGTGGATGCCAAATTGCTGGTGACGTTGCCGGTGACCAACAACCTGCCGATTGCCGCGCTGATTGTCGGCGCGCCGGCAGTCGGCGGTGCCTTGTTCCTGATCGACAAGCTGATCGGCGATCGCGTGGCGCGCTTCGCCAGCGTCAAATACACCGTCAAAGGGCCTTGGAAAGAGCCGAAAATCACCTTCGACAAGCCTTTTTGAACAGCCACCCTCTGAACCGATGGAGTAGCATGGCCGCATATCTCTTGCGGAGTGCGCCATGTCTTTAGCGGTGATTCAAATGGTCAGCCAGAGCGATGTGCTGGCCAATCTGCGCGATGCCCGACGTTTGCTCGAACAAGCAGCCAGTGCCGGCGCGAAGCTGGCCGTGCTGCCGGAAAATTTCGCGGCCATGGGGCGTCGCGACATCGCCGATATCGGCCGGGCCGAAGCGCTTGGCGATGGCCCGATCCTGCCGTGGTTGAAACAGACCGCCCGCGACCTCAGGTTATGGATTGTGGCCGGCACCTTGCCGTTGCCGCCAATGGGGCAGCCTGAGGCCAAGTCCCATGCCTGCTCGTTGCTGGTGAACGATCAGGGTGAAATCGTTGCCCGCTATGACAAGTTGCATCTGTTCGATGTCGACGTAGCGGACAATCGCGGCCGTTACCGCGAATCCGATGACTATGCTTATGGCAGTGGCGTGGTGGTCGCGGATACGCCGGTCGGGCGATTGGGTCTGACGGTGTGTTACGACCTGCGCTTCCCGGAGCTGTACAGCGAATTGCGCGCTGCCGGGGCTGAACTGATTACCGCACCGTCGGCTTTCACCGCTGTGACGGGGGCGGCGCACTGGGATGTGCTGATCCGCGCGCGGGCCATTGAAACCCAGTGCTATGTGCTGGCGGCCGCTCAGGGCGGAACGCATCCGGGGCCGCGTGAAACCTTTGGCCACGGGGCGATTGTCGATCCGTGGGGGCGCGTGCTGGCGCAACAGGAACGAGGCGAAGCCGTGCTGTTGGCCGAGCGCGACAGCAGTGAACAAGCGTCCATCCGGGCGCGAATGCCGGTGACGGGTCATCGGCGGTTTTTTTCGCAGGGCGCACAGCGACCTGCTTCAGAACACGAATTTAAGGCGTAAAACCTATGAGCGAGTTGTTGTCCTCAGTCAGTGATCACCTGTTGGCGCCCGGCGGCGTGACGATCGAGAGTCTGCAAGGCGTACTCGGTGATCTGGCGGGCCCAGGCATCGATGCGGCCGACCTGTATTTCCAGGGGCAGATTTCCGAGTCCTGGTCGCTGGAAGACGGCATCGTCAAGGAAGGCAGTTTCAACCTCGACCAGGGTGTCGGCGTGCGTGCGCAGTCCGGTGAGAAAACCGGTTTCGCCTACAGCAACGCGATCACCCTCGAAGCCCTCGGCGCAGCGGCCCGTGCGGCCCGTTCGATTTCCCGCGCCGGGCAGAACGGCACGGTGCAGGCGTTCAGCGCCCAGGACGTCGCCCAGTTGTATGCGCCGGATAACCCGCTGGAAGTGCTCAGCCGCGCTGAAAAAGTTGACCTGCTCAAGCGCATCGACGTTGCGACCCGCGCCCTAGACCCGCGTATCCAGCAGGTGAGCGTAAGCATGGCCGGGGTCTGGGAACGTATTCTGGTGGCTTCGACCGACGGTGGCCTGGCTGCCGATGTGCGTCCGCTGGTGCGTTTCAACGTCAGCGTGATCGTCGAGCAGAACGGTCGTCGCGAGCGTGGCGGCCACGGCGGCGGTGGGCGTACCGACTACCGTTATTTCCTCGCCGAAGACCGCGCCATGGGCTATGCCCGTGAAGCGTTGCGTCAGGCGCTGGTGAATCTGGAAGCGATTCCGGCACCCGCCGGCACCTTGCCGGTTGTTCTGGGCTCGGGCTGGTCCGGCGTGCTGCTGCACGAAGCGGTGGGTCACGGTCTGGAAGGCGACTTCAACCGCAAGGGCAGTTCGGCCTACAGCGGTCGCATGGGTGAAATGGTTGCCTCGAAACTTTGCACCATCGTCGATGACGGCACGTTGGCCGGTCGTCGCGGTTCCCTGAGCGTCGACGACGAAGGCACCCCGACCGAGTGCACCACGCTGATCGAAAACGGCGTACTCAAGGGCTACATGCAGGACAAGCTCAATGCGCGGCTGATGGGCGTGGCCCGTACCGGTAACGGTCGCCGTGAATCCTACGCGCACCTGCCGATGCCGCGGATGACCAACACATACATGCTCGGCGGCCAGAGCGATCCGGCGGAAATCATCGCCTCGGTGAAGAAGGGGATCTACTGCGCCAACCTCGGCGGCGGTCAGGTCGACATCACCAGCGGCAAGTTCGTGTTCTCCACCAGCGAGGCTTACCTGATCGAGGATGGCAAGATCACCGCACCGGTTAAAGGCGCAACGTTGATCGGCAACGGTCCGGAAGCGATGAGCCGGGTGTCGATGGTCGGTAACGATCTGGCGCTGGACAGCGGTGTGGGGACTTGCGGCAAGGACGGCCAGTCGGTGCCGGTAGGTGTCGGTCAGCCGACGCTGAAGATCGATGCGATCACCGTGGGTGGCACGGGCGCGTAAGAAGGGATGGAGCTTCGGGTGGCGCGCAGTGCGGCCACCCGGTGGCGAATATCAACGCAGACCGCGTTGAGTCTCGTCCAGCTCACGGATGTACTTGAAGATTTTACGGCTCGAGGCAGGAGGCTTGTTATGCGCTACCTCGTGCTGGGCCTGACGGATCAGGGAGCGCAGTTGCTGGCGGTCGGCGTCCGGGTACTCGACGACGAATTTCTCCAGCACGGCATCGTCACCGGCGATCAGGCGGTCACGCCAGCGTTCGAGGTTGTGGAACCGCTCGTTGTACTGACGGGTAGAGGCATCGAGTTGATCGAGCAGCTCAAGGATCGCGGTGGTGTCCTGATCGCGCATGAGTTTGCCGATGAACTGCAAATGCCGTTTACGTGCAATGTGCGCAACGTGTTTGGGCGCATCGGCCAGAGCCCGGCGCAGGGCGTCGGTCAGTGGCAGTTTGGCCAGCCGGTCCGGCTTGAGTGTCGTAAGGCGCTCGCCAAGGTCAACCAGAGCATGCAGCTCGCGTTTGACCTGGGATTTGCTTTTTTCTCCCGTATCGAGGGAGTCGTCGTAAGAATCAACCATGGTGGCAGTCCGCAAAGAAACGCCGCCATGATAACCAGTCGGGGGCCGCTTGTCCGGCCCGGTCGCTCGAAGGCCCCAGCCGAAAGCAGAATTTGAGTGGAGATGAGCATGAGTGCAGTTGAAAGCGTCGGCCCACAGGCATTGCCGGCACTGCAGGAACAGGTCGAGCAGATCATCGCCGAAGCCAAGCGTCAGGGTGCGAGTGCCTGCGAAGTAGCGGTGTCGCTGGAGCAGGGACTGTCCACGTCGGTGCGTCAACGTGAAGTCGAGACGGTCGAGTTCAACCGCGATCAGGGCTTTGGCATCACCTTGTACGTCGGTCAGCGCAAAGGCTCGGCCAGCACCTCCGCCACCGGGCCGGATGCGATTCGCGAGACCGTCGCTGCGGCGCTGGCGATTGCCAAGCACACCTCCGAAGACGAAGCCTCCGGGCTGGCCGATGCCGCGCTGATGGCCAGGGATATTCAGGATTTCGATCTGTTCCACGAATGGGACATCACCCCGGAGCAGGCCATCGAGAAAGCGCTGCTCTGCGAAGCCGCCGCTTTCGATGCCGATGCCCGCATCAAGAATGCCGATGGCACCACGTTGAGCACTCATCAGGGCTGCCGCGTGTACGGCAACAGCCATGGTTTCATCGGTGGTTATGCCTCGACCCGGCACAGCCTTAGCTGTGTGATGATCGCCGAGGCCGATGGCCAGATGCAGCGCGATTACTGGTATGACGTGAACCGTCAGGGCAGTTTGCTGGCGGATCCGGTGAGCATTGGCCAGCGTGCGGCACAACGGGCGGCGAGCCGTCTGGGCGCGCGTCCGGTACCGACCTGCGAAGTGCCGGTTTTGTTTTCAGCGGAACTGGCAGGTGGATTGTTCGGCAGCTTCCTGTCGGCGATTTCCGGCGGCAGTCTGTACCGCAAATCGTCATTCCTTGAAGGCACCCTGGGGCAGAAGCTGTTCCCGGAATGGTTGACCATCGACGAGCGCCCGCACCTGATGCGTGCCATGGGCAGTGCATCGTACGACGGTGACGGTCTGGCGACCTATGCCAAGCCGTTCGTCGAAAAGGGTGAGTTGGTCTCGTACATCCTCGGCACCTATTCGGGTCGCAAACTCGGCATGCCGAGTACCGCCAACGCCGGCGGCGTGCATAACCTGTTTGTCACTCATGGCGATGAAGACCAGGCGGCCTTGCTGCGGCGTATGGGGCGCGGGTTGCTGGTCACCGAGTTGATGGGCCATGGTCTGAACATGGTGACTGGTGATTACTCGCGCGGTGCGGCGGGTTTCTGGGTCGAGAACGGTGAAATCCAGTTCGCGGTGCAGGAAGTGACCATCGCCGGCAACATGCGCGACATGTTCAAGCAGATCGTCGCCGTTGGTAACGATCTGGAACTGCGCAGCAATATTCGCACCGGCTCGGTGTTGATCGAGAAGATGACTGTCGCGGGCAGTTAAGCCTCCGTCAGGTAAACAAAGGCGCGCCACCCGACCGGGCGGCGCGCTTTTTTTGTGTCCGCAAGTTTTTCCGGGCTCATGAGGGGAACAAAAAAGCTGCCCTTGTTTTGGTTCTTATTATCATATAATAATAAATCTCATTATCGTATGAGCCCCGGATCATGAGTTCTGCCTTGCACGAGCAGCCGTACCTTGAAAGCTGGCGCTGGATGAGTCGCCAGATCCGTTGCGCGATGGATCCCGATGAACCTCGTCTGATCGAACACTACCTGGCCGAAGGCCGATATCTGGCCTGCTGCACAGCGACCTCACCCTGGACGGTCGCTGAAACCTCTTTCCGTCTGCTGCTCGACACGGCCTCCGACATCGCGCTGCCGTGGCATTGGCGCAGCCTCTGTCTCGATCAAGCCTGGCGACCGCTGCGTGAAATGGAACGCCTCTCAATGTGCAAATGCCGGCTCAAACGCTGGCAAAGCTACACCTGGCAGCTCGCCACCTGCGAGTTGCAACCCTCGATTCCTCTCATTGAATTAGTCCAAGGATTTACCGATGACCAAGACACGTATTGAGCGCGACAGCATGGGCGAACTGCAGGTGCCGGTGGACGCTCTCTACGGCGCGCAGACCCAGCGTGCAGTGGATAACTTCCCGATCAGCGGCAAGCCGATGCCGACCCAGTTCATACGTTCCCTGATTCTGGCGAAAGCGGCCGCCGCCCGCGCCAACGTCGAACTCAACCAGATCAGCGCCGCGCAAGGCAAAGCCATCAGCGATGCCGCTCAAGCACTGCTGGAAGGCGACTTCATGCAGCATTTCCCGGTGGATATCTTCCAGACCGGCTCCGGCACCAGCTCCAACATGAACGCCAACGAAGTGATCGCCACCCTGGCCAGCCGCCTGCTCGAAGAACCGGTGAACCCCAACGATCACGTCAACTGCGGGCAGAGCAGCAACGACATCATCCCGACCACCATCCACGTCAGCGCCGCGTTGGCCCTGCACGAACAATTGCTGCCGGCGCTGCTTTATCTGGTACAAGTGATCGAGCGCAAGTCCGGGCAAGTCCATCATCACGTCAAGACTGGCCGCACCCACTTGATGGACGCGATGCCGGTGCGCATGAGTCAGGTACTCAACGGTTGGGCACAGCAGCTCAAGGCCAATATCGGTCATCTGCAGGATTTGCTGCCAAGCCTGCAATCTCTGGCCCAGGGCGGCACGGCGGTCGGCACCGGGATCAATGCGCATCCGGAGTTCGCAGCGCGTTTCAGCCGCCAGTTGAGCCTGTTGACCAACGTTCAGTTCACGCCGGGCAAGGATCTGTTCGCCCTGATCGGCTCGCAGGACACCGCCGTAGCGGTGTCGGGTCAGCTCAAGGCTACTGCCGTGTCGCTGATGAAAATCGCCAACGACCTGCGCTGGATGAATTCCGGCCCGCTCGCCGGCCTCGGTGAAATCGAGCTGGAGGGTTTGCAACCGGGGTCGTCGATCATGCCGGGCAAGGTCAATCCAGTAATTCCTGAAGCTACCGCCATGGTCGCCGCGCAAGTGATCGGCAACGATTCGGTGATCACCATCGCCGGTCAGTCGGGCAATTTCGAATTGAACGTGATGCTGCCGATCATCGCCCAGAACCTGTTGAGCAGCATCGGGTTGCTGGCCAACTCCAGCCGTCTGCTGGCCGACAAGGCCATCGCCAGCTTCAAGGTCAACGAGTCGCGGCTCAAGGAAGCGCTGTCGCGCAACCCGATTCTGGTGACCGCGCTCAACCCGATCATCGGTTACCAGAAAGCCGCCGAAATCGCCAAGCAGGCCTACAAACAGGGCCGTCCGGTGATCGACGTCGCGCTGGAACACACCGACCTGTCGCGCAGCCAACTGGAAGAGTTGCTCAATCCTGAGAAACTCACCGCCGGCGGCGTGTAAGCACCGCAACCGCTTTGGAGGTTCACCATGGAGCACTGGAAACGCACGATCGAACGGGCCAATCGCTGTTTCATGCTGGGCGATCTGATCGACGCCCGCGAGGCTTATCTGCAAGCCTTGGCCCTGGCTCAAGTGTTGTTCGAACGCTGGGCCGATGCCGACGAAGCAGTGGCGGCCTGCGTCATTTCCCATCACAACCTGGCGGATCTGCATCTGCGCCTGAATCAGCCGGAGGAGAGCGCCGAGTACCTCTGCGCTATCCACCAGCGCCTGTTGCAGACCATGCAGGACGAGCGACTGCGCCCGGCGCTGCGTGAAGCGGCATTGCGCCAGAGCAGCAAGACCTACGTAGAGCTGCTCAATTTCATCAGCGAACACGGCGAATACCCGCGCACCCAGCGTTTGCTGCACCCGGATACAGGCAATGCGCGCCGCGCGCCTGCCCCACATCACCATGGAGTCCATTGAAATGGCTTTTACCCTGCCAGCCTTGCCTTACGCCTACGACGCTCTGGAACCGCACATCGATGCGCAAACCATGGAGATCCACTACACCAGACATCACCAGACCTATATCAACAATCTGAACGCTGCAGTCGAGGGCACCGAATTCGCGGAATGGCCGGTGGAAAAACTGGTCGCCAGCGTCCAGCAACTACCGGAAAAACTTCGTGCGGCGGTGATCAACCAAGGCGGCGGTCACGCCAACCACTCGCTGTTCTGGGAAGTAATGGTGCCCAACGGGGGTGGTAAACCGGATGGTGCGCTGGCCAGGGCGATCGATGAACAATTGGGCGGCCTTGACAGCTTCAAGGACGCTTTCACCAAAGCCGCGCTGACCCGTTTCGGCAGTGGCTGGGCCTGGCTCAGCGTGACGCCGGACAAGAAACTGGTGGTGGAAAGCAGCGGTAACCAGGACAGCCCGCTGATGAGCGGCAATACGCCGATTCTCGGGCTCGATGTGTGGGAGCACGCGTACTACCTGCGTTATCAGAACCGTCGGCCGGAATACATCAGCGCGTTCTACAACGTCATCAATTGGTCGGAAGTCGCTGCGCGCTATCAGGCCGCGCTGGTTTAAGTCTTCTATAAAAACAATCCAAGGCTGACTATGGGCACTGAAACACTGGCGATCGGAAGTGGGCGTAAGTTTCGTTACGCAATTGGATCGCTGTTGCTGTTGGCGGGTATGACCTTGCTGGTCGCCCACGGACTGGAATGGCTGAATCTGGAGCCCAGGCTATCGCGTGCGTTGCAGGGCGGGGCGATTTGCGCCCTCGGCACCGCACTTGGAGCCGTTCCAGTGTTGGTGATCCGCAACATGCCCCAGGCATTGGGCGATACGCTGCTGGGTTTTGGCGCCGGTGTGATGCTGGCGGCGACCGCGTTTTCGCTGATCGTGCCGGGAATCGCCGCCGCCGAAAGTCTGGGACTGAGTTCGTGGGGCGCCAGCGGCCTGATCTGCTTCGGCATCATGCTCGGAGCGTTCGGTCTGTATCTGGTTGATCGCCGGGTGTCGGGCGCTTCGCCGGAAATGCTCATCGGCACTGTCGAGCATCCGGTGATTCCGCCGCGGATCTGGTTATTTGTGTTCGCCATCATCGCCCACAACATCCCGGAAGGGATGGCCGTCGGCGTCTCGGCTGGCGGTGGAATGCCGGACGCAGACAGTCTGGCGATGGGCATTGCCTTGCAGGATGTGCCGGAAGGGCTGGTGATTGCACTGGTGTTGGCTGGCGCCGGGATGTCGCGGGTGAAGGCGTTTTTGGTTGGCGCAGCGTCAGGACTGGTCGAGCCGGTGTTCGCGCTTCTGTGTGCGTGGCTGGTCAGTCTGGCCGAGTTGTTGCTGCCCTTGGGGTTGGCGTTGGCGGCGGGAGCCATGCTGCTGGTGGTGACTCACGAGGTTATCCCGGAGTCGCGACGCAATGGCCATGAGAAGCTGGCAAGTCTGGGATTGCTGATCGGCTTCTGTCTGATGATGGTGATGGACACGGCGTTGGGATGAGTCGGGAGGAGGGAGCGAGCTCCCTCGCCTCAAGTGTTTTCAACCACCTTCGTCGAAGTAGTTGTTAATCAGCGTTACCAACTCATCCATGGCTTCCTGTTCCTGATGACCTTCGGTGCTCAGGTATATTTTGGTGCCCTGGCCTGCAGCGAGCATCATCATCGCCATGATGCTTTTGCCGTCAACCGTGGTTTCCGGGGTGCGGCCCACTCTGATCGTGCAATCGGGAAACTTACCCGCCACCCCGACGAATTTTGCCGATGCGCGGGCATGCAGGCCCAGCTTGTTGATGATTTCTATTTCCCGAGCAGGCATCGCGGTGTGAATCCTTTAGCTGAGGTCGCGGTGGCGAACCTGGACGTTCTTCAGGGTCTTCTGCAGCGCCTGGCCAAGACGTTCGGTCAGGTAAACGGAGCGGTGATGCCCGCCGGTGCAGCCGATGGCAATGGTGACATAAGCGCGGTTGCTCGCCGCAAAGCGCGGCAACCATTTGTACAGATACGAGTAAATGTCCTGGTACATCTCCTCGACCTCCGGCTGCGCCGCCAGATACTCGGCGACCGGCTGATCGAGACCGGATTGTGCGCGCAGCTCCGGTTTCCAATACGGATTCGGCAGGCAGCGTACATCGAACACCAGATCCGCATCCACCGGCATGCCGCGTTTGAAACCGAACGACTCCACCAGAAACGCAGTGCCCGGCTCAGGCTGGTTCAGCAGGCGCAGCTTGATGGTGTCGCGCAGTTGATAGAGATTGAGGTTGGTGGTGTTGACCTTCAGATCGGCCAGATCGGCGATCGGGCCCAGCAGGGCGGTTTCGTCGTTGATGGCTTCGGCCAGCGAGCGGTTGGCATTGCTGAGCGGGTGACGACGACGGGTCTCCGAAAAACGTTTGAGCAATGTTTCGTCATCGGCATCCAGGTACAGGACATCGCACTGGATGTGCCGGCTGCGAACTTCCTCGAGCAGCTCTGGAAAACGTGACAGATGGCTCGGCAGGTTGCGGGCGTCGATCGAGACAGCCACCAGCGGCTGGAGCATTTCGGTATGCACCAGAGCGCGCTCGGCGAGATCCGGAAGCAAGCCGGCAGGCAGGTTGTCAATGCAGTAGTAGCCGTTGTCCTCAAGGACATCCAGGGCAGTACTCTTACCCGAGCCGGAACGGCCACTGACAATGATCAAGCGCATGATTACGGCCTGTTCTGTTCTTCCAGTACAACCTGGTACAAGGCTTCGTTGCTTGGCGCGCTACGCAGTCTGTCGCGCACATCCTTGCGGTCGAGCATGCTGGCGATCTGGCGTAAAAGCTCCAGGTGAGCATCGGTGGCGGCTTCCGGCACCAGCAGGACGAACAGAAGGTCCACAGGCGCGCCGTCGATAGCGTCAAAATCGATAGGGGCGTCAAGGTGCATCAGCGCACTGATCGGCGCTTCGCAGCCCTTGAGGCGGCAGTGGGGAATGGCGATGCCGTTGCCAAAACCGGTGGAACCCAGTTTTTCACGGGCAATCAATGCCTCGAAGACATCTTGCATCTCCAGATCCGGGACTTCCCGGGCGATCAGGTTGGCAATTTGTTCGAGGGCTTTCTTTTTACTGCCGCCCGGCACGTTCACCAGGGAACGGCCGGGGGTCAGGATACTTTCAAGTCGGATCATGGGGGTGGGGGTTATCGACCGGTAGCGCCCTGAAGCAGGCTCTGGGTCTTTTCCTTATGCTTTTTGAGTTGTTTATCAAGCTTGTCGGTCAGCGCGTCGATCGCAGCGTACATATCAGTATGTTCCGCGTTCGCGACGACTTCATTGCCGGGAATATGCAGCGTGGCTTCGATTTTCTGCTTCAGCTTTTCGACGCACATCGTGACTTGCACGTTGGTGATCTTGTCGAAATGTCCCTCAAGCCTCTTGAGCTTTTGCTCAACGTACTCACGGAGAGGTTGGGTAACTTCCAGTTGGTGTCCACTGATGTTGACTTGCATACAGCTTCTCCTTCGTTGCCAGTGCATAAAGCGGCAGGCCGAAGAGCCTGCCACTGGAACGCTGTAACGTGGCTTACATCAACCGCTTGCGTTCGCTCGAAGGCGCGATCCCGAGGGATTCGCGGTACTTGGCGACGGTGCGGCGAGCCACCTGAATGCCTTGTGCCTCCAGTAAACCAGCGATCTTGCTGTCACTCAACGGCTTTTTCTGATTTTCCGCGGCAACCAGTTTCTTGATGATCGCGCGGATCGCCGTGGAAGAGCATTCACCGCCTTCGGAGGTGCTTACATGGCTGGAGAAAAAGTATTTCAGCTCATATATGCCCCGCGGGGTATGCATGAATTTTTGCGTGGTCACTCGGGAAATTGTCGACTCGTGCATGCCCACTGCTTCAGCGATGTCATGCAGGACCAGCGGCTTCATGGCTTCGTCGCCGTACTCCAGGAAGCCGCGCTGATGCTCGACGATCTGGGTGGCAACTTTCATCAGGGTTTCGTTGCGGCTCTGCAGGCTCTTGATGAACCAGCGGGCTTCCTGCAACTGATTGCGCATGAAGGTGTTGTCGGCACTGGTGTCGGCACGACGTACGAAACCGGCGTACTGGGCGTTGACCCGCAGACGCGGCACTGATTCCTGGTTCAGCTCCACCAGCCAGCGTTCGTTGTCCTTGCGTACGATGACGTCAGGCACCACGTATTCGGCTTCGGTCGACTCGATCTGCGAGCCGGGGCGCGGGTTGAGGCTCTGCACCAGTTCGATGACCTGGCGCAGTTCGTCTTCCTTGAGCTTCATGCGGCGCATCAGTTGGCTGTAGTCGCGACTGCCGAGCAGGTCGATGTAATCGGTAACCAGGCGCTTGGCTTCGGCCAGCCAAGGGGTCTTGGCCGACAGCTGGCGCAATTGCAGCAGCAGGCATTCGCCCAGGTTGCGCGCGCCGATGCCGGCCGGTTCGAACTGCTGGATGCGGTGCAGGACGGCTTCGATCTCGTCCAGCTCGATATCGAGTTCCGGATCAAAGGCGTCGAGGATTTCTTCGAGGGTTTCGTCGAGGTAGCCCTGATTGTTGATGCAATCGATCAGGGTGACCGCGATCAGGCGATCGGTGTCGGACATCGGTGCCAGATTCAATTGCCACAGCAGGTGGCTTTGCAGGCTCTCGCCGGCGGAAGTGCGGGTGGTGAAGTCCCACTCGTCATCATCGCTGCTCGGCAGGCTGCTGGCACTGGTCTGATAGACGTCTTCCCAGGCGGTGTCGACGGGTAGATCGTTGGGGATTCGCTCGTTCCATTCGCCGTCTTCGAGGTTATCGACTGTCGGCGCGGTCTCCTGATAGGAGGGTTCCTGGATCTCGGTGTTGGGCTTCTGCTCGGCGTTGTCGGCCATGGGATCGGAGTTGTCGAAGTCGTCGCCGTCTTCCTGGCGTTCGAGCATCGGATTGGATTCCAGAGCCTCCTGGATTTCCTGCTGCAGATCCAGGGTCGACAATTGGAGCAGGCGGATGGCCTGTTGCAGCTGCGGTGTCATCGTCAGCTGCTGGCCCATTCTCAAGACTAGCGATGGTTTCATGGCAGGGGCTTAACACCTTTTTCGCCGGCGCTATGCGCCATCCACTACAGGGCGCCGGGGCGCCAAACTTAAGCAAATTATATGCCTGAAACTGTCGTGTTTGCCTAGAGCGCTGTAACAATAAAAGCGTATAAAAAAGCGCTTCAACGTTACAGCACCCGAACGGCTGATCGAATGCCGTCTTGCTTACAGGCGGAACTCGTGACCCAGGTAGACTTCCTTCACCAGATCGTTGGCGAGGATGGTCGCGGAGTCGCCTTCAGCGATCAACTGGCCGTCGTTGACGATGTAGGCGGTTTCGCAGATATCCAGCGTCTCGCGGACGTTGTGGTCGGTGATCAGTACACCGATGCCCTTGGCCTTGAGGTGGTGGATGATCTGCTTGATGTCGCCGACCGAGATAGGGTCGACACCCGCGAACGGTTCGTCGAGCAGGATGAACTTCGGTGCCGTGGCCAGTGCGCGGGCGATTTCCACCCGGCGGCGCTCACCACCGGACAGGCTCATGCCAAGGTTGTCGCGGATGTGGCTGATGTGGAATTCCTGCAGCAGGCTTTCCAGCTCCTTGCGACGACCGGCCTTGTCGAGTTCCTGGCGGGTCTCGAGGATGGCCATGATGTTGTCGGCGACCGACAGTTTGCGGAAGATCGACGCTTCCTGCGGCAGATAGCCGATACCAGCCTTGGCGCGACCGTGCATCGGCTGGTGGCTGACGTCCAGATCGTCGATCAGTACGCGACCCTGATCGGCCTGGACCAGGCCGACGATCATGTAGAAACAGGTGGTCTTGCCGGCGCCGTTCGGGCCGAGCAGGCCGACGATCTGACCGCTGTCGATCGACAGGCTGACGTCGCGCACGACCTGGCGGCTTTTATAGGCCTTGGCCAGGTGCTGAGCTTTCAGAGTTGCCATTACTGGGTTTTCTCGTCGGTTTTCTTCTTCGGCTGGATCACCATGTCGATGCGCGGACGCGCTTCGGTGACCTTGCTGCCAGTGGCTCGACCGGCGCTGGCCAGTTTTTTCACCGTGTCATAGACGATTTTCTCGCCTTGAGTGGTGTTGTTGTCCTTGTCGACGACTTTGGCCTTGTCGATCAGTACAACGCGGTTCTGCTGTGCGTGGTACTGAATGGTCACGCCCCAGCCCTGAACGGGTTTGGTGTCGCCGGCAGTCTGCAACTGTTCGAAGTAGGCGAGGTTGCCAACCGAAGTCACGACGTCGATGTCGCCGTTGGGCGCACGGGTCATGGTCACGGTGTTGCCTTTGACGACCATCGAACCCTGGGTGATGATCACGTCGCCTTTATAGGTGGCAACGCCGTTCTTGTCGTCCAGCTGGGCATCGTCGGCCTGAATGCGGATTGGCTGCTCTTGATCGTTCGGCAGAGCCCAGGCGCTCACGCTTCCCAGTGCTGCGCCCAGACTGAGCAAAATAGGGAGGGTTTTAACGAGCCTCATACTGTCCTCTTACGTTCGATAGCAGGTGTATCCTGCTTTCCTTCAAATACGCTTTCATTCCTACGCCAGTCGATACACCGCCAGCGCCGTCGATTCTAACGGGTTGCTGGGTCTGCGCATATTGCTGCTGCGGGAACACCGTCATGCGAGTGGAGGTGATCAGGGTATCGCGGTTCTTTTCGTCGGTGCGCTTGACACGTACCGAGTCGATCAGTTCGACCTCGGTGCCACCGGAGTTCACTTCGCCGCGTTCACTGGTTACGTGCCATGGAAAATCGGTGCCACGGAACATGTTCAGATCGGGCTTGGTGACCAGTGTAATGTCGGTCGCCTTGACGTGCTCAGCCTTGTCGGACGTCATTTCGTACTGCACTTTGCCGTCTTCGAGGTACTGGATCGTGTGTGTATTGGTCGCATACCAGTCGATCGGGCTTTCCTCTGCCGAAACCGGCGGTTTGTCGAGGAAGCGCTCCGGGCTGATGTTCCAGTAGCCGACCGCACCGAAAATCGCTGCGATGCAACCGAACAGCAGGATGTTGCGAAACTTTTTGCTAAACATGGTTGGACTCACAGGTACGCGTTGTTGGCGGCGTCGAGGCTGCCTTGGGCGCGCAGGATCAGTTCGCAGAATTCGCGGGCGGCACCTTCGCCGCCCCGGGCCTGGGTCACGCCATGGGCGTGCTCGCGCACGAATGCAGCGGCGTTGGCTACGGCCATGCCCAGCCCCACGCGGCGGATCACCGGCAGATCCGGCAGGTCATCACCGAGATAGGCCACTTGTTCATAGCTTAGGCCCAGTTGCTCCAGAAGACCGTCGAGAACGACCAGTTTGTCTTCGCGGCCCTGAAACAGGTGCGCAATGCCGAGGTTTTTTGCCCGGCGCTCGACCACTGGAGTCTTGCGACCGCTGATGATGGCGGTCTGGACGCCGGCGTTCATCAGCATCTTGATGCCCTGGCCATCGAGCGTATTGAAAGTCTTGAACTCGCTGCCGTCTTCAAGGAAGTACAGGCGACCGTCGGTGAGGACACCGTCGACGTCGAAAACCGCCAGTTTGATGGCTTTGCCGCGTTGCAGCAGATCGTTGGTCATTTACATCACTCCTGCGCGCAGCAGATCGGAGAGGTTGAAGGCGCCGACCGGGCGATCCTCTTCATCCACGACAACCAGTGCGTTGATTCGGTGGTCTTCCATGATTTTCAGGGCCTCGGCGGCGAGCATCTCGGCGCGGGCGGTCTTGCCGTGCACGGTCATCACCTGGTCGATGGTGGCGCTGTGGATATCGATGCTGCGATCCAGGGTGCGACGCAGGTCGCCGTCAGTGAAGATCCCGGCCAGTTTGCCGTCCGTTTCAAGAATGACGGTCATGCCCAGGCCCTTGCGGGTCATTTCCATCAATGCATCCTTGAGCAGGGTGCCGCGCTGTACCTGCGGCAGTTCCTGACCAGCGTGCATGACATTTTCCACTTTAAGCAGCAGGCGCCGTCCCAGCGCGCCGCCCGGGTGGGAAAAGGCGAAGTCTTCGGCAGTGAAGCCGCGCGCTTCCAGCAGCGCCACGGCCAGGGCGTCGCCCATGACCAGTGCGGCGGTGGTCGAGGAGGTCGGCGCCAGGTTCAGCGGGCAGGCTTCGTGCTCGACGTGCACGTTGAGATTGACCTCGGCAGCCTTGGCCAGCGGCGATTGCGGATTGCCGGTGACGCTGATCAGCTGGATGCCCAGGCGTTTGATCAGTGGCAGCAGGGTAACGATTTCGTTGGTGGAGCCGGAGTTCGACAGGGCCAGAATCACGTCGTCACGGGTGATCATGCCCATGTCGCCGTGACTGGCCTCGGCCGGGTGCACGAAAAACGCCGGGGTGCCGGTGCTGGCCAGGGTCGCGGCAATCTTGTTGCCGATGTGTCCGGACTTGCCCATGCCGACCACGACAACACGGCCCTTGCTGGCCAGAATCATCTCGCAAGCGCGTACGAAATCGGCGTCGATATGGGGCAACAAGCCTTGTACGGCTTCCACTTCGAGGCGGACGGTGCGTTGTGCCGATTGAATCAGGTCGCTGGTTTGGCTCATGTCAGAAATCGTATAGCCCGATGAAAAGGCGGCGATTATAGCGGTTATGTTGAAAAGCCTCACGCAAGTTCGTCGTGCTTTGTCATTCCTTGTTGCCAAAACTCTGTAAATAAGGCTTCAAGCCCTTCAAGTCGCAGAAGGCAGGCCGGTGCAGGCCTTGGGCGCTTGCCCTTTGCAGTGATATAGTTCGCCGCCAGTTCGGCCTGCCCGGGATGTAGGGGCTTTCCTCCAGAAAGCCAGGTGTCCGAGTGAGAGGCTGCATCGCAAGGAGTTTAGATGAGTGCCGATAACGCCTACGCGGTCGAGCTGAAGGGAGTCTCCTTCAAGCGCGGTGCGCGGAGCATTTTCAATAACGTCGATATCCGCATCCCGCGCGGCAAGGTCACCGGCATCATGGGACCTTCCGGGTGTGGCAAGACCACACTGTTGCGCCTGATGGGCGCCCAGTTGCGGCCATCCAAAGGCGAGGTCTGGGTCAACGGCCAGAACCTGCCGAAGCTGTCGCGCAGCGATCTGTTCGATGCGCGCAAGCACATGGGCGTGCTGTTTCAGAGCGGTGCGCTGTTCACCGATCTTGACGTGTTCGAGAACGTCGCCTTTCCGCTGCGGGTTCATACCGATCTGCCGGACGAGATGATTCGCGACATCGTGCTGCTCAAGTTGCAGGCCGTGGGCCTGCGCGGTGCGATCGAGCTGATGCCTGATGAGCTGTCTGGCGGCATGAAACGTCGTGTCGCCCTGGCCCGGGCCATTGCCCTCGATCCGCAGATCCTGATGTACGACGAACCGTTCGTCGGCCAGGACCCGATCGCCATGGGTGTTCTGGTTCGCCTGATCCGGCTGCTCAATGATGCCCTGGGAATCACCAGTATCGTGGTGTCGCACGATCTCGCCGAAACCGCGAGCATTGCCGACTACATCTATGTGGTCGGTGATGGCCAGGTATTGGGGCAGGGCACGCCGGATGAACTGATGAGTTCGGACGATCCGCGTATCCGCCAGTTCATGACCGGTGAACCCGACGGCCCGGTGCCGTATCACTTTCCAGCGCCGGATTACCGCGCAGATCTTCTGGGGAAGCGCCGCTGATGCGCAGAATTACTTTAATGGAGCGTGTGCGTCGTTTCGGCCTCGCCGGCATCGACAGCGTCGCAGTGTTCGGGCGTTCGACCCTGTTCCTGTTTCATGCCTTGCTCGGGCGGGGCGGCATCGGCGGCGGTTTTGGTCTGCTGGTCAAGCAGTTGCATTCCGTCGGCGTGATGTCGCTGGTGATCATCGTGGTGTCCGGGATCTTCATCGGCATGGTGCTGGCGCTGCAGGGCTTCAACATCCTGTCGAGCTACGGCTCGGAGCAGGCTGTCGGGCAGATGGTGGCGCTGACCCTGCTGCGTGAGTTGGGGCCGGTGGTGACCGCGCTGTTGTTCGCCGGTCGTGCCGGTTCGGCGCTGACGGCGGAAATCGGCAACATGAAGTCCACCGAGCAGCTGTCCAGCCTGGAAATGATCGGGGTCGACCCGCTCAAGTACATCATCGCCCCGCGTCTGTGGGCCGGCTTCATTTCCCTGCCGGTGCTGGCGATGATTTTCAGCGTGGTCGGCATCTGGGGCGGTTCGTGGGTCGCCGTCGACTGGCTGGGCGTCTACGAAGGTTCCTACTGGTCGAACATGCAGAACAGCGTGAGCTTCGGTGACGATGTGCTCAACGGCATCATCAAAAGTGCAGTATTCGCTTTTGTCGTCACCTGGATCGCCGTATTTCAAGGCTATGACTGCGAACCCACTTCCGAGGGAATCAGCCGTGCCACCACCAAGACCGTGGTTTACGCCTCGCTGGCAGTACTCGGCCTGGACTTTATTCTGACCGCTTTGATGTTTGGAGATTTCTGATGCAAAACCGCACCCTGGAAATCGGTGTCGGCCTGTTCCTGCTGGCAGGGATCCTGGCTTTGTTGCTGCTCGCTTTGCGGGTCAGTGGCCTTTCTCCGACTTCGACCACCGATACTTACAAGCTTTACGCGTATTTCGACAATATCGCCGGTTTGACGGTCAGAGCCAAAGTGACCATGGCGGGTGTGACGATCGGCAAGGTCACCGCGATCGATCTGGACCGCGACAGCTTCACCGGTCGGGTGACCCTGCAAGTGGATAAAAGCGTCGACAACCTGCCGACCGACTCCACAGCATCTATCCTGACTGCGGGTCTGCTGGGCGAGAAATACATCGGTATCAGCGTGGGCGGGGAAGACACCCTGCTCAAGGATGGTGGAACCATCCACGACACGCAGTCGTCTCTGGTACTGGAAGACCTGATCGGTAAATTCCTGCTCAATACCGTTAGCAAAGACGCCAAATGAGGAGCTTTTGAATGATCTCTACCTTGCGACGTGGCCTGTTGGTGTTGCTTGCGGCGCTGCCGCTGGTGGCTAACGCCGTGGCGGTACAGTCGGCGCACGATCTGGTTCAGGACACCACAAACCGGATGCTCGCCGATCTGTCGGCCAATAAAGAGAAGTACAAGCAGGATCCACAGGATTTCTACACGGCGCTGAACACCATCGTCGGCCCTGTGGTAGATGCCGAAGGCATTTCCAAGAGCATCATGACGGTCAAGTATTCGCGCAAGGCAACCCCGGCGCAGATGAAGACCTTCGAGGAAAACTTCAAGCGCGGCCTGTTCCAGTTCTACGGCAATGCGCTGCTCGAGTACAACAATCAGGGCATTACCGTTGATGCGCCCAAGGACGAGTCTGGCGACCGCACCAGCGTCGGCATGACCGTCAAGGGCAACAACGGCGCGATCTATCCGGTGTCGTACACCCTGGAGAAGATCAACGGCGAGTGGAAACTGCGCAACGTCATCATCAACGGCATCAACATCGGCAAGCTGTTCCGTGACCAGTTCGCCGACGCGATGCAGCGCAATGGCAACGACCTGGACAAGACCATCAACGGCTGGGCCGGGGAAGTCGCCAAGGCCAAGCAGTCGGCCGAGCAGAACGAGAAGCCTGCCCAATGACCGAGTCGGCCATTCGTCTGGATGAAGCCAGTGAGCTGCAGCTCAGTGGCGTGCTGGATTACCGCACCGGGCCCGATCTGCGCGAGCAGGGCCGGGCGCTGATCAAGTCGTGCAATGCCCCGGCATTGGTGATCGATTGCTCGGCGGTGGAGAAGTCCAGCAGCGTCGGTCTGTCGCTGCTGCTGTGCTTCATTCGCGATGCGAAGGCCGCCGGCAAGGCGGTCAGTATTCGCGGGATGCCCGAAGACATGCGCGAAATTGCTCAGGTCAGCGAGCTGACCGAGCTTTTGGCGCAACCCTGAATCCGCATCAATAGAGAAGCCCCCCGTCAGAGTCCTGCGCAGCGGGGTTCGCAGGCGCGGGGCTTTTTTGTATGATGTCCGACCCGTGCGCACAGGGCGCCGATTGAGGTTGAGCATGCAGGCCGTAGAAGTGAAGAGCTTCCTTGAAGGAAAGCTGCCAGGAACGCTGGTGGAAGTTGAAGGCGAAGGCTGCAACTTTCAGCTGAACGTGATTAGTGATGAACTGGCGGCGTTGAGCCCGGTCAAGCGTCAGCAAAGCATCTATGCCCATTTGAACCCTTGGATCGCCGATGGCAGCATCCATGCGGTCACTATGAAATTTTTCAGCAGCGCGGCCTGGGCCGAGCGCACCTGAGCCCTAGGGCGTCGAGATTCTTATGGATAAATTGATAATTACCGGTGGCGCTCGTCTTGATGGCGAGATCCGCATCTCCGGGGCGAAGAACTCCGCCCTGCCGATCCTGGCCGCCACCCTGCTGTGCGATGGCCCGGTAACCGTTGGCAACCTGCCGCACCTGCACGACATCACCACCATGATCGAGCTGTTCGGTCGCATGGGCATCGAGCCTGTGATCGACGAAAAGCTCAGCGTCGAAATCGACCCGCGCACCATCAAGACCCTGGTCGCTCCGTACGAGCTGGTGAAAACCATGCGCGCCTCGATCCTGGTACTGGGTCCGATGGTTGCGCGTTTCGGTGAAGCCGAAGTCGCACTGCCTGGCGGCTGCGCCATCGGTTCGCGTCCGGTCGACCTGCACATCCGTGGCCTGGAAGCCATGGGCGCGGTCATCGACGTCGAAGGCGGCTACATCAAGGCCAAGGCGCCTGAAGGCGGCCTGCGTGGCGCGCACTTCTTCTTCGATACCGTCAGCGTGACCGGTACCGAGAACATCATGATGGCCGCTGCTCTGGCCAAGGGCCGCAGCGTGCTGCAGAACGCCGCTCGCGAGCCGGAAGTCGTCGACCTGGCGAACTTCCTCAACGCCATGGGTGCCAAGGTATCCGGTGCCGGTACCGACACCATCACCATCGACGGCGTCGAGCGTCTAGGTTCGGCTTTCTATAAGGTCATGCCTGACCGTATCGAAACCGGCACCTACCTGGTGGCTGCTGCGGTCACCGGTGGCCGCGTGAAGGTCAAGGACACTGATCCGACCATCCTTGAAGCCGTTCTGGAAAAACTCCGTGAGTCCGGCGCAGAAGTCACCACCGGTGAAGACTGGATCGAGCTGAACATGCACGGCAAGCGCCCGAAAGCGGTCAACGTGCGCACTGCGCCGTACCCGGCGTTCCCGACCGACATGCAGGCGCAGTTCATCTCGCTCAACGCCATTGCCGAAGGCACCGGTGCCGTGATCGAGACGATCTTCGAAAACCGCTTCATGCATGTGTACGAACTGCACCGCATGGGCGCCAAGATCCAGGTCGAAGGCAATACGGCCATCGTGACCGGTACTGAAATCCTGAAGGGCGCGCCAGTGATGGCAACCGACCTGCGGGCCTCGGCCAGTCTGGTGATCTCGGCCCTGATGGCCGAAGGCGATACCCTGATCGACCGCATCTACCACATCGACCGTGGTTACGAATGCATCGAGGAAAAACTGCAGATGCTGGGCGCGAAGATCCGTCGCGTTCCGGGCTAGTCGCTGCATCTGGACACAGGGAAGTGTCCGTTGAATTCGTTTTGATCGGGGGTGGCAACGCCCTCGATGTATGTCCGGCGCCGATTGCGACCGGACATGAGTACCTTGATAAGGACTGACGTTTCCCATGTTGACCATCGCACTGTCCAAGGGCCGCATCCTTGACGACACCCTGCCGCTTCTCGCCGAAGCGGGCATCGTGCCGACCGAGAATCCGGACAAGAGCCGCAAGCTGATCATCCCCACGACCCAGGAAGACGTTCGCCTGTTGATCGTGCGGGCCACCGACGTGCCGACCTATGTCGAGCATGGCGCGGCCGACCTCGGCGTTGCCGGTAAAGACGTGCTGATGGAATACACCGGCCAGGGTCTGTACGAGCCGCTGGATCTGCAGATTGCCCGGTGCAAGCTGATGACTGCCGGCAAGGTCGGCGCCGTCGAGCCCAAGGGCCGCCTGCGCGTCGCCACCAAATTCGTCAATGTCGCCAAGCGCTACTACGCCGAGCAGGGCCGTCAGGTCGACATCATCAAGCTTTATGGCTCGATGGAGCTGGCACCGCTGATCGGCCTGGCCGACAAGATCATCGACGTGGTCGACACCGGCAACACCCTGCGCGCCAACGGCCTGGAACCCCAGGAACTGATCGCCACGATCAGCTCGCGTCTGGTGGTCAATAAAGCTTCGATGAAAATGCAACACGCCCGAATCCAGGCGTTGATCGACACCCTGCGCAAGGCAGTGGAGTCTCGACACCGCGGCTGATGTACCTGCGCGACGTTAAGTCGCGCCCGTCTATCCGCCTCATAGCCAGAATCTCAGGTGCCCAAGCGGATCGAATGGTAATTTCGGGCGCCTGAGTTTTTTGCCATTCCTATGAGGCTCTCGCTATGACCGCACCGACTGCAATTCGCCGACTCAACGCTGCTGACCCGGATTTCGCGCATCATCTGGATCATCTGCTGAGCTGGGAAAGTGTGTCTGACGACTCGGTCAATCAGCGGGTGCTGGACATCATCAAGGCTGTGCGCGAGCGCGGTGACGCGGCGCTGGTCGAGTTCACCCAGAAATTCGATGGCCTGGAAGTCACTTCGATGGCGGACCTGATCCTGCCGCGCGAGCGCCTGGAACTGGCCCTGACCCGCATCACTGTCCCGCAACGCGAAGCGCTGGAAAAAGCGGCGGCCCGCGTGCGCAGCTATCACGAAAAACAGAAGCAGGATTCCTGGAGCTACACCGAAGCCGACGGCACGGTGCTGGGCCAGAAAGTCACGCCACTGGATCGCGCCGGTCTGTACGTGCCGGGCGGCAAGGCGTCGTATCCGTCATCGGTATTGATGAACGCGATTCCGGCCAAGGTTGCCGGCGTGGCCGAAGTGGTCATGGTGGTGCCGACCCCGCGCGGTGAAGTCAACGAACTGGTGCTGGCAGCAGCGTGCATTGCCGGTGTTGACCGGGTGTTCACCATCGGTGGCGCGCAAGCCGTTGCCGCGTTGGCCTATGGCACCGAAAGCGTGCCGCAGGTGGACAAGGTTGTCGGCCCGGGCAACATCTACGTCGCCACTGCCAAGCGTCACGTGTTCGGTCAGGTCGGCATCGACATGATCGCCGGCCCGTCGGAAATCCTCGTGGTATGCGACGGCCAGACCGATCCGGACTGGATCGCCATGGACCTGTTTTCCCAGGCCGAGCACGATGAAGACGCCCAGGCAATCCTGGTCAGCCCGGACGCCGAATTCCTCGACAAGGTTGCCGCCAGCATCGACAAACTGCTGCCGACCATGGATCGCGCCACCATCATAGAAACCTCGATCAATGGCCGTGGCGCCCTGATTCACGTGCGCGACATGGCCCAGGCCATCGAAGTCGCCAACCGTATCGCCCCGGAACACCTTGAACTGTCGGTCGCCGACCCGCAGGCCTGGCTGCCGCAGATCCGCCACGCCGGCGCGATCTTCATGGGGCGTCACACCTCCGAAGCGCTGGGCGACTACTGCGCCGGTCCGAACCACGTGCTGCCGACCTCCGGCACTGCGCGTTTCTCCTCGCCGCTGGGCGTGTATGACTTCCAGAAACGTTCGTCGATCATCTTCTGCTCCGAGGCCGGTGCTTCGGAACTGGGCAAGACTGCATCGATCCTGGCCCGTGGCGAATCCTTGAGCGCCCACGCGCGCAGCGCCGAATACCGCATCAAAGACGACGTGAAGGGGAACTGAACATGAGCAAATTCTGGAGCCCGTTCGTCAAGGATCTGGTGCCTTACGTGCCAGGCGAGCAGCCGAAGCTGACCCGTCTGGTCAAGCTCAACACCAACGAAAACCCGTACGGCCCGTCGCCAAAAGCCTTGGCGGCGATGCAGGCCGAACTCAACGACAACCTGCGTCTGTATCCGGATCCGAACAGCGACCGGCTGAAAAACGCTGTCGCCGAATACTACGGCGTGCAGAGCAATCAGGTGTTCCTCGGCAACGGTTCGGATGAAGTGCTGGCGCACATCTTTCACGGCCTGTTGCAACACGATCAGCCGATCCTGTTCCCGGACATCAGCTACAGCTTCTATCCGGTCTACTGCGGTCTCTACGGCATCACGTTCGACGCGGTGCCGCTGGATGCGCAGTTCCGGATCAACCCGGCCGACTACGCCAAACCGAACGGCGGGATTATCTTCCCCAACCCGAACGCGCCGACCGGTTGCCTGCTGGCGCTGGAAGCGGTCGAGCAGATCCTCAAGGCCAGCCCGGATTCAGTGGTGGTGGTCGACGAGGCCTACATCGACTTCGGCGGCGAAACCGCGATCAGTCTGGTCGAGCGTTATCCGAACCTGCTGGTCACCCAGACCCTGTCCAAATCCCGTTCGCTGGCGGGCCTGCGGGTCGGTCTGGCGGTCGGCCATCCGGATCTGATCGAGGCGCTGGAGCGGATCAAGAACAGCTTCAACTCCTACCCGATCGATCGCATGGCCAATGTCGGCGCGGCGGCAGCGTTCGAGGATCGCGAGTACTTCGACAAGACCTGCGCACTGGTCATAGAGAGTCGCGAGTGGGTGGTTGCGCAGTTGCAGGCCAAAGGTTTTGAAGTGCTGCCGTCAGCGGCCAACTTCATCTTCGCCCGGCATCCGCAACACGATGCGGCGGGGCTGGCGGCCAAACTGCGTGAACAGGGCGTGATCGTGCGCCATTTCAAACAGGAGCGGATTGCCCAGTTCCTGCGGATCTCGATCGGCACGCCGGAACAGAATCAGGCGTTGATCGACGGTCTGGGCGAACTCTGAAACGACGCTGATCCCTGTGGGTTCAGTCCCGCAGGGATCAGCGCTGGTTTATTCGTGATGCGGCTCGCCAAGGAACGTCAACGAACTGAACAACCCTCTGCTGCTCACCTCTGCACTGTCCTTCACCGGCACTTCCACCTGCGCCGCAATCACATTCAATCCCTCATTACGCACCAGCACCTGAGCGCGGCCGTCCTTGTCGGTTTCAGTGCTCAAGGTATTCGGCGCGCTGCGGTAGTCACCGATCAACTTCACGCCCGCGGCCGGTTTGCCATCCAGCAACACCCGCACCGGCAATGATTTCCCCGGCCCGACGGTCAGCGGATCGACCTCCGGCAGAATCAGTAATTTGATCTGATCCAGTTTGGGCAACTTCGCTCCCGGCTGATAAATCGCCAGGCTGTACTTGAGGGTCTCGGTCGACTCAATGGCGCCCGGGACTTTACTGCGACCCTCGTTGATCCATTTTTTGTCAGCGGTTTGCGACCACATGCCATTGTTCAGGGCCACGGCCAACACCGCTGGCGGCTTCAACGGTTGCAGGCGGGCATGATCCGCCAGGCGCTGCACGCTGACGGGAATCATCTTGCCGCTTGCGTCATAGGCCCACGCTCCGCTGACTTTCTGCGGTTTGAATGCATTGTCCTCGGCACCGTGTCCGTAGACGACTTCGATATTGCCGCGCCGTTGTTCGGTCCACAAACCATGGGCCGAGGCGTGAGTGGCGAAGAGCGCGGCGATGAACAGCAGGGATTTGCCGTATTGCATGGAGACGTCCTTTTACAGGTTGAGTGTCAGGCTGACCGTGAAATTGCGCGGCTCGCCGGGGTTGACCCAGTAGTTGCTGTACGAGCGCTCGTAATACTTTTCGTCGAACAGGTTGTTCAGGTTCAGGCCGACGGTGATTTTGTCGCTGGCCTTGTAATGGGCCAGCAGGTCAACGGTGTGATAGGCCGGCAGCTCGAAATCGCTGCCGGATTCACCCGAGCGGTCACCGACATAGGTGAACGCCGCGCCGATATCCGAGCCGCGCAAGCGGCCGTCCTGAAACTCGTAGACACCCAGCAGGCTGCCGCTGCGTTTGGCGACCCCGAGGATGCGGCTACCGGCGGGGATCGCGGCATCCCCCTTGGTCACTTCGGCGTCGATCCAGGCGAAAGCGCCGATCACCCTGACGGCGTCGGTGACTTGCCCGGTGACTTGCAGATCGAAACCCCGGCTGCGGGCCTTGCCCATGGCGCGGCTGGTGTCGGTGCCCGGGTCGAGGGCGAGGACGTTTTCCTTGTCGATATGGAAGAAGGCGAGGGTGCTGCTTAACCGTTCGTCGAACAGCTCGTTCTTGATCCCGATTTCGTAACCCACACCTTCCTCCGGATCGAAGGATTTGCCAGCCGCATCGAGGCCGTTGTTCGGTTTGAATGAGGTCGAGGCGTTGGCGAACAGGCCGATGTCCGGTGTCAGTTGATAGAGCAGGCCGGCACGTTGAGTGAGCGCATCGTGGGTCTGGCGGCTGGTGGTGTTGCGGCTGTGGTCATCGATGTTTTGCTCAAAGTGCTCCAATCGCGCCCCGATCATCCCACGCAGTTTTTCGCTGAAGACGATTTGATCCTGCAGGTTCAGCGCACGGCTTTCGACGTGTTCGAAGAAGTCCGTGCCGGAGCGTGCACCGTTGGGTTTGGGCTGGCCGTATACCGGGTTATAGATATCGATGGCGTAAGGCCTGCCGGCGATGTTGGTGACGCGCTCGTTCTTGCGGAAGTTCTCGTACTCGCTGCCGATCAGCAGTTCGTGCTGCCAGGTGCCAAGGTCGAACAGACCGCGCAGTTCCAACTGGGTGATGCTGTCGTGCCAGTTGGTATCGCGTTCGCGATAGCGGCGGTTGACTGAGTGGCCATCGGCATTCAAAGGACGGCTTTCAGAGGCGAATCCCCAGAGTTTGCCTTCCTTGTAGTGGCTGGCCAGGCGCAGTTTCCAGGCATCGTTGAGGTGGTGCTCAAGCGTGGCTTGCAGTCTGTTGTTGTGGTTGTCGATGTTGCCGTCGTTCGGTTCACCCAGGAATGTCGAACGCGAGACGCCGCTCCATTTATTGTTTGGCGCAACAATGCCGCGGTCGAAGGTCGAGCTATGACGTACGAATTCGCTCTCCACCAGCAGGCTGGTGTCCGGGTTCAACTGCCAACTGAAAGAGGGGGCGACGAATACACGTTTACTGTCGACGTGGTCGCGAAAACTGTTGTTGTCCTCGACCGCGAGGTTGATCCGCGACAGCACATCTCCCTGATCATCCAGCGGCGTGTTGACGTCCAGCGCGGTGCGATAACGATCCCAACTGCCGGCACTGGTTTGCAGGGTAGTAAACGCTTCGGGCTGCGGTTTTTTGGTGACGATGTTTACCGTGCCACCCGGATCGCCTCGGCCGTACAGGCTGGCGGCTGGTCCTTTGAGCACTTCGATGCGCTCGATGTTGGCAGCGTCGGGTATGCTCGGGTAGCCACGGTTGGCGCTGAAGCCGTCCTGGTAAAACTCGGAGGTAGTGAAGCCGCGCACACTGTATTCGTAAAGCGTCAGGCCGCCGAAGTTGTTTTGCTTCGACACGCCACCGGCGAATTCCAGCGCACGTTCGACGCTGGTGCTACCCAGATCCTTGAGTACGGTGGCGGGCACCACGCTGATGGCCTGTGGAATATCGCGGATTGCGGTGTCGGTTTTGGTGGCGCTGGACGAGCGCGTAGCGCGGTACCCTTTGACCGGACCGGTAGGGGATTCGTAATCGGAGGTGACGCTGATGGTATCGAGTTCAAGCGTTTGCGGTTCATCGGCAAACACGGGATCGCCAAGCAGGCCAAGGGTCAGGCCGAGCAGAGAAGCCTTTTTTCGAGACGACATGTTATGTTGTTCCAATGTATTAATTGAAACAATATAACATGCCCGTTGAGAATGTCTGTTATTCGCGCCATTGGCGCGAACAAAGTCTTACTCTTCTTTCTCTTGCACCGGCGCTGGCGGCGGACGCAGGCCGATTTCAGCGGTCAGCTTCAACTCCTTGCCATTGCGCATCACCTGAATCGTGACCTTGTCGGTCGGTTTGATTCGCGCTACCTGGTTCATCGACTTACGGCCATCACCGGCCGGTTCGCCGTCGATGCTCAGGATCACATCACCCAGTTGCAAGCCGGCCTTCTGTGCCGGGCCGTCGCGGAAAATGCCCGCCACCACGATTCCCGGGCGCCCGGACAGGCCAAACGACTCGGCCAGTTCCTGGGTCAGCGGCTGCACTTCAATGCCGAGCCAGCCGCGAATCACCTGACCGTGCTCGATGATCGATTTCATCACTTCCATCGCCAGTTTCACCGGGATTGCGAAGCCGATGCCTTGCGAGCCGCCGGACTTGGAGAAGATCGCGGTGTTGATGCCGGTGAGGTTACCGTTGGCGTCTACCAGCGCGCCGCCGGAGTTGCCCGGGTTGATCGCGGCGTCGGTCTGAATGAAGTCTTCGTAGTTGTTCAGGCCCAGCTGATTGCGGCCGGTGGCGCTGATGATGCCCATGGTCACGGTCTGGCCGACGCCGAACGGGTTGCCGATGGCCAGTGCGACGTCGCCGATGCGGATGTTGTCGGAACGGCCGACGGTGATCGACGGCAGGTTTTTGAGATCGATCTTCAGGACGGCGAGGTCGGTTTCCGGATCGCTGCCGATCACCCGGGCCAGGGTTTCGCGACCGTCCTTGAGCGCCACGACGATCTGGTCGGCGCCACTGGTAACGTGGTTGTTGGTCAGAATGTAGCCTTCCGGGCTCATGATCACGCCGGAACCGAGGCTGGACTCCATGCGTTTCTGCTTCGGCGAATTGTCACCGAAGAAGCGGCGGAACTGCGGATCCTCGAACAACGGATGCGCCGGTTTGGCGATGACTTTGGTGGTGTAGAGGTTGACCACTGAAGGCGCGGCGATGGTCACCGCGTCGGCATAGGACACCGGCCCCTGCTGCACGCTGGTGGTCTGCGGAGCCTGTTGCAGGTTGACGTCAAGGCTTGGAAGCCCGACCCACTGCGGGTAACGCTGAATAATCAACAGAGCGATAAGTACGCCGGCCAACAGCGGCCAGCCGAAAAAACGCAGCGCCTTGAGCATTAAGCACGTCCTGGAAAAGTTGCAGGCGGGGTCAGACCGCCCATAATGTCGCGCATTATACGAGGCCGCGCGCGCCTCTGAACGGGATTTTCAGGAGTCTTTCATGGCCGTTGCCCTCAGTACCCTGGTCGAAGAAGCCGACCGTTACCTCGGCAGTGCGAAAATTGCCGATTATTGCCCCAACGGCCTGCAGGTCGAAGGCCGTCCGCAGGTGATGCGCATCGTCAGCGGTGTCACCGCCAGCCAGGCGCTGCTCGATGCTGCCGTCGAGGCCGAAGCCGATCTGGTGCTGGTGCATCACGGTTATTTCTGGAAGGGCGAGAACCCGTGCATCACCGGCATGAAACAGCGCCGTCTGAAGACGCTGCTCAAGCACGATATCAGCCTGCTCGGTTATCACCTGCCGCTGGATCTGCACCCGGACGTCGGCAACAACGTGCAGCTTGCGCGTCAGCTGGACATCACCGTCGAGGGGCCGCTGGATCCGGACAACCTGAAGGTCGTCGGTCTGGTCGGTTCGCTGAACGAGCCCATGACTCCGCGCGACTTCGCCCGCAAAGTGCAGGAAGTCATGGGCCGCGAGCCGCTGCTGGTCGAGGGCAGCGCGATGATTCGTCGGGTCGGCTGGTGCACCGGGGGCGGTCAGGGCTACATAGACAATGCCATCGCCGCCGGCGTCGATCTGTTCCTCAGCGGCGAAGCCTCCGAGCAGACATTCCACAGCGCCCGGGAAAACGACATCAGCTTCATCGCCGCCGGCCACCACGCCACCGAGCGCTACGGCGTGCAGGCGCTGGGCGACTATCTGGCGAAGCGTTTTGCCCTCGAGCACATTTTCATCGACTGTCCGAATCCGATCTGACTTCACCCAAATCCTGTGGGAGCGAGCTTGCTCGCGAAGAGACAGTATCAGTCGCCATCATTGTTGAATGGCAGACCGCTTTCGCGAGCAAGCTCGCTCCCACATTGGCTTTCATCACCCGAACGGGCGGGCATATTCATATGCCCTTTCGATCTAGTTGGCGTCCTGATTAGAAGAGGTCGCTGTGCTAGGATTCGACGCTCGAACACGGCCCGCTGGCCGTTCATAAGAAAGCTTTCGTGAGTAGCCATGGTCGACAAACTGACGCATCTGAAACAGCTGGAGGCGGAAAGCATCCACATCATCCGCGAGGTGGCCGCCGAGTTCGACAACCCGGTGATGCTGTACTCCATCGGTAAAGACTCCGCCGTGATGCTGCATCTGGCACGCAAGGCGTTCTTCCCGGGCAAACTGCCGTTTCCGGTGATGCACGTCGACACCCGCTGGAAATTCCAGGAGATGTACAAGTTCCGCGACAAGATGGTCGAAGAGCTGGGCCTGGATCTGATCACCCACGTCAACCCGGATGGCGTTGCGCAGGGCATCAACCCGTTCACCCACGGCAGCGCCAAGCACACCGACATCATGAAGACCGAGGGCCTGAAGCAGGCGCTCGACAAGCATGGTTTCGACGCAGCCTTCGGCGGTGCCCGTCGCGATGAAGAGAAGTCCCGCGCCAAGGAGCGCGTCTACTCGTTCCGTGACAGCAAGCACCGCTGGGACCCGAAGAACCAGCGTCCCGAGCTGTGGAACGTCTACAACGGCAAGGTCAACAAGGGCGAATCCATTCGTGTGTTCCCGCTGTCGAACTGGACCGAGCTGGACATCTGGCAGTACATCTACCTAGAAGGCATCCCGATCGTACCGCTGTACTTCGCGGCCGAACGCGAAGTGATCGAGAAGAACGGCACGCTGATCATGATCGACGACGAGCGCATCCTCGAGCACCTGTCCGACGAGGACAAGGCGCGCATCGTCAAAAAGAAAGTGCGTTTCCGTACCCTTGGCTGCTACCCGTTGACGGGCGCGGTGGAGTCCGAGGCCGAAAGCCTGACGGACATCATTCAGGAAATGCTCCTGACGCGAACTTCCGAGCGCCAGGGCCGGGTCATCGACCACGATGGCGCAGGCTCGATGGAAGACAAGAAACGTCAAGGCTATTTCTAAGGGGCTGTCATGTCGCACGCATCTGATTTGATCAGCGAGGACATCCTCGCCTACCTGGGCCAGCACGAACGTAAAGAGCTGCTGCGCTTTTTGACCTGCGGTAACGTCGATGACGGCAAGAGCACCCTGATCGGGCGCCTGCTGCACGACTCGAAAATGATCTACGAAGATCACCTGGAAGCCATCACCCGCGATTCGAAGAAAGTCGGCACCACCGGTGACGACATCGACCTGGCATTGCTGGTCGACGGCCTGCAGGCCGAGCGCGAGCAGGGCATCACCATCGATGTCGCGTACCGCTATTTCTCCACCGCCAAGCGCAAATTCATCATCGCCGACACCCCCGGCCATGAGCAGTACACCCGCAACATGGCCACCGGTGCGTCCACCTGTGACCTGGCGATCATCCTGGTCGACGCCCGTTACGGCGTGCAGACCCAGACCCGTCGCCACAGCTTTATCGCCTCACTGCTGGGCATCAAGCACATCGTTGTCGCCATCAACAAGATGGACCTCAAGGGCTTCGATCAGGGCGTGTTCGAGTCGATCAAGGCCGACTACCTGAAGTTCGCCGAAGGCTTGAAGATGAAGCCTACCAGCATGCATTTCGTGCCGATGTCCGCCCTGAAGGGCGACAACGTGGTGAACAAGTCCGAGCGCTCGCCTTGGTACACCGGCCAGTCGCTGATGGAAATCCTTGAGACCGTGGAAGTGGCGGGCGACCGCAACTTCACCGATCTGCGTTTCCCGGTGCAGTACGTCAACCGTCCGAACCTGAACTTCCGCGGTTTCGCCGGCACCCTGGCCAGCGGCATCGTCAAGAAGGGCGACGAAGTCGTGGTCCTGCCGTCGGGCAAGAGCAGCCGCGTGAAATCCATCGTCACCTTCGAAGGTGAACTGGAACACGCAGGTCCCGGCCAAGCGGTAACGCTGACCATGGAAGACGAGATCGACATTTCCCGTGGCGACCTGCTGGTGCACGCCGACAACGTCCCGCCAGTGACCGACAGCTTCGAAGCGATGCTGGTGTGGATGGCTGAAGAGCCGATGCTGCCGGGCAAGAAATACGACATCAAGCGTGCTACCAGTTACGTGCCGGGCTCCATCGCCAGCATCGTCAACAAGGTCGACGTCAACACCCTCGAAGAGGGCCCGGCGAGCGCGTTGCAGCTCAACGAAATCGGCAAGGTGAAGATCGCGCTCGACGCGCCGATCGCCCTCGACGGTTACGACAGCAACCGCACCACCGGCGCGTTCATCGTTATCGACCGTTTGACCAACGGCACCGTCGGCGCCGGCATGATCGTCGCTCAGCCAGTGACCCACGGTACGGCCACGCACCACGGCAAAATGGCCCATGTAGCGACCGAAGAGCGCGCTCAGCGTTTCGGTCAGCAACCGGCTACCGTGCTGTTCAGCGGCCTGTCGGGCGCTGGCAAAAGCACCTTGGCGTATGCGGTCGAACGCAAGCTGTTCGACATGGGCCGCGCGGTGTTTGTACTCGATGGCCAGAACCTGCGTCAGGATCTGAACAAAGGTCTGCCGCAGGATCGCGCCGGGCGTACCGAGAACTGGCGTCGTGCCGCGCACGTGGCGCGTCAGTTCAACGAAGCCGGTTTGCTGACTCTGGCGGCGTTCGTTGCGCCAAGTGCCGAAGGTCGCGAGCAGGCCAAGGAACTGATCGGCAAGGATCGCTTGCTGACGGTCTACGTGCAGGCCTCGCCGACAGTGTGCGCCGAACGTGATCCGCAAGGGCTGTACGCCGCTGGTGGCGACAATATCCCGGGCGAATCCTTCCCGTACGACGTGCCGCTCAACGCCGACCTGGTGATCGACACGCAGTCGCTGAGTCTGGAAGAAAGCGTCAAGCAAGTGCTGGAGCTGTTGCGGCAGCGCGGCGCGATTTAAGCACTGAAGCAGCGACAAGCTTCCAGTTTCAAGCGGCAAGAAAAAGCCCGTCGATGAGCAATCATCGGCGGGCTTTTTTTGTGCCGGGTGATCGTTCCCACGCGGAGCGTGGGAATGATCAAACGATCAACTGTGGGAGCGAGCCTGCTCGCTCCCACAGGGGTCAGTGTTTGGGTGGATATTCGCGGTGCATCTGCTCCAGCAACGCATCCT
Source organism: Pseudomonas sp. B15(2017) (assembly GCF_002113215.1). Classification (NCBI taxonomy): domain Bacteria; kingdom Pseudomonadati; phylum Pseudomonadota; class Gammaproteobacteria; order Pseudomonadales; family Pseudomonadaceae; genus Pseudomonas; species Pseudomonas sp. B15(2017). The sequence continues at coordinate 228,200 of NZ_NEJZ01000004.1, forward strand.
TGTCCAGCCACAGCTGATTGATCCAGCCCTGAAACTGCAATCGATACTCGCCGTCCTGGTCATAGTTCTTGCCGATGAACTGCGGTGGAATTTTCAACTCTTCGAAGTGCACCACTACGTCTCGGACGTTGCCGCACAACAGATCCCAGAAGCCAGGGCGTCCGCCGGGGTAGTGGATGGTGACGTTGACGATCGACTCCAGCTGTTCGCCCATCGCATCCAGCACAAAGGCGATCCCGCCGGCCTTGGGCTTGAGCAGGTACTTGAACGGTGACTGCTGTTGCGCATGCTTGCCTTCGGTGAAGCGTGTGCCTTCGGCGAAGTTGAAAATCCCTACCGGGTTGTCGCGGAATTTCGCGCAGGTCTTGCGGGTGGTTTCCAGGTCTTTGCCTTTCTTTTCCGGGTTTTTTTCCAGATAGGCTTTCGAATAGCGTTTCATGAATGGAAAGCCCAGCGTCCACCACGCCAGACCGATCACCGGGACCCAGATCAGCTCCTGTTTAAGGAAAAACTTCAGCGGCTGGATGCGTCGGTTGAGCACGTATTGCAGCACCAGGATGTCGACCCAGCTCTGGTGATTGCTGGTGATCAGGTACGAGTGTTGATAGTCCAGACCTTGCAGGCCGCTGAGGTGCCAGCGGGTGCGGCGCACCAGGTTCATCCAGCCTTTGTTGTTACTGATCCAGGCTTCGTGAGTGTGGCTCATCAGCCAGCGCGATGCGCGGCGTGCGAGGTCGAACGGCAGCACTTTGATCAGTGCCACGAGAAACAGGAACGAGCAAAGCAGGATCGTGTTCAGCGCCAGCAGCAGCGCGGCGATAACGCCGCGCAGGGTGGCAGGGAGAAAAGCCAGCATCGGGTCAGATATCCAGAGGTCGGTTGGCAGCCTGAATCGCGGTCAGGGCAATGGTGTAGACGATGTCGTCGACCTGCGCGCCGCGCGGCAGATCGTTCACCGGTTTGCGCAGGCCTTGCAGCATCGGGCCGAGGCTGACGCAGTCGGCACTGCGTTGCACGGCCTTGTGAGTGGTGTTGCCGGTGTTCAGGTCAGGGAACACGAACACCGTGGCGCGACCGGCCACCTGGCTGTTCGGCGCCAGTTGCCGGGCCACGGTTTCGTTGGCGGCGGCGTCGTACTGCAACGGGCCGTCGATCAGCAGCGAGTGCTGTTGTTCGTGGGCGAGCAGGGTGGCTTCGCGAACCTTCTCGACTTCTTCGCCGGTGGCGGATTCGCCGCTGGAGTAACTGATCATCGCTACCCGTGGCGTGATGCCGAACGCGGCGGCCGAGTCGGCGCTTTGCAGGGCGATTTCGGCCAGTTCGCTGGCGCTCGGGTGCGGGTTCATCACGCAGTCGCCGTAGACCAGCACTTCTTCGGGAAACAGCATGAAGAACACCGACGACACCAGCGTGCAGCCCGGCGCCGTTTTAATCAGCTGCAAGGCCGGGCGGATGGTGTTGGCGGTGGTGTTGATGATGCCCGAAACCAGGCCGTCGACTTCATCCAGCGCCAGCATCATGGTGCCGATCACCACGGTGTCTTCCAGTTGCTGCTCGGCCATCGGCGCGTTGAGGCTTTTGCTCTTGCGCAGGGCGACCATCGGTTCGACGTAGCGTTCGCGGATCAGATCCGGATCGAGGATTTCCAGCCCCGGCGGCAGGACGATGCCCTGAGCCCGGGCGACGGCTTCGACATCCGCCGGTTTGGCCAGCAACACGCAACGGGCAATCCCGCGTTCCTGGCAGATCGCGGCCGCTTGCACGGTGAGCGGCTCGCTGCCTTCGGGCAGGACAATGCGCTTGTTGGCAGCCTGCGCGCGTTGAATCAATTGATAGCGGAACACCGCCGGCGACAGGCGCATTTCCCGCGGTGTACCGCAGCGCTGGTGCAGCCAGTTGGCGTCCAGGTGACTGGCGACGAAGTCGGTGATGATCTCCGCGCGTTCACGGTCATCGACGGGAATTTCCTTGTTCAGGCCGTTGAGCAGGTTCGCGGTGTCGTAGGAGCCGGTGCTCACCGACAGCACCGGCAAGCCAGCCTGCAACGCACCACGGCACAGGTCCATGATGCGCGGATCGGGCAGGGTGTCGCTGGTCAGCAGCAGACCGGCCAGCGGCACGCCGTTGATGGCCGCGAGGCTGACGGCGAGGATGATGTCGTCGCGATCGCCGGGAGTCACCACCAGCACGCCGGGCTTTAGCAGGTCCACAGTGTTGCGCATGGTGCGCGCGCAAATGATGGTCTTGGTCATGCGCCGGGTTTCGTAGTCGCCGGCGTTGAGCACCTGGGCGCCCATCAGGTCGGCCACATCGCGGGTGCGCGGGGCGTTGAGTTCCGGCTGGAACGGAATGCAGCCGAGCAGACGGAAATCACCGGTGCGCAGCAAGGGCGAATGCTCTTTCAGGCGCGCAGCGAAGGCGTCCATGCTCTCGTCGGTCTTGACCTTGTTGAGGATCACGCCGAGGACTTTCGGGTCCTTCGGCCCGCCGAACAGTTGCGCCTGCAACTCGACGCGGCCGGAAAGTTCGGTCAGCACTTCGTTTTCCGGGGCCGAGACCAGTATCACCTCGGCATCCAGGCTCTTGGCCAGGTGCAGGTTGACCCGCGCGGCGTAGCTGGCGCTGCGGGTAGGCACCATGCCTTCGACGACCAACACGTCTTTGCCGATGGCTGCCTGCTGGTAGAGGGTGATGATTTCTTCGAGCAGCTCGTCGAGCTGACCGTCGCCGAGCATCCGCTCGACATGGGCCAGACCCAGTGGCTGTGGCGGTTTCAGGCCGTGGGTGCGGGCCACCAGTTCGGTGGAGCGCTCAGGGCCGGTGTCGCCCGGATGCGGCTGGGCGATCGGTTTGAAGAAGCCGACTTTCAGCCCGGCCCGTTCCAGCGTACGCACCAGCCCGAGGCTGATGGAGGTCAGACCCACACCAAAGTCGGTGGGCGCGATAAAAAAAGTTTGCATGCGGATTCTCTAAGGGTGCATGGCAATGGCGATCGTCTCTGTGTGCCGATCTGCCGAGATTCAGTCGCCAAGGTTATCGCTAACCGAGGCTTGAGCGCACCAACCGCAAGCAAAGGGTTGGCCTATTTTTTCAATGCGTTGCGTGGCGTCCAGAACCCACGCCCGGGACTGCCAGGGCGGGAGGTGGCGCAGGTGCTGGGTATGGCCGCAGGACAGCTCGGCGACCCAGTGGCCGTCCTCGTCCTGATGGAATCCGGTGACGGTCACGGGCGCCAATCGATCCCGTCTGTCCGGGTTCTGTTCGCTTTCGGGCAAATCCTTGTTTAGACTTGTCCGTTCTTCATTCTTATGCAAAAGGTCTCGCCCCATGCTGATCGCCGCCAATAAGGCTGTCTCCATCGACTATACCCTGACCAACGACGCTGGTGAGGTCATCGACAGCTCCGCCGGCGGCGCTCCGCTGGTCTACCTGCATGGCGCAGGCAACATCATCCCGGGCCTGGAAAAAGCCCTGGAAGGTAAAGAAGTCGGCAACGAGCTGGAAGTGTCCGTCGAGCCGGAAGATGCCTACGGCGAATACGCCGCTGAACTGGTCAGCACCCTGAGCCGCAGCATGTTCGAAGGCGTTGACGAGCTGGAAGTCGGCATGCAGTTCCACGCTTCGGCGCCGGACGGCCAGATGCAGATCGTCACCATCCGTGACCTGGACGGCGACGACGTTACCGTCGACGGCAACCACCCACTGGCCGGTCAGCGCCTGAACTTCAAAGTGAAGGTCGTTGCCATCCGTGACGCCAGCCAGGAAGAAATCGCTCATGGTCACGTCCATGGCGAAGGTGGCCATCACCACTGATTTTCTGCGCTAAGCTCAGAGAACTGGAGAGGCGCCCGAGGGCGCCTTTTTAGTCCGCGGCTGTCCTTGGTGCCCTCGCCAAGTGGCTGTTTCGAGTAGAACACGGGAATCTGGAGTTCGTCATGAGTGCTTTTCACGACCTTAAGTTGACAGCCCTGGATGGTCAGGAGCTACCGCTGGCACCCTTCAAGGGCCAAGTCGTGCTGGTGGTCAACGTCGCCTCCAAATGCGGCTTGACCCCACAGTACGCGGCGCTGGAAAACCTTTATCAGCAATACAAAGGAAAAGGCTTCAGTGTGCTGGGCCTGCCGTGCAACCAGTTTGCCGGTCAGGAACCGGGCAGTGAGCAGGAGATCCAGGAATTCTGCAGCCTCAACTATGGCGTGAGTTTTCCGTTGTCGAAAAAGCTCGAAGTCAACGGTCACGACCGTCATCAGCTGTACCGCCTGCTGGCGGGCGAGGGCGCGGAGTTTCCCGGTGACATCACCTGGAATTTCGAGAAATTCCTGCTCGGCAAGGACGGTCGGGTACTGGCCCGCTTCTCGCCGCGCACGGCGCCGGATGATCCTTCGGTGATTACGGCGATTGAAAAAGCACTGAGTTGAAACACGAAAATCGCAGCCATTGAGCTGCGATTTTTTTTGCCTGCCTTTTGACCCTTAATCATTCAGATCAATAGTGCTATCGGGCGTTTGAAACTCCGCATATTATCGCCGTCATATGAATTGCGTGCCCGTCGATCAATTTTTCGTGGAGCTTCCCATGCCCGTGCAAGCCCTGTTCAAACCGTTCCAGCTCGGTGCCCTCGAACTGCCGACCCGCGTGGTCATGGCGCCGATGACCCGTTCGTTCTCTCCGGGCGGCGTGCCCAATTCCAAAGTGATCGAATACTACCGTCGTCGCGCGGCGGCCGGTGTCGGCCTGATCATTACCGAAGGCACCACCGTCGGCCATCAGGCATCCAACGGTTACCCGAACGTGCCGCACTTCTACGGTGAAGCAGCCTTGGCCGGCTGGAAGAAAGTCGTGGATGCGGTACACGCCGAAGGCGGCAAGATCGTTCCGCAACTCTGGCACGTCGGCAATGTGCGCCGTCTGGGCACCGAGCCGGACGCGAGCGTGCCGGGTTATGGCCCGTCGGAAAAACTCAAGGACGGTCAGGTCGTGGTGCACGGCATGACCAGGCAGGACATTCAGGACGTGATCGCAGCCTTCGCCCAAGCGGCGAAAGATGCCCAAAGCATCGGCATGGACGGCGTGGAAATCCACGGCGCCCACGGTTACCTGATCGACCAGTTCTTCTGGGAAGGCAGCAACCAGCGCACCGACGAATACGGTGGCAGCCTGGCCAACCGTTCGCGTTTCGCCATCGAGCTGATTCAGGCTGTGCGTGCGGCGGTGGGCGAAGGCTTCCCGATCATCTTCCGTTTCTCGCAGTGGAAACAGCAGGACTACACCGCGCGTCTGGTGCAAACCTCTGAGGCACTGGGTGAATTCCTCAAGCCGTTGTCCGACGCCGGGGTGGATATTTTCCACTGCTCGACGCGCCGTTTCTGGGAGCCTGAGTTTGACGGCTCCGACCTGAACCTGGCCGGCTGGACACGCAAGCTGACCGGCAAACCAACCATCACCGTCGGCAGCGTCGGCCTCGATGGCGAGTTCCTGCAGTTCATGGTCAACACCGATAAGGTCGCGCAACCGGCCAGTCTGGAGAAACTGCTGGAGCGTCTAAACAACGACGAGTTCGATCTGGTGGCAGTGGGGCGTGCGCTGCTGGTCGATCCGGACTGGGCGCAGAAAGTGCGCGAAGGCCGCGAGCAGGACATTCTGCCGTTCAGCCGTGAGGCGTTGATGACGCTGGTTTGATCGATGTGGGAGGCTTGTCGTGCAGGTCGCGGCAAGCCCCCAGCAAATGGTTTTCAAACTGTTCGACGATGGCCGCCCAACCCTGGCGGCTGGCGTGCTGGCGTGCGTTCAGGCGTACGCAGCGCAACCTTTCGTCTTCTTCCAGCAGCCATGCGGCTGCCTCGCAGAACGCCTCTTCATCTCCGGGCATTGCCAGCACGCCGTTGTAGCCATGGCGAATATGCTGGGCCGCCGCGGCCTGATCGTAAGACACCACCCCAAGGCCTGAGGCCAGCGCTTCCAGCACGACGTTGCCAAAGGTCTCGGTCAGGCTCGGAAACAGAAACACATCCCCCGACGCATAGTGCGCCGCCAGCGCTTCGCCCCGTTGCGAGCCGCAGAAAATCGCCTCGGGCAGTTCGTTTTCCAGTGCCATTCGTTGCGGTCCGTCGCCGACCACGATCAGCTTCAGGTTGCGCTGTGGATAAGTGCCGGCGAGCTTTTCGAAACTGCGCTTGAGCAAGCCGAGGTTTTTCTCCGGCGCCAGGCGTCCTACGTGAATGACAGCAATGTCCCGCTCGCCAAGACCCCATTGCTCACGCAAGGCATTCAGGCGTTTGGCCGGGTGGAACAACTGACTGTCGACACCCCGGGACAGCAGCGCCAGGCGCTCGAAGTGCCGACGCTCCAGCTCCAGGCGCTGGCTGACGCTCGGCACCAGGGTCATGGCCGAACGATTGTGAAACCAGCGCAGATAGTGGGTGAGCAAGCGCGTCAGCAAGCCCAGCCCGTACTGGTGGGTGTATTGCTGAAAGTTGGTATGAAAACCACTGACCACGGCAATCCCCAGGCGCCGTGCCGCGCGTAACGCCGACAGCCCGAGCGGACCTTCGGTGGCGATATAGAGCACGTCGGGGCGATGGCGCGTCCAGCGTCGCAACAGCTTGTGCATCGACGACTGGCCCCATTGCAGTCCCGGATATCCTGGCAACGGCCAGCCCCGGCACAGCAGCAGGGCGTCGTCTTCACTGCGCTGCGGATCGTCAGCCTGACGCGGTCGCACCAGTTCCACCCAATGCCCGCGTGCGCGCAAACCGTCGCACAAGCGGCCAAGGGTATTGGCCACGCCGTTGATTTCCGGTGGGAAGGTTTCGCTGATGAGGGTGATATGTAGAGCTGTCGTCATGGCCTCAGTGTCGGCTGAGGCCATGTCGTGGTTGTGACGTTCCGATGATGGATTTGTGACGCGGTCTCAGCGTTGCATCACCAGATTCTCGGCCCCGCGCTCACGCACCCAGAACAGCGTCGCGCCAGCCACGGCGGCCGGCATCATCAGGATGTTGACCAGCGGAATCAGCAACACCAGATAAACGATCCCGCCGAAGCTCATGCTCTGCCAGCGCTTCTGGCGCAGCCAGGCGAGCATTTCGTTCCAGCCCAGCTTGTGGTTATCCGCCGGGTAGTCGATGTACTGGATCGCCATCATCCACACCCCGAACAGCAGCCACAACGGCGCGGCGACGATGTTCACCACCGGGATGAACGACAGGATGAACAGGCCGATCGCGCGGGGCAGGAAATAACCGAGTTTGCGCATTTCCCGGGCCAGGGTGCGCGGGATCATGGCGATCAGTTCGCCCCAGCTGAAGGCCGGGAAGTCGTCGGTGCCGCGCACCACCACTTCAACCTTTTCCGCGAGGAAACCGTTGAACGGCGCGGCGATCACGTTGGCCAGCATCGTAAAGGTGAAGAACACCATCAACGCCACCAGCACCACGAATAGCGGCCACAGGATGTAACTGAGGAAACTCAGCCATTCAGGCAGCGACGGCATCAGCGTGTCGACCCACAGGCTGAACTGGTGACCGGCCAGATAGATCAATCCGACGAACAGCACCAGGTTGATGGCCAGCGGCAGCAGCACAAACAGGCGCAGGCCGGGACTCAAGACCAGTTTGAGGCCTTCGCGCAGGTATTGCGGGCCGGACAGAACAGGGGCGGGCATAAGGTGCTCCGAGCAAGGGAAAACGCGCCGACCTTACCGACTTTGCAGAACCTGTGAAAGCGCGGCAGCGGGATCGACATTCACTGTAACAAAGACATCCATCTCGTCAGTGTGTCGGCATAGAGACCACCTATGAGCTGGATTGTTAAACCGTATTTCCTTAATCTTGCCCCCCTCGATACGCTGCACCCAACTTTTTACAGGACTGTCGAGCTCACGCCTTCCCCAAGGTTATCCACAGTCCTTTTTTATTCCCGCCGGCAGTCCGGCGTCCGGCCAGGTGTCTTGGCCGGTCAACAGGAGCAGGTTCATGTCTGAAGTCCGTCATTCGCGAGTGATCATCCTCGGTTCCGGCCCTGCCGGTTACAGCGCTGCCGTCTACGCTGCCCGTGCCAACCTCAAGCCGCTGCTGATCACCGGCATGCAGGCCGGCGGTCAATTGACCACCACCACCGAAGTCGACAACTGGCCGGGCGACGTCCACGGCCTGACCGGCCCGGTGCTGATGGAACGCATGCGCGAGCACGCCGAGCGTTTTGAAACCGAGATCGTATTCGATCACATTAACGCCGTGGACTTCGCTTCCAAGCCCTACAGCCTGACCGGCGACAGCGGCACCTACACCTGCGACGCGCTGATCATCGCTACCGGCGCCAGCGCCCGTTACCTGGGCCTGCCGTCGGAAGAAGCGTTCATGGGCAAGGGCGTTTCGGCCTGCGCGACCTGCGACGGTTTCTTCTATCGCAACAAGCCGGTGGCCGTGGTCGGTGGCGGCAACACTGCTGTCGAAGAAGCCCTGTACCTGGCCAACATCGCCAGCAAAGTCACCCTGATCCACCGTCGCGAAACCTTCCGCGCCGAGAAGATCCTGATCGACAAGCTCAACGCCCGCGTGGCCGAAGGCAAGATCGAGCTGAAGCTGAACGCGACCCTGGACGAAGTGCTGGGCGACAACATGGGCGTGACGGGTGCGCGTCTGAAGAACAACGACGGCAGCTCCGACGAAATCAAGGTCGACGGCGTGTTCATCGCGATCGGCCACACCCCGAACACCTCGCTGTTCGAAGGTCAGCTGGAATTGAAGGACGGCTACCTCGTGGTTCAGGGTGGCCGTGAAGGCAACGCCACCGCGACCAGCGTCGAAGGCATTTTCGCTGCCGGCGACGTGGCCGACCACGTTTACCGTCAGGCCATCACCTCGGCCGGCGCCGGTTGCATGGCGGCACTGGACACCGAACGTTACCTGGACGGTCTGCAGAACGCTTCGTTCTAAGATCGCAGACAACTCGACATGATCGTTCCCACGCAGAGCGTGGGAATGCCTCATTTGGACGCGGAGCGTCCCCGGCTGCATTCCCTCGCAGAGCGTGGGAACGATCTGACGAAAAAAATCGGCCAATTGGCCGATTTTTTCATGCCTGCGATTCGCTCGGAATCAGCGGCGGGTCAGCGGTTGCGCATCGAATTTCACGCCCGCCAGACCGTGCTGGATCAGCGCACGGATATTGCCGTGATCGCTGCCTTCAGGCGTTGCCACGACCGAGCGGTAGTGTTCGCCGAACGCCAGCAGCGCTTCTTCATCGCTCAAGCCTTCCAGCAGTGCCAGACCCAACGTCTTGCACGAACCTTCGTTCTGCCCGGCCGCGTTTTCCACGCCACCATTGTTGAACGCCTGAGGCTGGTAGTCGTAACCGGCGGCGATGAAGGCCAGGGTGTCGGCAAAAGCATGTTCGCCGCTCTTGAGGCTGGCGCGCAGGGTGTTCAGATCACTCATTGGGTCTTCCCTTGGCGAACGCCGCTTGCTGTTCGGCGCTGGCTTCTTGCTGATATTGGGCTTTCCAGTCGGCGTACGGCATGCCGTAAACCACTTCACGGGCATCGTCGAGGCTGACCTCGATCTGGCGCTCGTCGGCGGCTGCCTTGTACCACTTCGACAGGCAGTTGCGGCAGAACCCGGCGAGGTTCATCAGGTCGATGTTCTGCACGTCCTTGCGGCTGTCCAGGTGGGCGACCAGCCGGCGGAAGGCGGCGGCTTCGAGTTCGAGGCGTTGTTGCTCGGTCATGATGGGCTCTGTGCAGTCAAATCGTGGCGCGGATGATAAAAGCCTGACGCCCGGAGCGCCAGACACGTTCAGCGGCTGGCGGCGAGGGTGATCGACACCGATTCGGCAAAACGCAAGGCATGCGGCTTGTCGACTTCGACTTCGGCGTACAGCACCGATTCGTTGGCCATCACCAGATCCAGCAGCTCCTGGGTCAGGCGTTCGAGCAGCGCGAAACGGTTGCCTTCCACGTGGGCGATGATCGCCTTGGTGATCGTGCGGTAGTTCAGCGCGTGGTCGATGTCGTTGTCACGCACCGCTTCCTGCGCGGCGTACAGGATGGTCAGGTTGATCAGCACATCCTGCTTGTTGAGGATTTCGTCCTCGTTGATCCCGATAAAGGTGCGCAGGCGCAGATCCTTGACCCGGATGCGCGCCATTCCCGGCTGAAGTTGAGGCATTTACTTGCTCCGTCCAATCAATTGCAGGAACTCCTGACGGGTGTTGCTCGACTCGCGGAAGGCGCCGAGCATGACCGAGGTGTTCATGGTCGAATTCTGTTTCTCGACACCGCGCATCATCATGCACATGTGTCGGGCTTCGATGACCACCGCGACACCGGCGGCATCGGTGACTTGCCGGACCGCCTCGGCGATCTGGCGGGTGAGGTTTTCCTGGATCTGCAGGCGACGGGCGAACATGTCCACCAGTCGCGCGATCTTCGACAACCCCAGCACCTTGCCCGTCGGAATATAAGCCACATGGGCCTTGCCGATGAAGGGCAGCAGGTGATGTTCGCACAACGAATAGAGCTCGATGTCGGCGACGATGATCATCTCGTCGCTGTCGGAGGCAAACAGCGCGCCATTGACGATTTCCTCGACGCTCTGTTCGTAGCCGTGACACAGGTACTGCATGGCCTTGGCCGCCCGCACCGGGGTGTCGAGCAATCCTTCGCGGTCAGGGTCTTCACCGAGACCGATCAGGATCTCGCGGTAACTCTCGGGCAGGGAACGGGTCATGGAGCATCCTCGCGGGGCGTATTACTTGACGTGCCGCCCGCCATTGACGGTCAGGGTCGTGCCGGTGACGTAAGGGTTGTCGAGCAGATAACGCAGGCTCTGATAAATCACTTCGCTGCCGGGTTCGATGCCCAGCGCGGACTTGGCCAGCGCTTTGGCGCGGTACGCTGCGTCGTCGTCGGGATTGAACAATAGCAGGGCTGGCGCGATGCCGTTGACCTTGATTGAGGGCGCGTAGCGCGCCGCGAAGGACAGCGTGAGACTGTCGAGCCCGGCCTTGCTGGCGCAATAGCCGATGTGTTTGCTGCTGCCCTTGCGGGTGACGTCATCGCTGATGTGGATGATGTCGGCAGGACTCGAGCGTTGCAGCAATTCGGCGCAATGCAGGTTGATCAGGTACGGCGCCAGCATGTGGACGTTAAACATGCGGCAGAACGCTTCGGCTTCGCCGTCGTCGGTTTCCGCCAGCCACTGCGAGGCGTTGTGCACGATGGCGCGCAGGCTGTCGGTGTGGGTCTTCAGTTCGGTGATGAACGCGAGGATCGAGGCTTCGCTGGAAAAGTCCGCGTGCAGCCCGAGGGCGCCCAGATCCCGCAAAGCCTTCACTCCCGGTCGTTCGCTGCGGTAGGTGAAGATCACCCGATGGCCGTCGTCCAGCAGACGCTGCGCACAATGCAGGCCGACCCGCTGGCCGGTGCCGGTGATGAGGATGGGAGCTGTGGGAAAAGTCATGTACGGCTCGCGTCGAAGTCAGAGCAAAAACTATAACAGCGACGCGAGCGACGGCTTCAGCGATTTTGCGTAGAGGGCGCGGCGGGCAGTGGGCGTGCAGGCGCCGGGTTGAGCCAGCCGGCCAGCAGGCGGGTCGACAGCGGAATGAAGAAGTAGACCATCAACGGGGTCAGGCACAGCGTGCTGACGAAGACTCGGGGAACCAGGCTCATTTCAGCGAGCAGCGGACCCAGCACGAAATTGAACAGCAGCGACACCGGGAAGAACGCCAGCCAGATTGCCACGGCCTGTTTCCAGCGCGGGGGGCGATGACCGGCAGCACCGAACCAGCCTTCAATGCCGCTGACCCGATGTTCCGTCGGGTGGGCAAACAGATCGCTGCCACGCGCCAGCCATGCGGTGCGCGATGCCGAGTGTTCCCAGGCATGCAGTGTCTGTTCGTCGACGAAGCGGAATATGATCTGGAATTCATCGTCGCCGGGAGGCGGGGCCAGTACGCCGGAGCCGAGGTAACCGGGGAAATCGGTGGCCAGTTGTTCGCCTTCTCGCAACCAGGCGATCAGATCCTGATAACGACCATGGGTGACGCGACGCGCGACCATCAGCGTGACGGGGGAAGTAGACATTGTGTATCTCCGTATTGCATGTGCGTCGCTCCGGGTAGGAGTTTCGCCTGACGCAGCGCCGGGTAGAGGGCTGCGTTTTTCGACAAGCAAGGATTATTCCTCATCTTCGTGACAAACCAGAGACTTTCGTCTCATTTCACCGCTTGAACCGCTCGATGGCATCCGGAGTAGAATGGGATCCAACTACGCTCACACTCGCCAACGAGGACGTACCCGCGCAAATGCCTGTCATGACTGACGTTCGTCCTGCTTTCCCGGCCTCTGTTGCGCTGGAGCGCGAAGAGCTTTTCCCTATCCGCGAAGTAGCGCGGCTGACCGGCGTGAACCCGGTTACGTTGCGCGCCTGGGAGCGTCGCTACGGTTTGATCCAGCCGACACGCACCGAAAGCGGGCATCGGTTGTATTCGATGACCGATATCGAGCGCGTTCGCAGCATCGTCGACTGGATCGATCGGGGTGTCGCCGTGAGCAAGATCGGCAGGATCCTGGCCAAGACCGAGCCGATGAAAGTCCTGGCCCCGTTCATATCCGATGACAATATGCAGACGGATTACCTGCAGTGGCAGGAACAGGTTCGGCACGCGGTCGGTTCATTCGACGATCAGGCGCTGGATCAACTCTACGGCCAGATTTTCTCCTCCTACGCATTGCCTGTCGTGTTTCAGGACATCCTGATGCCGTTATGGCTGCAAATGCTGCAGCGCCAGGACGCTTTCGGACAAACCAGCGAGTGGCTGTTCTTTGATGGTTTTCTGCGAGCGAAGGTGCTGCAGCGCATCGTCATGCTCCGCGGCTCTCAACCGCGCAGGGTGATCGTCAGCGCACTGGCCGGTCAATGTCGTGAGCTTGAACTACTGGTGGCGGCGCTGTTTCTCAGCGGCAATGACGCGGGTGTTCGTGTACTCACCACCGGCCAGCCGTTCGATGAACTGACGCTGGTGTGCGAAAAGACCAGGCCTCAGGCGCTGGTGCTGTTTTCCAATCATGCGCCGACTGCCGAGCTGCCACGACGTTTGAATCGTCTGGCCTTGAGCCTGGATTGTCAGTTGATGCTGGCGGGCGATGCCGCCGATCTGGCGCAGGACAGCCTCGCCGGATCAGCGGTTGGCTGCCTGGGCAATGACGGATCGACCATGCGTCAACGCATGAATCAGTTTCTGGCGGGGACGCTGGATACCTGAGACTCAGGTGTGTATGGCAGGGTGGGTCAGACGATGCTGTTGCAGGATGAACTGGCGCAGACGCTCGGTTTCGTCGGCATCGCTCTGGCTTAGCTCGTAAGCATAAAAGCCGCTTTCGGTTTCCCGCTCGAACGTCCCGCGCAGGGAAATCCGCTCATAGCCCGACGGGCTGAACCACAAGGCAAAATGCTTCGGTGGTTTGGTCTTGTTGCGCACTTCCAGCAGCACACCCTTGTGCGAAACCTCGTGAACCCACAGCGTACCGGGCTGGCCTTTGGCATTTTCCAGTGCCACCGGCTCTTCCAGAGTCAGGCGCCATGGACGCACCATCGGTCCGTCTTCATAGATGCTCGGTACACCCAGGCGCAGGTGCAGGGCGTGGAACTCGTCTTCCACCAGATGTAACGGGAAGGTCATCTGCTGATTTTCGAAGTTGGCCTGGATGGTGACTTGTTCATGGGCCGCCAGGCGCGTGAGCAGGTCACGGATCTGCGAACCACCGTTGACCAGCAGGCTCGACGTCGCATCCCGCACGTTGAGTTGCGGGTTGTGTTGCATGGTCTGGATGAAATCCAGCTCATCCTGGGTCAGGAGGGCGTCACGCTGCATGGCTAACTCGAAATGAATAATTACAAAGTCATTGGTGATTGTAGTTAGTGACAATTAGTTCGCTGTTTTGTTTGCGCCGTTCGTCGCTTTCAGTTCAGCGAGCTCGGCTTCCAGAGCCGCGACCCGGGCTTCCAGTTGCACAACGCGCTGCTGGGCCTTGACCTGAACCGTGACGTCCTTTTGCACGCCGACGAAATAGGTCAGCCCGTCGTCGGCATTTTTCACGGTCGACAGCGACAGCTCGTTCCAGAACGGCGTGCCATCCTTGCGGTAGTTACGCAGGATCTCCCGGCATGAGCCGCCTTCGCTCAATACGTCGCGAATCAACTTCAAACTGGCCTGGTCACGATCTCCGGCCTGCAGGAAGCGGCAGTCCTGATAAAGAATCTCTTCACTGGTATAGCCGGTCATTTTTTCGAAGGCCGGATTCACGTAGATCAGGATGTTGTCCTGATCGCCTTCCTTTTCTGCCACCACGATCCCTTCGTTCGACGCGTTGATCACCATTTGCAGCAAACTGGCACTGATCATCTATGAAGCCTTTAAGGATTTCGGTGGCAGGCATTCTAGAAGATCGATCGGCGCTGTCTACCGGCCACCAGCGCTTATCGAGAGCCAATCGCGACAAGGCGCCGCTGGCTGTTACTATCGCCGCTCTTTTTTTCAGTTTCAGGATCAGATTGATGAAAGTCGCCATCCTCTCCGGCTCTGTGTACGGCACGGCCGAAGAAGTCGCTCGCCACGCTCAGAGCCTGTTGAACGCCGCCGGTTTTGAAACCTTCTACAACTCGCGCGCCAGCCTCGCTGATCTCCAGGCCTTTGGCCCTGAAGTCTTGCTCGGCGTAACTTCGACCACCGGCATGGGCGAGCTGCCGGACAACCTGCAACCGTTGTACTCGGCCATTCGCGACCAATTGCCGGCGGCCTGGCGTGGCTTGCCTGGTGCCGTGATCGCCTTGGGCGATGCCAGTTATGGCGACACCTTCTGCGGCGGCGGCGAGCAATTGCGCGAGTTGTTCGGCGAACTGGGCGTGCGCGAGGTGCAGGACATGCTGCGCATCGACGCCAGCGAAAGCGTCACGCCTGAAACCGACGCCGAACCTTGGCTGGAACAGTTGATCGCCACGCTCAAGGGCTGATTTCACGTTCGCGCAGCAGCGCCAGCCAGGCCTGCGCAGCCTTCGACAGATAGGCGCCCCGGCGCCAGATGAAAGCGATGTCCCAGCGCAAGTAATCCGGCGCGTTCAAGGTCAGGCGCACCACGCCTGGCCGCACCAGTCCGCGCGCCACCACGCTGGGCAGCAACACCACGCCTTGTCCGGCGGCGACCAGCGCCGCGAGAAAATCCGCCTGCCCACTGCGCCCGCCTTCCTTCGGGGTGAAGCCCATCTGCTGGCAGGCCTGAAGCAAACGATCGTTGAGCACGAAACTGCGCTGATACAAAAGGAACGGCGTATCGGCCAATTCTTCCAGACCGATTTCGCCTTTTGCCGCCAGTGGGTGATCCACCGGAAGCAGCGCATCGAGCGGTTCATCGCAGAACGGCTGAACGTCGAACTGCGGATCTTTCGGCAGCAAGCTGCCACCCAACTCCAGCTCCCCGCTGAGCACAGCCTGTTCGATGTTGCGACTGCCGCCCTCTATCAGTTGAACGCTGATGTTCGGATATCGCCGTCGGTATTCGGCAAATAGCCCGGCAAACAACGCGTCGCTGCCCAGTAATGGCAGCCCGAGACGCAGCTCGCCGCGTGCCAGATGACTGAGATCATCCAGCTCGCTGAGCAATTCATTGCGCAACCGCAGCATGCCTTCGGCCCGTTGCAGCACCACGCTGCCGGCGGCGGTCAGGCGTAATTGCGAGCCCAGCCGTTCAAGCAGCGGGGTGCCGAGACTTTGTTCGAGCTGGGCAATCTGCTTGCTCACCGCAGACTGACTGATGTGCAGGTTTTTTGCGGCTTGAGTGAAACCGCCCTGATGCATGACTTCGACAAAGCTTTTGAGCTGTTTGAATTCCATGGCCTGATTCCAGATTGGAATGGCCTTGAGTCTAACAATTCGCTTCGGAGATGGAAGTCGGGTTCGTAAAATAGGCACCTGTGAAAGGAGCCCCCCGATGAAATCCTCGACCGTTAAATACTTTTCCCGCCTGCTGGCCGAACTGGCCGTGCTGCTCGGTCTCTACCTGCTCGGATGCCAGATCGCAGCGTGGCTGCCCTGGCCGATTCCCGGCGGGGTGATCGGCATGGCATTGCTGCTGCTGGCTTTTGCGTTCGGCTGGGTCAAACCGGCGGCGCTGCAAATGGGCGCGGGATTGCTGATGGCCGAGATGCTGCTGTTCTTCATTCCGGCGTTGATGAGCCTGCTGGATTACGGCGCGTTGCTGCACGATGACGGCTGGCGGATCTTGTTGGTGATCGCGGCCAGCACATTGATGGTGATGCTGGTGACCGCGTTCACCGTAGAGCTGGCCGTGCGCCTGAGGCGGTCCCATGAAGCTTGAGCTGATGCCGATGTTCTGGCTGGCGTTCACGTTGCTGGCTTATCTGTTCAGTCGCTGGCTGTATCGCCGGACCGGGCGCTACGTGTTGTCGCCACTGATTCTGGTCCCCGCGTTGCTGCTGGCGCTTGCCGTGCCGCTGCACACCGCTTACGCCGAATACTCAAGCAATACCCATTGGCTGATGCTGGTGCTTGGTCCGGTCACGGTGGCATTTGCGGTGCCGATCTGGCAGCAGCGCCAGTTGCTGGTGCGGCATTGGTCGGCATTGCTGCTGGGCATGCTGGCCGGCAGTGCGGCGTCGATCGCCACTTCGTTCGGTCTCGCGAAAGCACTGGCGCTGGACAGTCCGGTGACGCTGTCGCTGGTGCCGCGCTCGATCACCACACCGTTTGCGATGCCGCTGGCCCAGGACCTCGGTGGCGTACCGGAACTGACTGCGGTGTTCGTGATGTTCACCGGGGTGTTCGGCGCGATGCTCGGTGGTGTGCTGCTCAAGTGGTTGCCGTTGCGCAGCGCTTTGGCACGCGGTGCATTGTTCGGCGTCGGTGCGCACGGCGCCGGGGTCAGCCGGGCCCATGAAGTGGGTGGCGAAGAAGGCTCGGTCGCGGGCCTGGTGATGGTGCTCACCGGGCTGCTCAATCTGTTCGCCGCACCTTTGTTGGCGTCGTTGCTTTGACATGGATCCAAGCTGTTTGCGTTGCTGACTCGTTCAGTCATCAAGCTGGCTGCCAATGCAACTACGCGACCGTCCGGGGCTGACTAGACTGCTGACACACGCAAAAACAATAAGAACGCAGAGGTGCATACAGTGAGCGTAGCCCCCGTCCCTTCGTCCATAAACGTCAAAGACCAGGTCAGTGCCGCGGAATGGCAGACCCGGGTCGATCTGGCCGCCTGCTATCGTCTGGTCGCGCTGCATGGCTGGGATGATCTGATCTTCACCCACATTTCCGCCAAGGTGCCCGGCACCGAAGATTTCCTGATCAACCCGTTTGGCCTGATGTTCCATGAGATCACCGCCTCGAGCCTGGTGAAGGTCGACCAGGCCGGCAACAAACTCATGGACAGCCCTTACGAAATCAATCCCGCTGGCTACACCATCCACAGCGCCGTGCATGAAGTCCGCCACGACGTGGCCTGCGTGCTGCACACCCATACCGCTTCCGGTGTCGCGGTGTCGGCGCAGAAGCAGGGTGTGCTGCCGATCAGTCAGCAATCGTTGTTCGTGCTGTCGAGCCTGGCCTTTCACGCCTATGAAGGGGTGGCGCTTAACCATGAAGAGAAAGCGCGGTTGCAGGCGGATCTGGGCGACAACAATTTCCTGATGCTGCACAACCACGGTCTGCTGACCTGTGGCGGCACCATCGCCGATACCTTCCTGATGATGTTCACCTTTCAGCGCGCCTGCGACATCCAGGTCATGGCGCAGACCGGCGGGGCCGAACTGATCGCCATCGAACCGCAGATTCTGGCAGGCGCCAAGGCGATGATCGCCGGTGTCACCAAAAGTGCTCAAGGCATGGGTGGCGCGCTGGCCTGGCCGGCGCTGCTGCGCAAACTCGATAAACAAGACCCGGGGTATAAACTCTAATGCCTCTTGCCGAGATTCCGCTGAGTGCCTGGCGCAAACGCAGCCAGGCGTTTGTCTTCCATGGTCAGCCGATCCGCTACTGGACGGCCGGGCAGGGTGAACCGCTGCTGCTGATCCATGGCTTTCCCACGGCCAGTTGGGACTGGCATTACCTGTGGCAACCGCTGTCCCAGCGCTACCGGGTGATTGCCTGCGACATGCTCGGCTTCGGTGACTCGGCCAAACCGCTCAATCACACCTACAGCCTGCTGGAGCAGGCCGATCTGCAACAGGCCTTGCTCGCGCATCTGCAGGTCGAGCAACCGGTGCACATTCTGGCCCACGACTACGGCGACAGTGTTGCCCAGGAACTGCTGGCCCGACATTACGAAGACCTGATCGAAGTCGCCAGTTGTGTGTTCCTCAATGGTGGTCTGTTTCCGGAAACCCACCGGCCACTGCTGACGCAAAAACTGCTGCTCAGCCCGCTGGGCTGGATGATCGGCCGGGCCTTCACCCGGGATGCGCTGGTGAAAAGTTTCCATCAGATTTTCGGCCCGGACACCCGGCCCAGCGAAAGCGAGATGGATGATTTCTGGAGCCTGATCGAGTGCAATCGCGGGCAACGCGTCATGCACAAGCTGATTCACTACATTCCCGAGCGTCGGGTTCAGCGTGATCGCTGGGTCGCGGCGATGCAGCGTGGCGAGGTGCCGCTGCGGGTGATCGATGGCGAAGTCGATCCGATTTCCGGGGCGCACATGGTCGAGCGTTATCGCGAGCTTATCCCCGACGCGGACATCGTGCTGTTGGCGGGTATCGGCCACTACCCGCAAACCGAAGCGCCGGTACAGGTGCTCAAACACTATCTCGCATTTCGCGATCACTTCGTGTTGCCACCGCGCAAGGCGGCGTGCTCCTGAATTCTTGCCGGAGGCGCCTGGCGCCCCGGCACGTTTTCATCATCCCCCAGCCTTATCGCGCACCATTCAGCCCCATCCGTGTTCGTTGTGACCGAGCGCGTCGTGCCTGACACTCGGGGAAACTGTCCCTCAGGCCTGCTGGAGTTGCCCCGATGAATGATTCTGTGCGTTTCGAAGATAAAGTCGTGATCGTCACCGGAGCCGGTGGTGGCCTGGGACGCGCGCACGCCTTGCTGTTCGCCAGACAGGGCGCCAAAGTGCTGGTCAATGACCTCGGCGGCTCGACTCAGGGCGAAGGCGCCAACGCTTCGGCGGCCGACCGCGTGGTGGCGGAAATCCGTGAGGCCGGCGGCATCGCCGAAGCCAACCATGACTCGGTCACCGACGGCGAAAAACTGGTGCAGAACGCGCTCGACGTATTCGGCCGCGTCGACGTGGTGGTCAACAACGCCGGGATCCTGCGCGACAAGACCTTCCACAAAATGGAAGACGCCGACTGGGATCTGGTCTATCGCGTCCATGTCGAAGGCGCCTACAAGGTGACCCGCGCCGCGTGGCCGCACCTGCGCGAGCAGAACTATGGGCGAGTGATCTTCACCGCATCGACCTCCGGCATTTACGGCAACTTTGGCCAGTCCAACTACGGCATGGCCAAACTCGGCCTCTACGGCCTGACTCGCACCCTGGCCATCGAAGGCCGCAAGAACAACATCCTGGTCAACGCCATCGCCCCCACCGGCGGCACCCGCATGACCGAAGGCCTGATTCCGCCGCAAGTGTTCGAACAACTCAAACCGGAACTGGTCAGCCCGCTGGTGGTGTACCTGGCCAGCGAGCAATGCCAGGAAACCTCGGGCCTGTTCGAAGTCGGTGGCGGCTGGATGGGCAAAGTGCGCTGGGAGCGCAGCCTGGGCGCCGGGTTCGATCCCCGCGTCGGTTTTTCCCCGGAAGACGTCGCGGCGCACTGGCAGCAGATCTGTGATTTCGAAGGCGCGGCGCATCCGAAAGACAACATCGAGGCGCTGAAGGAAATGATGGCGAACCTGCAGAAATATTCGCTGTAAACCGTAGCGGCAAGGTCAAGAAACGACCTTGCCTTTCAAGTGTTCAAGGAAAGTATTTGGCCACGAGTGCCGCCAGGTTTGCCGCCGTCTGTGCGTCCATTTCTCCTTCGCAGGCTTGCGGGCGAAAGTGCAATTGAAAGGCACGCACGAGTTGCCGATAGCCCGCCTCGTCTGTGGCCCTGGATGTGTCGTAGCCATAGGTCTTGAACTGTTGCAGCAGGTCGGCCCGGGATGGAATGCCTGATTCGGTGAACTGCTGCAAAAAGCGGTTCCGGGTGTCCTCGTCATACCAGGCGCCAACGCCCTTCAAATACAACGCGTACCACGGAAACATCGGTCCGGGATCACTCTTGCGGCCGATGGCAATGTCCGAATGGCCGAGCACCTGGGTCGGCCCGATATCCGGATAGCGCGCAAGAATGTTCAATGCCAATTCTTCGATCGCACGGATCTGTTCAGGATGGTACGGCGGAAAGTTGAAGAGGCCGTCCTTGAATGTCGCCATGTTGACGATTTCCACGCCGATGGACGTGTCGTTGAGGTTGCTGCGATTACCCCACTGACTGATCCCGGCATGCCAGGCACGCTGGGTTTCATCCACCAGACCGAAAACCTCCTGGGTGCTGTGACCGGCCCGCTGATAGCTGGGATCAGTGATGTCCGGCACCAGATAGTGCGCACTGACACTCGGGCCGGTCAGGGCGGCAATCGAGCCGGCGAAGTCGACGGCGGTGTAGTGAAAGACAAGAAACCGAATCCGTCCGTTGAAACTGTGGATGGAGCGGTATTGGTTATAGCTGATGGTTTTCAACGAGCAATCCTTCCAATGGATAAAGTCAAAACCAGCCCTTTGTGTTCGCTGGTCTGGCAATGATCTTAATTGAGAAGCGCGATCGCGAAGTTACAGAGACGTGTAGCCGATTTCGGGAAATTGTGTAGTTCGGGCACTTGTAGATCGCATTGCCCAGTGCAGAGGAAGCTGTCGGTGCGCCAGCGACATTTGCCAGGTCGCGCCCATAAAAAAGGCCGCTGCAAACGCAGCGGCCAAGGTAAGACGTTGGATCAAGGAGCTACAAATCAACGTCAGTGAACACCGGGGCGATGGATCGAGGAAATGCTTCGGTCCATCAGAAATCGGTTGCCGACGACTCGGTCGCGGACTTTGTGCTTGCGGGCGGTGCGCCGTGAAAGCCCGCTCAGAATAAGCGCTCGAGACCAAAGTAAAAATAGCGAAACCGGACATGCACTGTTACGGGGCATGTAACAGTGCAGTGATTCGAAGGGCCATCATCCGTCACGTTGATGGTGGTGCATCCAGCCTGTTCATGGCGGGCGCAGAGCCTTGCCGCAGGCGGGTATTCATCCTTTCGAGCGACGGCGCGAATACCTCCTTGGTGCGCTTATCGTCCCCGTGTAGCGGCAGTAGGGTGGGGCCTTCTGTCACTCACCGGGGAAGACGCATGACAAAAACAACAATGCGCGCCATCTTCACACCGCACGCGCTCGCCGCTGCGGTGGCCTTGGGCTGCTGTGCCCAGGCGCACGCGGTCGCTTTCAATATCGGGGAAATCGAAGGCACCTTTGATTCTTCGCTGTCGGTCGGCGCGAGCTGGGGCATGCGCGATGCCGACAAGTCGCTGGTGGGTACGGTCAACGGCGGAACCGGCCAGTCGTCCACCGGTGATGACGGGCGTTTGAACTTCAAGAAAGGCGAGACCTTTTCCAAGATCTTCAAGGGCATCCACGACCTCGAACTGAAGTACGGCGACACCGGTGTGTTCGTGCGCGGCAAGTACTGGTACGACTTCGAGCTCAAGGACGAAGACCGCGAGTTCAAGCCGATCAGCGACAAGGGCCGCAAGGAGGGCGCCAAGTCCTCCGGCGCGCAGATTCTCGATGCGTTCATCTATCACAACTATTCCATCGCCGATCTGCCGGGCACCGTGCGCGCCGGCAAACAGGTGGTGAGCTGGGGTGAAAGTACTTTCATCGGCAACTCGATCAACAGCATCAACCCGATCGACGTCTCGGCGTTTCGCCGGCCGGGTGCGGAGATCAAGGAAGGGCTGATTCCGGTAAACATGCTGTTCGCCTCTCAGGGGCTCACCGATCAACTGACGGTCGAGGGCTTCTATCAACTGGAATGGGATCAGACCGTCCTCGACAACTGCGGCACCTTCTTCGGTGTTGACGTGGCGGCGGACGGCTGTAACAACGGCTACACCGTCGGCAGTCCGGCGATCGCCCCGTTTGTACCGCTGACGGCAGCCTTCGGTCAGCCGATCCAGGTGACCCGCGAAGGCGTGATCGTGCCCCGTGGCGGCGACCGCGATGCGCGGGATTCCGGACAATGGGGTACGGCACTGCGCTGGCTCGGCGATGACACCGAGTACGGCCTCTACTTCATGAATTACCACAGCCGCACGCCGACCGTCGGCACCAGCACCGCCGGGCTTTCGACCCTCGCGGCGCTGCCGGGCATGGTCGGGATCGCAAACGGTCTGGCACCCGGCAGCGGTTCGGGGCTGGCGCAAAGCGTGATGCTCGGGCGCGGCCAGTACTACCTCGAATACCCGGAAGACATCCGCCTGTACGGCGCGAGTTTCTCCACCACGCTGCCGACCGGCACCGCCTGGACCGGCGAGATCAGCTACCGGCCCAACGCGCCGGTGCAGGTCAACACCAATGACTTGACCCTGGCGCTGCTCAATCCGATTGCCGGCGGTGCGGCGTCGCCGCTGGTGACCTCGCCGGGCGCCGACAACAAGGGCTACCGGCGCAAGGAAGTGACGCAGATCCAGAGCACGCTGACGCACTTTTTCGATCAGGTCTGGGGTGCGGAACGCCTGACCCTGGTCGGCGAAGCGGCGGTGGTGCGGGTCGGTGGGCTGGAGTCGCGCAGCAAGCTGCGTTATGGCCGTGACTCGGTCTACGGTCAGTACGGTTTCGGCGGTGACACCGACGGTTTCGTCACCTCCACCTCCTGGGGCTATCGCGCCCGGGCGATCCTCGATTACGCCAACGTGATCGGCGGGATCAACCTCAAACCCAACCTGTCCTGGTCCCACGACGTTGCCGGTTATGGCCCCAACGGTCTGTTCAACGAAGGCGCCAAGGCCATCAGCGTCGGGGTGGATGCCGATTACCGCAATACCTATACCGCCAGCCTGAGTTACACCGACTTTTTCGGTGGTGACTACAACACCCTCGAAGACCGTGACTTCGTGGCCCTGAGTTTCGGTGTGAACTTCTGATCTGCCCGAGAAGGATGAATGCAATGCGCAAGATGATTCTGCAATGCGGTGTCCTGGCCCTGAGCCTGCTGGCCGCCAACGTGATCGCGGCGGTCTCGCCGGAAGAGGCCAGCAAGCTCGGCACCAGCCTGACGCCGTTGGGCGCCGAAAAGGCTGGTAACGCCGACGGCTCGATTCCGGCCTGGACCGGCGGTATTCCGAAAAACGCCGGTGCGGTCGACAGCAAAGGCTTTCTGGCGGACCCGTTCGCCAGCGAAAAACCGCTGTTCACCATCACTGCTGCCAACGTCGACAAGTACAAAGACAAGCTGTCCGACGGCCAGGTGGCGATGTTCAAGCGCTACCCCGAAACCTACAGGATCCCGGTCTACCCGACCCATCGCACCGTGGCCGTACCGCCGGAAATCTACGAATCGGCCAAGCGCAGTGCGCTCAACGTCACTAGCATCAACGACGGCAACGGCCTGGCCAACTTCACCGGCAACCGTTACTACGCATTTCCGATTCCGAAGAACGGTGTTGAAGTACTGTGGAATCACATCACCCGGTATCACGGCGGCAATCTGCGACGGATCATCACTCAGGTGACCCCGCAGACCAACGGCAGCTACACACCGATCCGCTTCGAAGAAGAGATCGCCGTGCCGCAACTGATGAAGGATCTCGATCCGGAAAAAGCCGCCAACGTTCTGACCTTCTTCAAGCAGTCGGTGACCGCCCCGGCGCGTCTGGCCGGTAACGTGCTGCTGGTGCACGAGACCCTCGATCAGGTGAAGGAACCGCGTCTGGCGTGGATCTACAACGCCGGCCAACGCCGGGTGCGTCGTGCGCCGCAAGTTGCCTATGACGGGCCGGGCACCGCTGCCGATGGCCTGCGCACCTCGGACAACTTCGACATGTTCTCCGGTGCGCCGGATCGCTACGACTGGAAACTGATCGGCAAAAAGGAAATGTACATTCCGTACAACAGCTACAAGCTCGACTCGCCGAGTCTCAAGTACGACGACATCGTCAAGGCCGGGCACATCAATCAGGACCTGACCCGCTATGAACTGCACCGGGTCTGGGAAGTGATCGGCACGGTGAAACCGAACGAGCGGCACATCTACGCCAAGCGCCACATGTACATCGACGAGGACAGCTGGCAAGTGGCGCTGGCCGATCATTACGACGGTCGCGGGCAACTGTGGCGGGTGGCCGAGGGACACGCGCAGTATTACTACGATCACCAGACCCAGGCCTACACCCTTGAAGCGCTCTACGACATCATCGCCGGCCGCTACATTGCTCTGGGGATGAAGAACGAAGAGAAGCACAGCTTCGAATTCGGCTTCGAAGCCAAGGCTGCCGACTACACGCCGTCAGCCCTGCGCGCCGAGGGCGTACGGTAAGGGTTTCGATACATCGGCAAGGCGAAAGGCGACCGTACGGTCGCCTTTTTTATGGGCGCCAATCAGCTTGCTGAATACTCGTCAACAAGCGCCGGAGAGAGGTCTAGGGTGAGCGTACAACGATAAGAAGGCGCACCCGATGACCGCCATGACACCCAGTTTGAACCGACCGGATTTTCTCCCGAGACTGTCTCCCCATCATCTGCCGCGCCCGCGCCTTTGCGAGGCACTCTTCGATTCGACGGCCCGGGTCAAACTGATCTGTGCGCCGGCCGGCAGCGGTAAAACCGCGCTACTCACCGAGTGCCTGCTGCAAGCGCCGGCCAATTGCACCGTCTGCTGGTTGCCGCTGGCAGGGGCTGCCTTGGGTGTCGGCGAATTTTGCGAACGGCTTGCACGTGCGATGGGACTGACGGCCTCGGACGAGGCTTCGTTGCTTTATGAACTGGCGCGAAGGTCCTCGGAAACCTGGGTGTTGATCGACGATTACTGCCGCAATCCACAGCCGGCGCTGGACGCATTGCTCGACCGGATGCTGGCGATCAGCAGTCCGGCCGTGACATGGTGGATCGGTACGCGGCGGCGGCCACCCTGCAACTGGCCGCGTCTGCTGCTCGATGATGCCCTGTACGAATGTGAAGGGGCGATGCTGGCGCTGACCCGGGACGAAATCGCACAACTACTGCGCCACTTGCCGCCAGACCAGGCCGACAGCGTGGCGGCTCGGATTCATCAGCGCAGCGGTGGCTGGTGTGCCGGAGTACGGATGCTGATGATGCAAAAATGCGACTGGTCGCAAAAGACCTTGCCCCAGCAGCGCATGGATACCTTGCTGGACTACCTGCAACACGAACTGTTCAGCGGCCTGAGCCCGGAACTGGCCGAAGCCTGGCGGGTGCTGGCGCATTTGCCGCGTTTCAATGCCAGCCTTTGCGATCACCTGTTTGGTGCCGGAGACGGGGCGCAATGGATGCGCAACCTGCAGACGCTGGGATGTTTTATCGAACCCTGGCGAGGATCTCCGGACTGGTTGCAGGTGTGTGCGCCACTGTCACGCCTGATGCGTGACGAACCTTGGCCTGCCGGGCGTTCCTGGCATCGCCGGGCCTGTCAGTGGTTTGCTGCCGGGCAACATTGGAAATGTGCTTTCGAGCAGGCGTTGCTGGCCGAGGAGTACGAGGTCGCTGTGAGTCTGTTACAGCATTTCAGTTTCGAGCATCTGTTCGAGGAACAGACGGTCGTGCTGTTGCTGCGTCTATATGAACAGCGCGGCGAGGAACTGTTGCTGGGTTCGGCGCAACTGGTCGGGTTGATCACGGCTGCATTGTTGTTCGCCGGTCGCTTTGTCCAGGCGGCGGATTGCATCGGGCAGCTGTCGCGTTTTTTGCCGCCACCGTCGGCTGGCCAGCAACGGCAATTGATTGCCCGCTGGCAGGCTCAGCAAGGCTGGCTGTTGCACCTGCAAGGACGGATGGAAGAGGCGCGTGATCACTTTGAACAAGCCTTGAGCGATCTGTCGCCGAAGGCCTGGACAGCGCGCCTGCTGTGCCTGTCGGGACGTACACAGCAGGCGCTGCTGTGTGGCGATCTGGAGCTGGCGCATTCGATCAATCGTGAAGCACTTTGCCTGGCCCGGGCTGAAGGTTCATTGCTGTTCGAGGCGTTGCTGGAGCTTGATCATGCCCAGGTGCTCGAACAGCGTGGTGGGGCCGCCCGGGCCGAAGAGCTGCTGGCCAATCTCTGCGAAATGCTCGGATTGTCCATTGAGCGGCCGACGCCGCTGCTGGGCCGTATCGCCCTGCGACGCGGGCGACTGGCGCTAAGCCTGGGACAGCAGGAACGGGCAGCCGAGTTCTTTCAACAGGGGCTCGACGACTGTCTGCGCAGCTTTGACAAGCGTGTGCTTTACGGCTTTCTGGGGCTGGCTCAACTGGCTGCCGATCAGGGGGATTTCCCACAAGCCTTCATGCGTCTGCGCGATGCGGAACGGTTGATGCAGCAGCGGCAGATTCCGGACACGGTCTATCGCAGCATCCTGTTGCAGGTCAGCAGCGAGTTCTGGCTGCAACAGGGGCGGCCAGAACTGGCCCGGGAGGCCTTGACTCGGGTAATTCGGCACTTTCGTGGCCCCAACGCACGGCAGGCACCGCCGGCGACGCTGGAGCTTGTCCCGCGCATCGAGTGTTTGCTGATTCTGGCCGAGACCCGGTTGCATCAGGCACCTCAACCAATGGCACGTTTGCAGCGACTGTTCGAACAGGCCCGATCCCGTCGGATGATCCTTCTTGAAGCCGAACTGTTGCTGGCGATGGGGGAGGTGGCCTCGTTGCTCGATGAAGGCGAATCTGCCCGGCTTTACTTTGAAAGAGGCCGGGCATTGGCAAGCCATTTCAAGTTGTCACGATTATTGTTGAAGTTTGAAGAGCAAGTGCCGGATGCCTGGGTTGATTTGGTACAGCAAAAGAAACTTTCAGATAAAAGTGGCGATGAAAATTCATTGAGTTTGCGAGAGTCTCAGGTCCTGGAATTGATTGCTTCGGGAAACTCCAATCAACAAATAGCGGACAAGTTGTTCATCTCATTGCATACGGTTAAAACTCATGTCCGAAGAATTCACGCCAAGTTGGGCGTGGAACGTCGGACGCATGCCGTGGCGCGGGCAAGAATGCTGGGGTTGTGCAGTTAATTGTCAGTTAATGAAATTGTAGGTCAGGTTGGCGACCGGAAGTTTTCAAAACTTTGTAAAGTGTGGTGGGTGTCTGTGTGGGTGCTTCTCAAGCTAAGTTAATTACACGTTTCGGGTGATGTTGTATTGCCTGGTAGTAATGTGTATTGCCGGAGTTTGTTTATGAGTGCCATGGAAAAGATTTCGATTGAAACAAGTCTGGGTAAAGTTGATCAGGGTTTTGTAGAGTTTGAACGTATGCTGGGAGGGTTGCCTTCGTTCAAGTCGTATTTGCAGGAGCTAGTGTTAAACGAACTTCAGAAATTGCTGCCGGATATTTACATCAGCAAGACTTACATCACTGCCCGAAGTCGGGAAATCGTCAATCCGCAACCGACCGGGCTGGTCATGAACGTATTCATGCAGTGCCTGGCGCGGGGCCGGGCACCCGTGTATGACGCCAGCCAATACGGCGTCTACGACTGGCCTGACTCCACGGATGACGAGGATCGAATCCAGGGTCTGGATGTGGCTGCCGTCGGCTCGGTGATCGCCAATGTGTTGGGCTCGCTGGCACAAAAATACTCGCCCTTGCTGGCGCAATATTGGGCCGCTTCTTCGGGCAAGGATGACAAGGGGCGCAAGCTGCCGTCGCGCAGCCGTCAACTACAGGATGCCTATGCCGCGCTGTTCTGGCAGGAATTGAGTGCGACAGTGCAGTTGCAAGGTGTGCGACCGGAAGTAGAGGAAAGTTTTGCCGTCTTCATAAGGGGCGCATCCATGACGCCGGCCTACAGTGTTTCTCTGCAACTGGAAAACGGCCGATTCGCGACGCTGGCCGGTTGCTTTGTCACTTACCTCTCTGGCCGCTCGGTCTCTGAACTGATACCGGGCGAGAACGAATGGGTCGTTCTTTTCACTCACGTGAACGGCCTGGAAACATTCCGCACATCGGCCATGATGCAGCGTGTTCTGGAGCAGCGCCTGAGCAACCCGGACAGCCGGCTGCAACTGCTCAAGGGCATTGCCCTGGAAGACGCCGCTCAGGTCAGGCAGGTTCCGGACATCCGTTACCTGAACATTCAGGGAGAACTCTTCCACACCCTCACGGCCGGGTTGCTGGAACAGCAGCAGAGAGACGTGACCTGGCATCTTCGCCAACTGGAAAAAAACGGCGCGGATCTGCAGGCCGTCATTCAGTCCATCGAATCGGTGCATCGTCAGCAGACAGTGAGCGATACCGCAAAGGGACGCATTGCCCACCTCCTGATCCTGATGAACAAAAAAAATCGGCCGCAATGGCTCAAGGACGCTCCCGCCGCCCATCAGGAAGTTTTCGCCTCGATGGAAAACGGATTGTTGAGAAGTCAGGTGGCATTGCATGAGTCGATGGGCGGGGTGTCTTCATTCCAGGAATATGTGCGCGGTGTCGTCGAAACTCATATTTCCGCAGACGATACCCAACGTGTGGATCCTGATACGGTCTGGGTGACGGTGCAACATTCGCTGCCGATGGGCAGCCGGCGTATCGAGCATATCGAGCGTAAAACCCTGACCCAGCTGTTCATGTACGGCGTGCATGACAAGGGGGCTGCGTACTCGATCAAGTTCGAGGCGTTTCACAATAACCCGCGACTGACCGCGTCCAATATCGAACGCACCATCCGCCAGCTTGATCTGCGGGTGCAATACGCCAATGAACGCAATGACCGCTTTGGACGGGCGTCGGTCAGAGAAGCCATGTGTAAAGTGCTGGCACAGCAGATTGCCGTCAGTAACTTCGCCGCGATCCTGCAAAAACACATCAGCCCGCAGGCCCAGGATATGGTGCAGCGGTATCTGCTCGGGAAACCGGAAATGGAGGCAACGGGTGTTGCTTTCCGACCTTACTACAAACCGTTCAGGGACATGCTTGCGTTTCGCGCGAAAGGCGCGGCGCCTGATCACTCAAGGCATGTCCTTTATGCTCCCGGCGCACCGACAGGGCAGCAGTGGTTCGAGTTCACCGATCTGACGGCATTGAAGCGACAGTTCATTGCCTGGGGATTCGAGCCGCGTGACCGTGACTTCCTGACCGGTCAGGCATTCAGCGAAAATCGTGCGGAATTCGAGAAGGACTACCTTTCCTTCAGCGAACCGGGCCCGGTATTCCAGCCATGGTGGTGGGGGGACGTGACACTGGTGCAATGGACTCAAGGGCTGGATGATGGCCCGCTGATGGGGGCCATCCACGGGATCATCAACTGGGAAGTCGCTGAGGAAAAAGTGGCTACCCCCGTCTGGTACCGGAACGCGGCGGCGCAGGATCGTGAGCTGCTCACCCGGCTGAATACGGAGTTCAAGGCGATCTACGAAGTGTCAAAAGATGAGCTGAATATCCCCACAATGGTGTCGTTTTCGCGAGACCTGGTGATGGAAAGGCTGAACCGTCATCTGCGAGGGGCTGACCCGAAACACCCATTGATCGATCCTGATCAAGTGAACGTCAAGGTGCGTGGGCAGGAGTGGATGACGCTTACTCAACTGTTCATTCAATGGCAACTCTGGCCGAGCGATGGTCAGGTGGCATTTGCCTCCAGAAATGGTGCTTCGCTGGGAAATCTGAATGCGAGCGTTGTGAGGGCCTTGATCAGCCTGAAACCGGCCATGGCGTATGAGTGGCATCTGGTTGACCATTTCGCCAATTCCCCGAAGCAGAGCCTGAAGGCGAAGCTCTTCTGCAAGGTCAAGCAAAACGAAATGCTCAAGGCTGCAGTGACCCAAAAGATGCAGGGCTCCCTGTCCTCCGAGCAATTCAATTGGTTGGCGGGACTGGTCGAGGGGCTGGATCATGACCGCCCTCATGAGCTGGAACCGTTCAAACCCGGAACCACCCCGCAGGAAGGTATTTATACGCTGACCCTTGAGGGGCGACGCATCGAGGGTGCCTACACGTTCGGACGCCGTGTGGCGGGGAAGTTGCAACTGCTGGTCTACATTCCCAAGGCACCGGACGGTTTGAGCTTTCGTCCGCTCGCGTCGCTGACACTGGGACTCAAGGGCGGCAGCCTGGGCAATCACGTCATTGCACTGGCAAGGCTGGAGCACCGAGCTGTCGTGCAGAATTTCGTCATTCGTTGTCAGCAAGCTGCAAACACCCTCCCTGCACCTGCATTGATCAACAGTTACGCCGTGACTCATTTCAAGTTCGAGTTCGACAGCATGGTTTCGCGGGTGCTCAGCGATGTCGATCATCAAACGACCACGCCTGCCGAGCGTTTCTGGAACACGGTGCTGGTGGTCACGGAGCTGGCGGTGGATATCGTCTCGCTGTTTGTACCGCCGGTGGGACTGGTCGCCAGTATCGTACGGATCACAAGGTCGATCGTTCAGGGCATCGTTGCCTACAGCCTGGGGGATGACGACGCAGGCAGGAACCATCTGGCCTCGGCCTGGAGAAGCTCCATCCTCTTGTACGTCGGCGTGATCGCCGGTGTTGGCGGATCGGTTTCGGCGGTGGGCGCGTTGACACGGGTCAAGGATATTGCGGACATCGTATCGACCGCGACCGGCGTGCCGGTCGGGATCGGTTACATCACCGCAGCGGTTTCTCCCCATGTGATTGCGGACAGCAAGACCCATATCGTCGGCTGATCATTCAATCTTTCAAGCTGGCTGATACCCCATCCGCCAACTCACGGCCCGCGTCGCCGCCAGCAGCCGCTGCGCCGCCGGGCCGTTTTCGTCGGCGTGGAACAACGAGGTCGGGCCGACGATGGTCAATACCGCCGCGACCTGCCCGAGGGCGTTGAACACCGGTGCCGAGAGAGCATCGACGCCAGGCATCAGCAAGCCGTGGACATGATGCAGACCGCGTTCGCGAATCTGTCCGCACAACGCCGCATAGGCTTTTTCGTCCGCCAGCGGATGGCCGCCGACGGCGATTTCCTGCTCGCGCAATTCATCGGTTTCACGATGCGGCAGGTACGCGCCGAAGACCAGGCCAGTGGATGAACTGAGCAGCGGCAACACCGAGCCCAGTTGCGTCACCACGGTTACCGCGCGCACCGCCGGTTCGATGTGCACCACGGTCGCGCCCTGATTGCCCCATACCGCCAGGAAACAGGTTTCGTTGAGTTCGTCGCGCAGCTCGGCCAGGGGCAGGGCGGCGACTTTCAGCACGTCCATACTGTTGAGTGCCGCCAGGCCCACGCGCAGCGCTTCACGACCCAGGCCGTAATGGTTGGTGGCGGTGTTCTGCTCGGCGAAGCCGCTGGCGATCAATGCCTGCAGATAACGATGAACCTTGCTCGCCGGCATCTGCACATGTTCGGCCAGACGCGACAGCGAAGTGGACGGCGACAACTCGGCCAGGGCCTTGAGGATGTCGGTGCCGACCTCGGCGGAGCGGACTTTCTGTTTGCCGTTGCTGTCGCTGGTTTTTTCCATGGTGCTGCCGTGTCCCGGAACGAATGGGCGTCTTTATAGCTTGACGCTGGATAGCGAGCAAATTACGTTATGCGTAATTGAATTACGATAAAAATAACCCCGGCGTGCCAAGACCTCCGATCCAGAGCGTCCGGCCATGCCGACTCCCTGTTCAGGAGGCTCCATGAACCTCGATTCAGCCCTGGCTTACCAGTCCGGTTTCGGCAACGAATTCAGCTCCGAAGCGTTGCCCGGCGCGCTGCCCGTCGGCCAGAACTCTCCGCAAAAAGCCCCTTACGGTCTGTACACCGAACTGTTCTCCGGCACCGCGTTCACCATGACCCGCAGCGAAGCGCGGCGTACATGGATGTACCGGATCCAGCCGTCGGCCAATCACCCGGCCTTCGTCAAACTGGAGCGGCAACTGGCAGGTGGTCCGTTGGGTGAAGTGACCCCCAATCGCCTGCGCTGGAACCCACTGGACATCCCGGCCGAACCCACCGATTTCATCGATGGTCTGGTGAGCATGGCGGCCAACTCCGCTGCCGAAAAACCGGCCGGCATCAGCATCTATCACTATTGCGCCAACCGTTCGATGGAACGCGTTTTCTTCAACGCCGACGGCGAGCTGCTGCTGGTGCCGCAACTGGGTCGCCTGCGCATCGCCACCGAACTGGGTGTGCTGGAAGTGGCGCCGCTGGAAATCGCCGTGCTGCCACGGGGTTTGAAATTCCGCGTCGAACTGCTCGATCCGCAAGCGCGCGGCTACGTCGCCGAGAACCATGGCGCGCCGCTGCGCCTGCCGGATCTGGGACCGATCGGCAGCAACGGTCTGGCCAATCCGCGGGACTTCCTGACCCCGGTCGCCGCCTACGAAAACCTGCAACAACCGACCACCCTGGTGCAGAAATTCCTCGGTCAGTTGTGGGGCACCGAACTCAATCACTCACCGCTGAACGTGGTCGCCTGGCACGGCAACAACGTGCCGTACAAATATGACCTGCGCCGCTTCAACACCATTGGCACCGTCAGTTTCGATCACCCGGACCCGTCGATCTTCACCGTGCTGACCTCGCCGACCAGCGTCCACGGCCTGGCCAACCTCGACTTTGTGATCTTCCCGCCGCGCTGGATGGTGGCCGAGAACACCTTCCGTCCGCCGTGGTTCCACCGCAACCTGATGAACGAATTCATGGGCCTGATCCAGGGCGAGTACGACGCCAAGGCCGAAGGTTTTGTGCCCGGCGGCGCATCTCTGCACAGCTGCATGAGCGCCCACGGCCCGGACGGCGAGACCTGCACTAAAGCGATCAATGCGGACCTGAAACCGGCCAAGATCGACAACACCATGGCCTTCATGTTCGAGACCAGCCAGGTGCTGCGCCCAAGCCGCTTCGCCCTCGACTGTCCGCAACTGCAATCCACTTACGACGCCTGCTGGGCTTCGCTGCCCGCCACGTTCGACCCGACCCGGAGATAATCCATGACTCAGAATTCCATCACCCGCAGTTGGGTCGCTTCCGCCAATGGCCACAGCGATTTCCCGCTGCAGAACCTGCCGCTGGGTGTGTTCAGCCTCAACGGCTCGGCGCCGCGCGCGGGCGTGGCGATTGGTGAACACATCTTCGATCTGCAAGTAGCGCTGGAGGCCGGGCTGTTCGACGGCGTCGCGCGCCGTGCTGTCGAAGCCATGCGCGGCGGTCAGTTGAACGCCTTCTTCGAACTCGGCCGCGACGCCCGCGTTGCATTGCGCGAAAGACTGCTGGAGCTGTTCAGCGAAGGCAGCACCCATCGCGGCAACATTGAAGCCCAGGGCGCAACACTGCTGCCGCTGGCCGCCGATTGCCAGCTGCACCTGCCGGCGCGCATCAGCGACTACACCGACTTCTACGTCGGCATCGAACACGCGCAGAACGTCGGCAAACTGTTCCGCCCGGACAACCCGCTGCTGCCGAACTACAAACACGTGCCGATCGGCTACCACGGTCGCGCATCCACCGTACGCGCCTCCGGCGCCGACGTGCGCCGCCCGAAAGGCCAGACCCTGCCAGCCGGTGCGACCGAGCCGACCTTCGGCCCGTGCGCGCGTCTGGACTATGAGCTGGAGCTGGGAATCTGGATCGGTCAGGGCAACGAGATGGGCGAGCCGATTGCCATTGGCGATGCCGCTGAACACATTGCCGGTTTCTGCCTGCTCAACGACTGGTCGGCCCGTGACATTCAGGCCTGGGAATACCAGCCGCTTGGCCCGTTCCTGTCCAAGAGCTTCATCACCAGCGTCTCGCCATGGGTGGTGACTGCCGAAGCGCTGGCGCCATTCCGCACCGCACAACCGGCGCGTCCGCAAGGTGATCCGCAGCCGCTGCCATACCTGCTCGACAAACGCGATCAGGAGGGCGGTGGTTTCGACATCGAGCTGGAAGTGCTGCTGCTTACCGAGAAAATGCGCGAGCAGAATCTGCCGGCCCATCGCCTGACCCTGAGCAACACGCGCTACATGTACTGGACCGTTGCGCAAATGGTCGCGCACCACAGCGTCAACGGTTGCCAGTTGCAGGCCGGTGACCTGTTCGGTTCGGGCACCTTGTCCGGCCCTGAAAACGGTCAGTTCGGCAGCCTGCTGGAAATCACCGAGGGCGGCAAAAAACCGATCGAGCTGGCGTCCGGCGAAGTGCGCAAATTCCTTGAAGACGGCGACGAAATCATCTTGCGCGCTCGCTGCGCCCGCGAAGGTTTTGCCTCGATCGGTTTCGGCGAGTGCCGTGGCACCGTGCTGGCGGCACGCTGACAGGAGCGGGTCATGGATCTTTACACCTATTACCGTTCCACCTCGTCGTACCGGGTGCGGATTGCGCTGGCACTCAAGGGGCTCGACTATCAGGCGCTGCCGGTCAATCTGATTGCAGCGCCTGGCGGCGAGCATCGGCAACCGGCGTATCTGGCGATCAATCCCCAGGGCCGGGTGCCGGCGCTGCGCACTGACGAAGGCAAGTTGCTGATCCAGTCGCCGGCAATCATCGAATACCTGGAAGAGCGTTATCCACAGGTGCCGTTGCTCCCCGAGGACCTCGTTGCCCGTGCCCAGGTGCGCGGTGTGGCGGCGGTGATCGGCTGCGACGTGCATCCGCTGCACAACGTCAGCGTGCTCAATCGCCTGCGCGGGTTGGGGCATGACGAGCCGCAGGTCAACGAGTGGATCGGCCACTGGATCAGTCAGGGGCTGGCGACGGTGGAGCAATTGATCGGCGACAGCGGTTTCTGTTTTGGCGAGTGGCCGTGTGTGGCTGACGTTTACCTGATTGCGCAGTTGTACGCGGCCGAGCGGTTCAACGTTTCGCTGGAGGCCTATCCACGGATTCGCCGGGTCGCCGCGTTGGCCGCTGAACATCCGGCGTTCATTGCGGCGCATCCGGCGAATCAGCCGGACACACCGTAACCCCTGTGGGAGCGAGCTTGCTCGCGAAGAGGGAGGGTCAGTGCCAGCAGTGTCGCCTGACTGACCGCTTTCGCGAGCAAGCTCGCTCCCACAATAGATCTGCGCTGTGACCAAAAAATCATAAAAACAAAACAGGTACCTTGCGATGCACAACCAGATTGCCAGCTTCCGGGCGGCACTCGACGCCCGTCCTGTGTCCCGCTTTCAGTGGTTGCTCCTGATTCTTCTCGCCTTGCTGCTGGTCACCGACGGCTATGACGCCCAGGTGCTCGGTTACGTGGTGCCGGCACTGGCGCAGGACTGGGGCCTGGAAAAGTCCGCGTTCGGCCCGGTGTTCAGCGCCAACCTGCTGGGTCTGACGCTTGGCTCCCTCGCGGTGACGCCTCTGGCTGACCGCTTCGGCGTTCGACGGATTCTGCTCGCCTGCGTGCTGATCTACGCCAGCCTCACCGTGCTGATGGTGTTCGCCGATTCCCTGAATACCCTGATGATCGCGCGCTTCATCTGCGGTATCGGCATGGGCGGCGCGATGCCCAGCGCCATGGCGTTGATGTCGGAATATTCACCGCCGCGCCTGCGTACGCTGATGGTGACGCTGGCGGCTTGCGGCTTCTCGTTCGGCGGTGCGGCCGGTGGTTTTGTGGCGGCCGGGTTCATCGACCGTTTCGGCTGGCAAGCGGTGTTCCTCGCCGGTGGTGTCACGCCGTTGCTGCTGTTTCCGTTTCTCTGGTGGATGCTGCCGGAATCCTTGCCGCGTCTTCTACGTGATGCGCCGCCCTATGCGCGCCTGCGCAAGGTCACCGCACGCATGCTGCCGGAGTGGCAACCGCCCGCCGCATCGGTCGAGCAGAACGAACGCGAGCAGGGCAGCAAGCTGACCGTGGTGGAATTGTTCCGCAACGGTTATGCGCGTCCGACCTTGCTGATCTGGGCAACCTTTTTCGTCAGCCTGATCCTGCTGTATTTCATGATCAGTTGGCTGCCGTCGCTGCTGCTGGAAAGTGGCCTGAAACTCAACGAAGCGAACCTGGTGACGTCGATGTTCCTGTTCGCCGGCACGCTCGGCGCGATCTGCATGGCGTGGTTCGCCGATCGATTGAAAAGCAAGGTGCGACTGTTGTCCGGCGTGCTGGCTGGCGCGGCGGTGTGCACGATTCTGCTGGGCCTGAATCACGACAACCCGCGTTATCTGGTGGCCTGTGTGTTCGCGGCAGGGTTCTGCATCATCGGCGGGCAACTGACGCTCAATGCGTTCGCCAGCAATTTCTATCCGGCCCAGGTTCGCGCCACCGGCACTGGCTGGGCATTGGGAGTCGGGCGATTCGGCTCGATTCTCGGGCCGCTGTTCGGCAGCCTGTTGCTGGCGATGCACATTCCGGTGGAGCAGATTTTCTTCTTCTGCGCGATTCCGGCGGTGATCGCGGCGTTGCTGATCATTCAGGTGCGTTCGCCTTCGCAGGTTGCGCAAGATCCTGTGGGAGCGAGCTTGCTCGCGAAGAACGATAACGCGGTTTGACTGATCGACCGCGTCGCCTGATTCGCGAGC
Organism: Pseudomonas sp. B15(2017); assembly: GCF_002113215.1. Lineage (NCBI taxonomy): Bacteria > Pseudomonadati > Pseudomonadota > Gammaproteobacteria > Pseudomonadales > Pseudomonadaceae > Pseudomonas > Pseudomonas sp. B15(2017). The sequence continues at coordinate 264,831 of NZ_NEJZ01000004.1, forward strand.
AAGCTCGCTCCCACAAGGGATCAGTGGACGACTGAGTTGGGTGGCAGATGCCCCAGCCGTTCCGTCAGGCGAAGTCGCTGAATCGGGTCGTCACTGAGCAACAGCGCGTGCTCCAGATCGAAACGCTCGGCGTTCGGGCAATCGAGGCGCTGGTACAGACTGGCCCGGGCCAGGTAATCGGCGGCGCTGGCGTTGCCCAGTTCGAGCACGCGCTCGGCATCAATCAGCGCCGCGATGAAATCGTCGTGGGTCAGGTGCAACTGGCGCAGGTTGCGTGACAGACGCTGTAGCATCTGCACCGGCTCGGCAGTCAGCAGGTGGTCGGCGTTGAGTTTCATCTGATGGCCGTACTGGCGATGCAGCAGTTCGCGGCAATCGTTCGGATACAGGCGCCGTCCGCCGCACGGATCGAGCAGGTGATCGGCTCCGGGCACCTTCAGCAGGAAGTGCCCGGGGAAGTTCACGCCAACCAGCGGGATCTCCAGACCACGGGCCAGTTCCAGGGCGATCAGTGCCAGCGCCAGCGGCTGGCCGCGTTTGGTCTGCATGACTTTGTGCACCATCGCGGCCTGCGGACGCAGCGGTACGAAATCATCCTGGGCAAAACCGAGGTCGGTCATGCGCCGCAGCAACGGTTGCGCCAGTTCGCTGACCGGAAGCAACGGCAAGCCATAACTGACTCGCTGCTGCAGTTCCTTGAATTCCTGCAACAGCGCTTCGGGATCGGCTTGTTTGTCGTGTTCGGCGGCCATCCACAACGCGGCTTCGAACAGCGCGGGCGGTGAACGGTGCAGACAATCGAAGAAACGTTGGCGCGGACTCATCAAAATCTCCGGAGCATGCCTCGTTTTAGCCCCGTCTTTGCCATTCGTCCAGTGTCGGGGCTGCTCTGCCATCGGGTTATGCCGCAACGTATTGGTCGCTGTCGGGCCTTATTCCCGTGCGCTTCAGCAATTTTTGGGCGCAAGCCTATACTGGCGTCTACCAGAAGTGATTCGGGAGCCTGCCGATGTTTGCTCTCATGCAAAGCACTCGCCTGGAATCGCTGCACCTTAGCGTTGATCCGGTGTCCGGATTGAAGGCGGTCATTGCCATCCATAACAGTCGCCTCGGGCCAGCCCTGGGCGGTTGTCGTTATCTTGCCTACCCGAACGACGAATCTGCGGTCGAGGACGCCATACGCCTGGCCCAGGGCATGAGCTACAAGGCCGCGCTGGCCGGTCTTGCTCAGGGCGGCGGGGTGGCCGTGATCGTGCGGCCGGTCCACGTGGAAAACCGCGCTGCATTGTTTGAAGCCTTCGGCCGTTGCATCGATCAGCTCGACGGGCGCTACATCACCGCCATCGACAGCGGCACCTCGGTGGCGGACATGGATTGCATCGCCCAGCAGACTCAGCATGTCACCAGCACTACTTCAGCCGGCGACCCGGCGCCGCATGCCGCGATGGGCGTGTTCACCGGGATTCGCGCCACGGCCATGGCACGGCTGGGGAGCGACAATCTCGAAGGCTTGCGCGTGGCGATTCAGGGGTTGGGCAATGTCGGGTTTGCGCTCGCGGAGCAGTTGCACGCAGCGGGCGCCGAACTGCTGGTCAGCGACATCGACCACGGCAAGGTGCAACTGGCGATGGAACAGCTCAACGCCCATCCGATTGCCAACGACGCATTGCTCAGCACGCCGTGCGACATCCTCGCACCGTGCGGCCTTGGCGGTGTGCTTAACAGCCACACGGTCACCCAGTTGCGCTGCTCGGCGGTGGCGGGCTCGGCCAACAATCAGCTGACGCATCTGGACGTCGCCGATCAACTGGAACGGCGCGGCATCCTGTATGCACCCGATTACGTGATCAATGCCGGCGGGCTGATCTACGTTTCCCTCAAGCACCGGGGCGAAGAACTGACGACCATCACTGCGCACCTGTCGAAAATCAGTTCGCGGCTGACGGAAGTGTTTGCCCATGCCCAGGCGGAAAAACGTTCACCGGCGCGGGTGGCGGACGAACTGGCGGAAAAGGTGTTGTACCGCTGAGGTTTGTCCGGGCATGAAAAAGCCCCTGAGTCTTTCAACTCAGGGGCTATTCAATTCCGAGGCTATTCAATTCAAAGGCGTCAATTCAGATGCCGATTACTTCGCAGCCTTTGCCGCCTTGGCAGGTTTGGCCGGCGCTTCTGCCGGTTCAGCCACCTCTGCAGGCTCGGTTGCCACAACCGGTGCCGCTGGTGCGTTGATCAGCTCCGACAATGCGTCAGGCTGGCTCTTGAACGCCCGGGCGAACACATCGCGGTTCTTCGCCATGAAGATCCCGACTTCTTCCACTTGCTGTTCGCTCAACGAAGGAACGGCTTTTTCCAGCACTTCGGCCAACAGTTCGGCCAGTTCGAGCATTTTGTCATGACGGTCAGCTTCGGCTTTATCCATGAACAAGCGCTCCAGATCTCGGCTGCTGCGGTATACCACTTCGACGGCCATTCACCACCTCACATGCCTTCACATTAAGTTGTCTTTGCGACTACTGTATCTATATACAGCGAAAAGGATAAGCGAATCCCTGCGCTTTGGGTAGTGGCTTTTCAATGTAGACCGGATTCGGATTTTGTCAGCCCTGCGCCTGCGCGCAGGTGCGACCAAACGCCACGGCGCGGGTTTTGCGTCACCTCGCCATCATGGCGTGGCCTCTTTTCTGCATGCATCTGCGTACGTGTGCAATAACCGTCACGTCCAGCACGCAACATCCGCTCGAACCGGGCTAAGGAACCTTCATCGTGAAAATCAACTGGGCCGAGAAACTGCGGCAAAACGTGCATCAACTGGCCGAGTCCCTGGGCAACCTGTTCGTCGAGACTTTCCACTACCTGGCGCTGTTCGCCATTGGTGCGGTGACCGCGTGGGCGGCGGTGATGGAATTTCTCGGGATGCTCGAGGAAGGGCACATCAAGATCGATGACATTCTGTTGCTGTTCATCTATCTGGAACTGGGGGCGATGGTCGGGATTTATTTCAAGACCAACCACATGCCGGTGCGATTCCTGATTTACGTGGCAATCACGGCACTGACACGCCTGCTGATCTCCAACGTCTCCCACCACAATCCGCCAGACATGGGCATCATCTACCTGTGCGGCGGGATTCTGCTGCTGGCGTTTTCGATCCTGGTGGTGCGTTACGCCTCATCGCAATTCCCTTCGGTGAAAATCGAGAACCCGCACCGCAAGATCGGCACGGGTTCCAGTGAACATCCTGAAGTGGAGAAGGGCGAACTCTAGAGGCCGGCAGCTGGCCGGGGCTGATGTTTGGCCTGACGCGGTGGCGGAGTGATTCCGTCGCCGCGGGTCATGGCGTCGAGGATCGCCATGGCGCTATGGCCCTGCTCGATGGCGATGCCGAACTGAATGCTTTGCACCAGGCGCTTGAGGCGCTTGGGGTCGTTGCGCTGTTCGGCGCTGATCATCCGTTTGGCGACGATCCGGCCGCCGTTGGAAAGGGTCAGCATGATGCTGCCGTCGAGCCCCTGAATGCTCAGGTTGATCTGATAGTCCGGCGCGAAGGCATCGGTAATGATCTGAAAAGGATTGTCCATGATGCGTCACCGCCTGATTGAACGTGCAGTTGTTGACCGGCCTTGATCGGGTTGGTTCGCCAAACCTGACCATCGGCCCTTCCGTGGTCCCGTCTCCTTCAGCGATGTAGCAAGGGACATGCCGGGAATATTGTCGAACAATGAAACCGGTCAAAAAGAAGGCGAGCCCATGGCTCGCCTTCTTCGTTTGCGGCCCGTTTCAGGGCAGAACCGAGTAGATGATCGCTGACAGTGCAATCAGACCGATCAGCACCACGAACACGTTGGACGCCTGGCCCGAATACTGGCGCAAGGCTGGCACGCGGCGGATGGCGTACATCGGCATCAGGAACAACAGGCAGGCAATCACCGGGCCGCCGAGGGTTTCGATCATGCCGAGGATGCTCGGGTTGAAGGTCGCCACGGCCCAACAGCTGAGGATCATGAACAGCGCGGTTGCACGGTTCAGCCAGCTCGCCGACATCACCCGGCCACGGCTGCGCAGACTTTTGACGATCATGCCCTGGAAGCCTTCGCTGGCGCCGATGTAGTGGCCGAGGAAGGATTTGGTGATCGCCACCAGCGCGATCAGCGGCGCAGCGTAAGCGATGACCGGGGTCTGGAAGTGGTTGGCCAGGTACGACAGGATCGAGATGTTTTGCGCCTTGGCCGCTGCCAGATCCGCCGGCGACAGCGCCAGCACGCAGCTGAAGCAAAAGAACATCACCGTGACAACCATCATGCCGTGAGCCATGGCGAGAATGCCGCTGCTCTTGCGCTCGGCCTGATCGCCATAGCGCTGTTTCTGGTCGACGGCGAAGGCGGAAATGATCGGCGAATGGTTGAACGAGAACACCATCACCGGGATCGCCAGCCACAGGGTCTTGAGGAACACCGACATTTCCATCGGTTCCCGGGCGCTGGCGAAGAATGCACCGTTCCAGTTCGGAATCAGGCTGATGCCGAGCAACAGCAACGCGGCGACGAACGGATAGACCAGCACGCTCATGGCTTTGACGATCACGCTCTGACCGCAACGGACGATGGCCATCAGACCGAGGATCAGCGCCAGCGACAGCACCGCGCGCGGTGGAGGGGCGATGTGCAACTGGTGTTCGAGGAAGCTGCTCAGGGTGTTGGTCAGCGCCACGCTGTACACCAGCAGGATCGGGAAGATCGCGAAGAAATACAGCAGCGTGATCAGTTTGCCGGCGCCGATGCCGAAGTGTTCTTCCACCACTTCGGTGATGTCACCGGAGCGGCCCGACAGCACGAAGCGGGTCAGGCCCCGGTGCGCGAAGAAGGTCATCGGGAATGCCAGCACCGCCAGGATCAGCAACGGCCAGAAGCCGCCGACACCGGCGTTGATCGGCAGGAACAAGGTGCCGGCACCGATGGCCGTGCCGTACAGGCCGAGCATCCAGGTGGTGTCGAATTTGCTCCAGCCCTTGTGGGCGATTTCGTTGTTGCATGTGCGGTCTACAGCGGGATTTTCGGCAGCAGGTGTGCGTACATCGGTCATCGTTTTTGCCTCGTTATTATTCTTGCTCGGGCTCACGTGTTACGGGCGGTCAGGGAGCGCTCCTCAGCACTCCACCCAGCTCACGGCCAGGCCGCCCCGTGAAGTCTCTTTGTATTTGTCATGCATGTCGGCGCCGGTATCGCGCATGGTGCGGATCACCCGGTCGAGGGAAATGAAGTGTTTGCCGTCGCCGCGCAGGGCCATTTGCGTGGCGTTGATCGCCTTCACCGCAGCGATGGCGTTGCGCTCGATGCATGGCACCTGCACGAGCCCGCCGACCGGGTCGCAGGTCAGGCCGAGGTTGTGTTCGAGGCCGATTTCGGCGGCGTTTTCCAGTTGTTCCGGGGTGGCGCCGAGCACATCGGCGAGCCCCGCAGCAGCCATCGCACAGGCAGAGCCGACTTCGCCCTGGCAGCCGACTTCGGCGCCGGAGATCGAAGCGTTTTTCTTGCACAGGATGCCGACCGCTGCCGCGCCCAGAAAGAACGCGACTACGTCATCGTCGGACGCGTCCGGATTGAATTTCATGTAGTAGTGCAGAACGGCCGGGATGATCCCGGCGGCGCCGTTGGTCGGCGCGGTCACCATGCGCCCGCCGGCGGCGTTCTCTTCGTTGACGGCGAGGGCGAACAGGTTGACCCATTCCATTGCCGACAGGGTCGAACTGATGACGTTCGGCTTGCCGATTTCCAGCAGGCTGCGGTGCAATTTCGCTGCGCGACGCGGCACATTCAGACCGCCAGGCAGGATGCCTTCGTGACGCAGGCCTTGCTCGACGCATTCGCGCATCACCGACCAGATGTGCAGCAGGCCCTTGCGGATCTCGGCGTCGCTGCGCCAGGCCCGTTCGTTGGCCATCATCAGTTCGGAAACCCGCAGGTTGTGCTGCTTGCACAGCGCCAGCAGTTCGACGGCGCTGGAGAATTCGTAAGGCAAATCGACGTCGCCGGCCGGCACTACGCCGGATTCGGCTTCGGCCGCTTCGATGATGAAACCGCCGCCGACCGAGTAGTACGTTTGCTCGAACAGTTGCCCGGATGCACCGAAGGCTGTCAGCGACATGGCGTTCGGGTGGTAGGGCAGGCTCTCGTCCAGCAGCAGGAGATCGTGCTGCCAGTTGAAGGCGATCGAACGTTCACCGGCCAGAGACAGTTGGCCGGTTTCGCGCAGTTGCTGGATGCGCGGTTCGATGGTCGACGGATCGATGCTGTCCGGCCATTCGCCCATCAAGCCCATGACCGTCGCGCGGTCTGTGGCATGGCCGACACCGGTGGCCGAAAGCGAGCCGTACAAGCGGATTTCCACTCGCTGCACATCATTCAGCAAACGCTGGTCGATCAGGGCCTGGGCGAAGGTCGCGGCGGCGCGCATAGGGCCGACGGTGTGGGAGCTGGACGGGCCGATGCCGACTTTGAATAGATCGAAAACACTGATAGCCATGCTAAACCCTTACAAGCAATGGAGTAGGAATCGCTGCCATTTTTTGTAGGACAAGCGCAATGTCGGCGATACTGCCTGCCTCGCTTCAGCGTGACTAACGAAACTTCCTAAGTAAGCCTTTAGCAGGACTAAACCATGAGTCGTCAATTGCATGCCCAGACTTACGTCTGGCTGCAGGTGTTTTCCTGTGCCGCGCGGCACCTGTCATTCACCCGTTGTGCCGAAGAACTGCACATCACGCCGGGAGCGGTGAGTCAGCAAATCCGACAGCTGGAAGAGCGCCTGGGCTTTCGTCTGTTTCACCGTCGTGCGCGGGGCGTGGAGCTGAGTGCGGAAGGGCAGCGACTGGCGATTACGGTCAACGAGGCTTACGGCAGCATCGATGCGGAATTGCGTCGTCTTGATGCAGGGATGATCAGCGGGATTCTGCGGCTGCGCTCGATTCCGTCGTTCCTCAGCAAATGGCTGACCCCGCGCCTGCCGCGTCTGCAACAGCGTTACCCCGACATACAGCTGCGGCTGGTGGCCGAGGACAGCAGCGTGCCGTTACATGAAGGGGATTTCGACCTGGCCATCGACCTGAACGACGGCAGCTATCCGGGACTGTTATCCACAGCCTTGCTCGATGAGCAGATTTTCCCGGTGTGCGCGCCGGGCCTTCTGCGTGGGCGACCACCGCTGCATGGGCCGGCGGATCTGGTGCATTTCCCGCTGTTGCACGACATCACTGCCTGGCGCGGCAGCTACGAATACGCGGAGTGGGAGTTTTATCTCAATGCCATCGGTTTCGAGGGCGCCGATGTGCGGCGCGGGCACACATTCAATCGCAACCACCTGACCATCGAAGCGGCGATTGCCGGTATGGGCGTGGCGATTGCCCGGCGCACGCTGCTCAACGACGAGTTGGAGCGGGGAACGCTGATTGTGCCGTTCGGGATTTCGGTGCCCAATCACAAGCGCTATGTCTTGCTCTACTCGCCGGGGGCGTTGAGCCATCCGGGTGTGCGGGCGGTGCATGACTGGCTGGTGGAAGAGGCGGGGATTTTTCGCAGCCTGCACCCGTTGGGTGATGGCCAATTGTGAGCAGATTTTTCGGGGTGGCGGGGCGATGCAACTCCCGACCTTACCAGCGCTTTGTTCGGTTGTCCGGCTTTTTTTGCGTATGAATATTTATCTTTTTTAAGGGGTTGAAATGTTCGTCCGGCGGGCCGATTGTTGTAATCAAGAGGTCACGAAATCCTGTTCCAGGCCTCTTGCGAGCTAGCTGAAATAAGGGATGAACTATGCAAATCCAAGTCAACAGCGACAACCATATTCAAAGCAGCAAACGACTGGAGGAGTGGGTACGCACCACAATTGAGAGCACGCTCGACCGTTATGAGGAAGACCTGACCCGTGTCGAAGTCCATCTGAGCGACGAGAACGGTGACAAGCCGGGTCCCCATGACTTGCGCTGCCAACTGGAAGCGCGGCCGAAAGGCCATCAACCGATTTCCGTCACCCACAAAGCCGATTCGCTGGAACAGGCGATCGATGGTGCAGCCGAAAAACTGGAGCACGCGCTGGAGCACCTGTTTGGCAAACTGCGCGGCAAACCGCGGGCCGCTGTGGTGCCATTCACAAGCAAAGCCAATGACAAGCTGTTGGCGGAAGAGTTTGACGAAAACGAACAGGCAGCGATCAACAGTTGATGCGCTGATTTTCCAAGCCACCCAATGAGAAAGGGCCTGCAATTGCAGGCCCTTTCTGTTTTCGGCAGGGATCAGAAAGCAACGGAAGTCTGCAGGTACACCGTGCGCGGCTCACCGACATACTTGCCTTTGTTGTCATCGAACGAACGGGTGAAGTACTGGGTGTTGAAGATGTTCTTCACCCCCACCGCCACGTTCAGGTCCGACAACTGCGGGCCGAAGTCTTGGCGTAAGTGGCGTAGACATCGAAGCCGGCCAGCGCCGGGCTCAAGTCGTCGAGAGCGTAATTGACGCTGGTCTCGATGCCCTGATGCCGGGTTTCACCACGGGCGATCACCGAGTCGTTGGTCTGGTTGCTTTCGTACTGGTTGTCGAAGTTGATCAGGAATGCGCCGATCTCCGCTCGCAGCGCACCGTTGTCGTAACGGGTACCGACTTCCCAGGTGCGGGCCTTTTCCGGTTTCACTTATTCGCATTGTTGGGCTGTCAATGATGCCCGGCAATCAGACTCTTTTGCGTATGAGAATATTTATCATTAATATCGCATGCCTGCCGTCCCGGTCTGTTGACCGGGCGTTAACCGTTTCAGGGTCGAAACATGAAAGCCAAACTCGCCACTCTCCCCATGTCCTATCGTCTGGCCGTCACTTCGCGGGTGCTCGCGGCGGTGTTTGGCGGCTATCTGGTCGCGGCGCTGGCCAGTGTCACGCTGACACTGTGGTTGCCGCTAAACCGCGTCGAAGCGGTTGTCACCGGCATGACCGTTTCGTTTCTGGTCTATCTGGTGGCGGTGCTCTGGTGTTTTGCCTGTCGTACGGCGTGGTCGGCGTGGGTCGGTCTGCTGGTGCCGAGCGTGATCCTGGCGACCGTGTCCGGGGCTGCGCGCGGTCTGGGGCTGGCATGAAAGAGGGTTTTCGGCAGGCGATGGCCTGGCTGCACACCTGGACCGGGCTGGTCTTTGGCTGGCTATTGTTCGCGATTTTCCTGACCGGGACCCTGGCCTATTTCAAGGATGAAACCAGTCACTGGATGCAGCCGGAGATCGCCGCCCATCCATTGGATGCCGAAAAAAGCCTGACGCTGGCCCAGCAGTATCTGCAACAACAAGCCCCCGACGCCACACGCTGGATCATCGGTTTGCCCGACGCCCGCGATCCCGGCCTGAGCGTGGGCTGGCAGCAGTCGCCCGCCAGGCCCGGCGAACGCGGCGCATTCATCCGCAAGACCCTCGACGCAGAGACCGGTGCCGAAGTACAGGCCCGGGAAAGCATGGGCGGCGAGTTCTTCTATCGCTTCCATTTCCAGCTGCAAATGCCTTACCCGTGGGGCCGCTGGCTCTCGACCATCGCCGCCATGGTGATGTTCGTCGCGCTGATCACCGGGATCATCACCCACAAGAAAATCTTCAAGGACTTCTTCACCTTCCGCCCGCGCAAGGGCCAGCGTTCGTGGCTCGACGGGCACAATGCGGTGGGCGTGCTGGTGCTGCCGTTTCATCTGATGATCACCTACAGCAGCTTGGTGATTTTCATGTCGATGGTGATGCCGGCAAGCATTCTGGCTTCGTACGGCGACAACGTCCGGGCGTTTTACGACGAGGTATTTCCCGCCTCCAATATTCCCGAGCGAGCCAATCAACCGGCGACACTGGCACCGCTGGCGTCCCTTGTGCTGGCGGCCAGCGAGCAATGGTCGGGCGGGCATGTCGGACGTATCAGCGTCAACAATCCGGGCGACGCCAATGCCTCGGTGGTGATGTCCCGCGCGAGCTCCGACCGTGTGGTGAACGACTCCGGTAGCGCCGTAACCTTCAACGGTGTCAGCGGAGAAATCATTGGCAGCGTGCCTGAGCAGCCAATGGCGATGGCGATTGCCGGCAGTTTCTACGGGTTGCACATGGGCCACTTTGCCGGGCCGGTGTTGCGTTGGCTGTATTTCATCTGCGGCCTGGCGGGCACGGCGATGATTGGGACCGGGCTGGTGATCTGGCTCGGCAAGCGTCAGCTTAAACACGCCAAAACCGGTGTGATGCCTTTCGAATTGCGGCTGGTTGAAGTGTTGAACATCGCCAGCATGGCCGGGCTGGTGGCAGCGATTGCCGTGTTCTTCTGGGCCAATCGTCTGCTGCCGGTGAGTCTGGCCGGGCGTGCCGATTGGGAAGTGAACGCGTTCTTTATCACCTGGGGGCTGAGCGTGGCCCATGCGATGTTGCGGCCGGGGCGCAAGGCCTGGGTCGAACAGCTGTCGCTGGGGGCCGCGTTGTTTGTCGCGGTGCCGGTTCTCAATGGCCTGACCACGCCTTATCACCTCGGCGTGACAGTGCCCGAAGGCGACTGGGTCTTGGCCGGTTTTGACCTGACGTGTCTGGGCAGCGGACTCTTCCTGGCCTGGGCCGCCCGGAAAATGCAGCGCGCCGGGCACTCCGTCAGCGTGATAAAACCGGTCCGCGAAAAGACCCGGCCGATCACCCTTGAGCAAGGGGCGAATTGAATGTTGCTGGCGCTGTTGCTTTGCTATTGCGCATTCACCGCGCTGTGCCTGGCGATGCCTCGGCATCACGAAGAACTGCTGGGCCACAAACCTTCAGCTCGCCTTCGTCAAGGTCTGAAACTGGCGGGCTGGTTGTTGTTGGGGTTGTCGCTCTGGGCGGCGGTTTCCATGAAAGGCTGGAGCTTCGGCCTGGTCGACTGGTGCGCGGTGTTGATGCTCAGTGCGTTGACGCTGGTGCTGTTGTTGCCCTATCGCCCGCGTCTGGCATTGACCATGGCCGGACTGAGCCTGCTCGCCAGCCCGGTCGCTGCATGGGTCTTGAACTGACATGTTGATCGGCCATCCTCCCGAACACCGCGACGACGAACCCCATGGCGCCCGTGCGCATTTTCTTCAGGTGTTCCTGTCCCAGCGTTCGCAGATGGAAGCGCTGGTGAACCGGCGCGTCGGTTGCCGGGCGACGGCGGCGGATCTGGTGCAGGACCTGTTCCTGCGTTTCTGGCGTCGGCCGTTGGTGCAGGTCGAAGAGCTCAGCACTTATCTGTTGCGTTGTGCCGGCAATATCGCCATCGATCATTTGCGCAGTGAAGGCGCGCGGGTGCGGGTCAACGAAGGCTGGCAACCGGATGAGCCCGACAGCAGCGCCAGCGAACCGCAGGCGGCGCTCGAAGCGGGCAACGATTTGCGCCACGTCGAAGCGGCGTTGCGTGCGTTGCCCGAACGCACGCGGCAGATCTTTTTGCTCAATCGCATCCACGGGCGCAAGTACGCCGAGATCGCTAGGGCCATGGGCCTGTCCCAAAGCGCTGTGGAAAAACATATGATGCGCGCCCTCGAGGCCTGCAAGGCCAGCCTGCGCGAACCCGCGCCACGCCTGCCAGGGAAAGCACCGTGAACAATACCGACCGCGTCATCCCGACGCCCGCTCAGGAACAGGCCGCTTTCGCCTGGCTGAGCCTGCTGCACGACCACCCGAGCACCGGTGATCAATTGACCTTCAGCCAGTGGCTGCACGCTGACCCGGCCCACGCCGAGGCCTATGCCCAGGCGCAAGTGGTGTGGGAATTGAGCGAAGAGCCAGCGCGCACCTTGGCCGGCGAAGACGCGCTGGCATTGCAGGGTTTGCTTGATGCGATGGACCGGCCACGCCGTGTACCGCTGCGACGCTGGACTGGCGCGCTGGCGATGGCGGCCTGTCTGCTGTTGATGATCAGCCTCGGGACAGGTTGGCAGCCGCAACGCTGGATCGATGATCTGGGCGCCGATTACGTGTCGGCACCGGGCGAGATCCGCACCGTGACCCTGGCCGATCAATCGCAGGTGACGCTGGACGCGGATAGCGCCATCGCGGTGAATTTCAATCACGGCGAGCGGCATGTGCAATTGCGCCGCGGCGCCGGATTTTTCAGCGTGACCCACACCGGTGATCCTTTTGTGGTCGAGGCCGAGAAGGGCCAGGCGCGGGTGCTCGGCACGCAGTTCGAAGTGCGCCTGCAACCTCACGGCGCACAAGTCACCGTGCTGTCAGGACGCGTCGGTGTGACGGCGGTGCGTGATGCCGAGCAGCAGATTCTCACCGCCGGCCAGCAAGTGGCGTACGGCGCAGGCACTGCGGAAAAACTGCATGCCGTAGACAGCGAAGCGCAGTTGGCGTGGCGTCAGGGCTGGCTGACTTACTACAAGTCGACACTGGCCGATGTGGTGCAGGATCTTCGCCGCTATTACCCCGGACGGATCGTGTTGCTCAACGACGAACTGGGCGCACGAAAGGTCAGCGGCAGCTTTCCGAGCAAGGATCCACAAGCCGTGCTGAATTCGCTGCAAGGGGTTCTTGGATTCGAGCAGCATCAAGTGCTGGGGCATCTGATAATTCTTCGCTGACTTTGCTGGCCCCTTCGCGAGCAAGCTCGCTCCCACAGGGAGTGCATTCCAAGGTGGGAGTGAGCTTGCTCGCGAAGGCGTCGGCAGCGACAACGAAAATATTTTCACCTTTGTGGTGAGGTAGACCCGGACGCCATCCGTGTAGTGACTGAAACTGCGAGTCATTCGCATCCGTTGCGGTTCTACACAGGTCATGAGCAATGAAGTCCAGGGCAAAATCGGGTTCGGTCAAACAGTGGTTAGGCGTTTCGGCCTTGGGTTTTTCAGCATTGGCCCTGTTGCCGGTGAGCGTGGCGCTGGCCGCTGAAACAGTCAGCAGTCAGCCGCAAAAGCAATTCAGTTTTTCTCTGGCAGCCAAGCCGCTGCCTCAGGCCCTGAGTGATTTCAGCCGCGTCACCGGACAGAGCGTGGTCTACACCGATGAGGCGCCTTACGGTCTGACCGCTCCAGCGATCAACGGCCAGATGAGTGTCGAACAGGCGCTGCAACGTCTGCTCACAGGCTCCGGCCTGACCTTCCGTCGCACCGACAGCCATACCCTGGCGCTCGAACCGCAACCAACCGCAGGCGCATTGAACCTCGGCGCGACCACCATCACCTCGGTGGCCAACCAGCCGATGAGTTATCAGCCACCGGAAACCAGTTCGGTGATGCGTTCTTCCGCTTCGCTGCAGGAAATTCCGCAGACCGTCAACGTGATCCCGGCCCAGGTCATTCGCGATCAGGCACCCCGCAATCTCGATGACGCCCTGGCCAACGTCAGCGGCATTACCCAGGGCAACACTTTGGGCAGTACCCAGGATTCGGTGATGACCCGTGGCTTCGGCGATAACCGCAACGGCTCGATCATGCGCGACGGCATGCCGGTGGTGCAGGGCCGTGGCATGAACGCGACCGTGGATCGCGTCGAAGTGCTCAAGGGACCGGCCTCGCTGCTCTACGGGATTCAGGATCCGGGCGGCGTGGTCAACATGGTCAGCAAGAAGCCTGAACTGACCCAGTACAACGCGCTGACCCTGCGCGGCTCGACCTACGGCGACGGCAAGAATGGCAGCGGTGGCTCGTTCGACAGCACCGGTGCGCTGGGGGATTCCGGCCTCGCGTATCGCATGGTGCTCGATCACGAAGACGAAGATTACTGGCGCAACTTCGGCACGCATCGCGAAACCCTGATCGCGCCGTCGCTGGCCTGGTATGGCGAGCGCACCAAGCTGTTGTTCGCCTACGAGCATCGAGAATTTCTGACGCCATTTGATCGCGGAACCCTGATCGACCCACGCACTAACCATCCGCTGGACATCTCGCGCAACGAGCGCCTCGACGAAAAATTCAACGACATGGAAGGGCGCTCGGATCTCTATCACTTTGAGGCCGACCACGAACTCAACGACGACTGGAAAGCCCATTTCGGCTACAGCTGGAACCGCGAAACCTACGATGCCAGCCAGGTCCGCGTAACCGCGATCGACACCAAAAAAGGCACGCTGACCCGCAGCATGGATGGCACCCGGGGCGCGATCAGCACCGACCGTTTCACCACCGCCAGCCTCGAAGGCAAGGTCAACGTGCTGGGCATGCAACATGACCTGGTGTTCGGCGTCGACGACGAATACCGCAAGATCTATCGCGCCGACCTGATCCGCCAGAAAAGCCTGAGTACCTTCAGTTACGTCAACCCGGTCTACGGCCGTGAAGTCGAAGGCACCACCGTCAGCCCGGCGGACAGCGCACAGACCGATCTGCTGCGCAGCGATTCGGTGTTCCTGCAGGACTCGATCCACCTCAACGACCAGTGGATCCTGGTAGCTGGCGGGCGTTTCCAGGAGTACGACCAGTACGCCGGCAAAGGCGTGCCGTTCAAGGCCAACACCGACAGCAACGGCCAGAAGTGGGTGCCGCGCGCAGGTCTGGTGTATCGCTACACCGACGAACTGTCGTTCTACGGCAGCTACACCGAATCGTTCAAACCCAACTCGACCATCGCCCCGCTGAGCGGCAGCAGTACCGTGCTCGACGGCAGCATCGCGCCGGAAGAAGCCAAATCCTGGGAGCTGGGCGCACGTCTGGATATACCGGGACGCATCACCGGCAACGTCGCGCTGTTCGACATCAAGAAACGCAACGTGCTGGTGGCCAACGCCGAAGGCCCGACCACGATCTACAGCGCCGCCGGTGAAGTACGCTCCCGTGGTCTGGAAGTCGATCTGACCGGCCAGCTCAGCGACCGCTGGAGCATGATCGGCAGCTACGCCTACACCGACGCCGAGGTCACGGAAGATCCGGACTACAAAGGCAACCGGCTGCAAAACGTGGCGAAGAATAGCGGCTCGTTGTCGGCGGTCTATGACTTCGGCAGCGTGATCGGTGGCGATCAGCTTCGGGTCGGTGCCGGTGCGCGCTATGTCGGTGAACGAGCGGGTAACGCGGTGAATGATTTCGATCTTCCGAGCTACACCGTGGCCGATGCGTTCGCCACTTACGACACCCGGGTTGAGGGGCAGAAGGTCAAGTTCCAGCTCAACGTGAAGAACCTGTTCGACCGCACTTACTACACCTCGGCGGCGAGCCGGTTCTTCGTGTCGATGGGCGATTCGCGGCAGATTTCGTTGTCGAGCACCCTGGAGTTCTGATCAGCGCAAAAACGCCTGGCGATACTCGCCGGGCGTTCCACCCAGCACCTGGCGAAAGCGGTTGGTGAAGTGGCTGGCGCTGGCGAATCCGCACGCCAGAGCAATCTCCCCCAGCGGCAACGTCGTTGCGCGCAACAACTCCCGCGCCCGGCTCAAGCGCCGTGCCAGCACGTACTGATGTGGCGGCAAGCCAAAACTCACCCGGAACATCCGCGCAAAGTGGTATTCCGACAACGCACACAACCCCGCCAGTTGCCCGAGGCTGATCGGCTCGGCCAATTGGCTGTCGATGAATTCCGCCAGTTGCCGGCGTTGATGCGGCGCCAGCCCACCCTTGAGGCGCAAGCCCTGACGTACGCCGACCTGACTCAGCAAGGTATGGCTGATCAATTCGTGGGCCAGGCTACTGGTCAGTAAACGCTCGCCGGGTTCGTCCCAGTTCAGCGTCAGCAACTGGCGAAACCGTCGGGCCTGTTGCGGATCCTCCAGAAAAGTCTGTTCGCGCAACTGCATTTCCCGTGGCTCGCGGTCCAGCAGCGTCACGCAACCGAGGGCAAATTGTTCGGCGCTGAAATACAGGTGGGCCAGACGAATATCACCGTTGATGACCCAACCCGATTCATGGTCGGCCGGCAGGATGCACAACTTGTCCGGGCCACCCTTGATAGCGGGTTCGCCACGGCGGAAGGTACCGGTGCCGCCAGCGATGTAGCAGGAGAGGGTGTGATGGCTTGGCGCTTCATATTCCTGGGCGTCGTGGTGATTGGTCCACAAAGCTGCAGACAAGCCGTCACCCAGTTCGGCGCTGTGCACAAGGCGTGCATTGGGCGAATTGTTGAGCGCTTGAAAGACTTGCAGGGTATCGATGGCGGCCATGATCGGTTCTCTTCAACGCCTTGCATCCTACTCCCTGGATTTCGCGCTGGCAGCCTGCGCACCGACAAAAGCGCAAGTTTATGCAAGCGAGGGGCGAGGGCACAGGCGGACACTGAAAGCCAATCAAGGAGTGTCTGCCATGAACCTGTCGTTGTATCTGTTGACCGTGCTGATCTGGGGCACCACCTGGATCGCCCTGAAGTGGCAACTGGGCGTGGTGGCGATTCCGGTGTCGATCGTCTATCGCTTCGGTCTCGCCGCGCTGGTGCTGTTTGCGCTGTTGCTGCTCAGCCGTCGCCTGCAACCGATGAACCGGCGCGGGCATTTGATCTGTGTGGCGCAGGGCTTGTGCCTGTTCTGCGTCAACTTCATGTGTTTCCTGACCGCCAGTCAGTGGATTCCCAGCGGTCTGGTGGCGGTGGTGTTTTCCACCGCGACCTTATGGAACGCGCTGAATGCGCGGGTGTTCTTCGGCCAGCGTATCGCGCGCAATGTACTGATGGGCGGGGCGCTGGGGCTGTGTGGTCTGGGCCTGTTGTTCTGGCCCGAACTGGCCGGGCATCACGCCAGTCCGCAAACCCTGCTCGGCCTTGGCCTGGCACTCTGCGGCACCTTGTGTTTTTCGGCCGGCAACATGTTGTCGAGCCTGCAACAGAAGGCCGGTCTCAAGCCGCTGACTACCAATGCGTGGGGCATGGCTTACGGTGCAGCGATGCTGTCGGTGTGGTGCCTGGTCAAAGGCATTCCGTTCGAGATGGAATGGACGTCGCGCTACATCGGCGCTCTGCTGTACCTGGTCATCCCCGGTTCGGTGATCGGTTTCACCGCGTACCTGACGCTGGTCGGTCGCATGGGGCCGGAACGCGCAGCTTATTGCACCGTGCTGTTCCCGGTGGTGGCGCTGAACGTTTCGGCCTTTGCCGAAGGCTATCAATGGACGGCGCCGGCATTGGTGGGTCTGGTGCTGGTGATGTTGGGCAATGTGTTGGTGTTTCGCAAACCCAAACCCGACATTGCCATGGTCGCCAAACCTGCACATTGAATATTGAATGTTCAACTGTCGACTTTCATTACAAGAAAGATCAGTGCCGGTAACAGAAAGTCGACAATGCTTTGTGCCCACTTCATGGCATTCCAGTCTTCTGATTGATCCATGTCGAACCATTCAATGCCAATGACTTGCAGGCAAAAATAATAAATAAACAGCGCCACGAGAAATCCCAGTACGGCATATTTCTTGGCTTCATGAAACTGCTCGTCTGATGCATTTATATTCTTTGCAAGTTGATAGCCTCCCAACAGGCAGGCTGAAGTAAATATGGTCTCCAGTGTCATGATCATCCAGTAGATCCGGTGATGCATCATTTCCGAGTTGATCGACCGGTACATCAAATGGCTGCCTGTCGTATCCATGCTCAGGATATGACCAAGGTAAATGTAGTTTGAGTTGTAATCGGTGGCGTTGCTGAAAACAATCAGGGCGCCCAGAATACCTACCATGAAAACGATTGCAACTTTACTTCTTCGAATAAGTTGGGAGGTTTTAAGATAAGTCATTATTGATTCTCCGTGAGTAGTGTCTGTCCGTTGGCAGATGACTCTCGGGATTCTATAGCGAGTATAAAGAAGTTGGGTGAGGAGTCGTTTTCAAGTTGTGTAGTTAAAGGGGGTTAATAACTTCAGGCCATTTGGGAAACAGGTTTAAAACAGACGGGGCCGGGAAACTTTTACTCCAGCCCCGTGGGTCATCAGTCCTTCCAGACTTGCGGATTAACCAGATCCTGCGGCCGTTCGCCGAGCAGGGCGCTGCGCAGATTGGCCAGCGCACGGTTGGCCATGGCTTCACGGGTTTCATTGGTGGCCGAGCCGATGTGCGGCAGGGTGACAGCGTTTTTCAGCTGGAACAGCGGCGATTCGGCCAGCGGTTCTTTTTCGTAGACGTCGAGGCCGGCGCCGCGAATGCGGTTGTTCTGCAACGCTTCGATCAGTGCCGGCTCGTCGACCACGGGGCCGCGGGAGATGTTCACCAGAATCGCGTCCGGCTTCATCAGCGCCAGTTCGCGATGACTGATCAAGTGGCGGGTTTTGTCGCTCAGTGGCACGACAAGGCAGACGAAATCGGCTTCGGCCAGCAGTTGGTCAAGGCTGCGGAACTGCGCGCCGAGTTCCTGTTCCAGTCCGGTCTTGCGGCTGTTGCCGCTGTAGAGAATCGGCATGTTGAAGCCGAAGCGGCCGCGACGGGCGACGGCGGCGCCGATGTTGCCCATGCCGACGATGCCCAGAGTCTTGCCGTATACGTCGCAGCCGAACAGCGATGCGCCGACGCTGGCCTGCCATTGGCCGGCCTTGGTCCAGGCGTCCAGTTCGGCGACGCGGCGGGCGCTGCTCATGATCAGGGCGAAGGCCAGGTCAGCGGTGCTTTCGGTGAGGACGTCCGGGGTGTTGGTGAGCATGATCCCGCGTTCGTTGAAGTAGGCGAGGTCGTAGTTGTCGTAGCCGACGGAGACGCTGGAGACCACTTCGAGTTTTGCGGCGTTTTCCAGTTGGGCCTTGCCGAGTTTGCGTCCGACGCCGATCAGGCCGTGGGCGTGGGGCAGGGCTTCGTTGAACTGGGCGTTGATGTCGCCGTTTTTCGGGTTGGGGACGATGACGTCGAAGTCCTGTTGCAGGCGTTCGATCATGGGTGGGGTGATTCGGCTGAAGGCCAGGACTGTTTTTTTCATTGGCATTGGGCTCGGCTGTTCTGGGTTGCCAAGCAAGCTAACATTTCTGTTTTGGGTTGTCTTGGCGGCCTCTGGGCCGACCAGACTTTTGGGGTTTTGGGTGAATATCCGTTTCTGCGGGTGTTGCGGATTATGGTTCCGCCCTTACGGCGGGTCACTTTTGACAAACGCCTCAAAAGTAACCAAAAAGGCTTGGCCCCTGCGTTCGGCACCTCGCTGTGGCTCGGTGTTCCTTCGTTCCGGGATTGATCCGGGGGCATCGCCTACGGTTTGCTTCGCTGCACCTCCTCTCGATGTGTTTGGCTTCGCCAAACGGTCGCTTCGCTCCCACCCCCGGATCAATCCCTACACTCAGCCTTCCGATGGGGCCGGTACGTCAAGAGCGGTACTCGAGCTAACGCTCATTGTGTTGAGTGGTGGGAAGCGGAAAGCAGAAGCAGAAAGCAGAAGCAGAAGCAGAAAGCAGAAAGCAGAAAGCAGAAGCAGAAAGCAGAAAGCAGAAAGCAGAAGCAGAAAGCAGAAAGCAGAAAGCAGAAAGCAGAAAGCAGAAAGCAGAAAGCAGAAAGCAGAAAGCAGAAAGCAGAAAGCAGAAAGCAGAAAGCAGAAAGCGGACTGCTTTTGCTTTGATCGTTCCCACGCTCCGCGTGGGAATGCAGCCCGGGACGCTCTGCGTCCCAATCGATCTGCCAGCGAATGCAGTCGGCGCTGGCAGGTCGGTTTTGTCGGAACGGCTTAGCTGTGTGTTGGGCAACGCTGAACTTCGACGTTGTCCAGCACCCGATTCACCGCCAGTTCCGCCAGCATGATTACTTGCTGAATACCCAGGATGCGGTGCCGCTGCGGTGTGTCGAAAAAAGCCGCTACATCACTGGCCATGGCACTGGCGGTGGCCAGGGATTCGCAGGCGTGGGCCAGCAGGCTTTCGTCGTCCATGTCCGGGGCGACCTGGAACATCTTGCTTGGTCGGCGACTGGAGCATTTTTTCGGGAAGGGGTTGAGGTGATGGTCGAGGGCGCGTTCGGCAGCCTCGTGGAGTTTTTTTGAATCGGCGGACTCGTAGGGCGAGGTGTCGTTGGTTTCAGGGGGATTCGGAGTAAGTTTTTTCATGGCATAGATCCTTAAGTCTTGGAGGAGCTGCCATTCTTCGTTTTCCAGGCGAAAGAGGTGGCAGCTGTACGCGGACTGGAAAAACCGGAAAGGATCAAACCCGGCAGACCCGGAGGTCTCCCACGTACAGCTACCATAACGTCGCGAAAAAACGCCGCATTATGTCATGGGCTGTGATCCTGAACTTCGGGTTTTCCAGACCCGGCCGCCGATGCGTCAGCGACCCCAAAAGCCTATCCACCTCGTTTCCGAGGGACAACCGACACGACTTGTCGGAAACATCCGCCAAAAACCAGCCCGTCTGTAGGACGGCCAAGTCAATTCGCCACCCGAGCCCCCGCCAGACTTCCACTCATTTCATAAGCCGCCAGTTCCGCCTGATGCCCCGCCAATATCTCCGGCAACGAGCCACGCAGGTACTCGACCCAGGTCTTGATCTTCGCATCCAGATACTGCCGCGACGGGTAGATCGCATACAGGTTCAGTTCCTGCGAGCGGTAGTTGGGCATGACCCGTACCAACGAGCCATTGCGCAGGCCTTCAATGGCGGCGTACACAGGTAACACGCCGACCCCCATCCCGCTGGTGATCGCGGTTTTCATCGCGTCGGCGGAGTTGACCAGGAACGGCGAGCTGTTGATGGTGACCATTTCCTGGCCGTCCGGGCCGTCGAAGGCCCATTTTTCCAGGGGGATCACCGGGCTCACCAGGCGCAGGCAGGCGTGGTTCAGCAGGTCGCTGGGTTTTTGTGCGCAGCCGTTGGCTTTCACATAGGCCGGGGAGGCGCAGACGATGCTGTAGGTGATGCCCAGGCGTTGCGAGACGAAGCCTGAGTCCGGCAGCTCGCGAGCGAGGACGATGGACACGTCGTAGCCTTCGTCGAGCAGGTCCGGCACGCGGTTGGCCATGGTCAGGTCGAAGGTCACGTCCGGGTGGGTCTTGCGGTAGCGGGCGATGGCGTCGATCACGAAGTGCTGGCCGATGCCGGTCATGGTGTGCACTTTCAACTGACCGGCCGGGCGCGCGTGGGCTTCGCTGGCTTCGGCTTCGGCCTCTTCGACGTAGGCCAGGATCTGCTCGCAGCGCAGCAGGTAGCGCTTGCCGGCTTCGGTGAGTGCGATGCGCCGCGTCGTGCGGTTCAGCAGGCGGGTTTGCAGGTGGGCCTCAAGGTTGGAGACCGCGCGCGAGACGTTGGCGGTGGTGGTGTCGAGTTGCACGGCGGCGGCGGTGAAGCTGCCCGCTTCGGCCACGCAACTGAAGGCGCGCATGTTTTGCAATGTGTCCATGGGGTGCTCTCAAGGGAGATGGCAAATTGTGACACGAAGTTTCAGGGGCTGAGACCCCCGACCAAGGGATTATCTCGTTAACCGTAACAAAGATTCGCAGAAAACCCAGCTTATCGCCGTTCAGGGCGCCCCCTAGAATTGCGCCCACCTCGAAACATCTCCCACCTCAGGAATTCGCAGCAGTGCCGCGTCGCATCAACAGAGCGCTTTTGCCGCTCAGTGTTCTGGCTTTTTCGTTAGGTCTTGGCGGCTGCATCGGAACCGGAGGGATTGCCCCGCAGGGCAAGGCTCTGGAGGCCAATGAACTGGCCACCGACGAGGCCATCGCCCACGCCGCCCGTGACGCAAACTGGCCCACCGCCCAATGGTGGCAAGCCTACGGCGACCCGCAACTCAACCGCTGGATCGACCTGGCCGTGCAAGGCAGCCCGACCCTGGCCATGGCCGCTGCGCGAGTGCGTCAGGCCCGGTCCATGGCCGGTGTCGCCGAAGCCGCCGAGTCGTTGCAGATCAATGGCGAATCTACCCTCAAACGTCACAACTGGCCGACCGACCAGTTCTATGGCCCCGGTGAGCTGGCCAATACCACGACTTGGGACAACAACGCCGCGCTGGGTTTCAGTTACGCCCTCGACCTCTGGGGCCGTGAAAGCAACAGCACCGAGCGGGCCGTCGATCTGGCGCACATGAGCGCTGCCGAGGCGCGGCAGGCGCAACTCGAATTGCAGAACAACATCGTGCGCGCCTACATCGAGCTGTCGCTGCATTACGCCCAGCGCGACATCGTCGCGGCGACGCTCAAGCAGCAACAGCAGATTCTCGATTTGGCGCAGAAACGCCTGAACGGCGGGATCGGTACGCACTTCGAAGTCAGTCAGGCTGAAACCCCGCTGCCGGAAACCCATCGGCAACTGGATGCGCTGGATGAAGAAATCGCCCTGAGCCGCAACCAGATTGCGGCACTGGCCGGTAAAGGGCCGGGCGCCGGCGCGCAGTTGCAGCGTCCGACCCTGTCCCTCGGCGCGGCGCTGAAACTGCCGTCGGCATTGCCCGCCGAACTGCTCGGCCAGCGCCCGGACGTGGTTGCCAGTCGCTGGCAAGTGGCGGCGCAGGCGCGCGGGATCGATGTGGCGCATGCCGGGTTTTATCCCAACGTCGATCTGGTCGGCAGCCTCGGCTACATGGCCACCGGCGGCGGGGCGCTGGAGTTTCTGACCGGCAAGAAGCTCAACTACAGCGTCGGGCCGGCGATCTCGCTGCCGATCTTCGACGGCGGGCGACTGCGCGCCGAATTGGGTGAAGCCTCGGCGGGTTATGACATCGCCGTGGCGCATTACAACCAGACCCTGGTCAATGCGCTGAAGAACATCTCCGACCAGTTGATCCGCCGCGAGTCGATGGACAAGCAGCAGACGTTCGCCGCCGAATCCGTGGCCACCGCGCAGAAGACTTACGACATCGCGATGATCGCCTACCAGCGCGGCCTCACCGATTACCTCAACGTGCTCAACGCCCAGACCCTGCTGTTCAAACAGCAACAGGTTCAGCAGCAGGTGCAGGCGGCGCGTTTGAGTGCCCATGCGGAACTGGTGACGGCATTGGGCGGCGGACTTGGCGCGGGTAAAGACGTGCCGACCACCGAACAGACCGCCGCCCCGAAAACCCCGGTTCTCCTGCGTTGAAAACACAATCTGTGGGAGCGAGCTTGCTCGCGAAGCGGAAGTGTCAGCCAGCACACATGTCGGCTGATACACCGCATTCGCGAGCGAGCTCGCTCCCACAGGGTATGGGTCCGACCTGAAACTCATTGAGCATAATTGAATGACTCCCTTGCCCGCACCCTTGCGCTGGCTCTACTCCCTGGAATGGCGCCGGGGTTTCTTCGAATGGGCACGCAGCGACGGCGTGACCTGGGTCTACATCTTCAAGGTGTTGATCGCCGCATTCCTGACCCTGTGGCTGGCGATGCGCCTGGAACTGCCGCAACCGCGCACGGCGATGATCACGGTGTTCATCGTCATGCAGCCGCAGAGCGGCCAGGTGTTCGCCAAGAGTTTCTATCGCTTCCTCGGCACCCTGGCCGGGTCGGCGATGATGGTCACGCTGATTTCCCTGTTCGCCCAGAACACTGAATTGTTCCTCGGTTCGCTGGCGATCTGGGTCGGCATCTGCTCGGCCGGCGCCGCCCGTTGCCGCAACTTCCGCGCCTACGGTTTTGTGTTGGCCGGGTATACGGCGGCGATGGTCGGCCTGCCGGCGCTCGCCCATCCCGATGGCGCGTTCATGGCGGCGGTGTGGCGGGTGCTGGAGATTTCACTGGGGATTCTCTGCTCGACGCTGGTCAGCGCCGCGATCCTGCCGCAAACCGCCAGCGCGGCGATGCGCAACGCTTTGTATCAGCGCTTCGGCGTGTTCGCCCTGTTCGTCACCGACGGCTTGCGCGGGCGCAGCAAGCCGGAGTCGTTCGAGGCCAGCAACGTGCGCTTCATCGCCGAAGCGGTGGGGCTGGAAGGGCTGCGCAGCGTGACCGTGTTCGAAGACCCGCACATGCGTCGGCGCAACGGTCGTCTCAGTCGCCTGAACAGCGAGTTCATGGGCATCACCACCCGGTTCAACGCCTTGCATCAGTTGCTCGAGCGTCTGCGCGTCAATGACGAAGCGCATGTCGTGGCGGCGATCAAACCGGGCCTGCAGGATCTGGCCGAAGTGCTCGACGGGTTCAGCGGCCGCGCCCTGACCAGCCCGGACGCGGCGCGTCTGGCGCTCGCGCTCGCGGCGTACAAGGAAGGCTTGCCGGCGCGGGTGCGCAGCCTGCGGGCGATCTTTCAGGAGAGCGAACCGAGCGACGCCGAGCAACTGGATTTCCACACCGCGTACGAGCTGCTCTATCGCTTCGTCGATGACCTGCACAGTTATGCACAGACCCACGCCTCGCTGGCCGACCACAGCCACGAACGCGAGCGCTGGGACGAGCCGTTCACCCCGCAAACCAGTTGGTGGGCGGCAGCGGCTTCGGGGATTCGTGCTGCGTTCATCCTGGTCGTGCTCGGCAGTTACTGGGTTGCCACCGCGTGGCCGAGCGGCGCGACCATGACCCTGATCGCTGCCGCCACCGTGGGCCTGTCGGCGGCGACACCGAACCCGAAACGCATGGCGTTTCAAATGGCGTGCGGCACGTTTCTGGGGGCGCTGATCGGCTTCGTCGAAATGTTTTTCATCTTCCCGTGGATCGATGGTTTCCCGCTGCTGTGCGTGATGCTTGCGCCGGTGATCGTGCTCGGCTCGTTCCTCACTTCGCGGCCGCAATACGCCGGTGTCGGTCTTGGCTTGCTGATCTTTTTCAGCACCGGTTCGGTGCCGGACAACCTGACCATCTACAACCCCTACACCTTCATCAACGACTACATCGCCATGGTCATGGGCATGCTGGTCTGCGCGGCGGCGGGGGCGATCATTCTGCCGCCGAACAGCCGCTGGCTGTGGCAGCGTCTGGAACAGGATTTACGCGGGCAAGTGGTGTACGCGATCAGCGGCAAACTCAAGGGTCTGGCGTCGAGTTTCGAAAGCCGTACCCGCGACTTGATGCATCAGGCTTACGGACTGGCGGCCGGTCAGCCGCTGGTGCAGAAAAACCTCTTGCGCTGGATGTTCGTGGTACTGGAAGTCGGCCACGCGATCATCGAGCTGCGCAAGGAACAGGCGATCCTGCCGGTGCATCCGGCCTATGCCGAATCGCAGCCATGGCGCCAGGCAATCCGGGTCATGGGGCGCTCGCTGGTGCGCCTGTTCCTGCAACCGAACTCGAGCAATCTGGAACGTGCGCTGGTGGCGGTCGATCACGCGATCAGCCGGGTCGCCGCCACTGATGAACCGTTCGCGCCGCACTTCGATACCTCGGCCCTGCGGCGGGTGAAAAGCTACCTGCACTTCATCCGCACCTCGTTGCTCGACCCGCAATCGCCACTCGCTGCCTATGCCATCGCCAAGCCCGAAGGACTTGCCCATGCCTCGTGAAATCGCCTTCCACGGCGTGTACATGCCGACCATGACCCTGATGTTTTTCATCGCCGCGGCACTGGCCTGGGCGCTGGACCGGTTCTTGTCCGGGTTCGATCTGTACCGCTTCTTCTGGCACCCGGCGCTGCTGCGCCTGAGCCTGTTTTCCTGTCTGTTCGGCGCGATGGCGCTGACTGTCTACCGTTGAGTCTGAGAATTGTCACGATGAAAAAGTTTTTCAGCCTGCTCGCGACCCTGCTGGTGCTGGCCCTGGCGTTGTGGATCGGCCGCACGTTGTGGGAGCACTACATGAACACCCCGTGGACCCGCGACGGTCGGGTCCGCGCCGACATCATCAACGTCGCCGCCGACGTCACCGGTGAAGTGGTCGACGTGCCGGTGCGCGACAACCAGTTGGTGAAGAAAGGTGATCTGCTGATGCAGATCGATCCCGAGCACTATCGCCTGGCGGTGAAGCAGGCGCAGTCGCTGGTCGCTTCGCGCAAGGCCACGTGGGAGATGCGCAAGGTCAACGCCCATCGCCGCGCCGACCTGGACAACCTGGTGATCTCCAAGGAAAACCGCGACGACGCCAGCAACATCGCAGACTCCGCACTGGCCGATTACCAACAGGCCCAGGCGCAGCTGGAAGCCGCCGAACTCAATCTGAAACGCACCGAAGTGCGCGCGGCGGTGGACGGCTACGTGACCAACCTCAACGTCCATCGCGGTGACTACGCGCGCATCGGCGAGGCGAAAATGGCCGTGGTCGACATGAACTCGTTCTGGGTCTACGGCTTCTTCGAAGAAACCAAACTGCCTCACGTGCGGGTCGGCGACAAAGCCGACATGCAACTGATGAGCGGAGAAGTCCTCAAGGGCCACGTGGAGAGCATTTCTCGCGGCATCTACGACCGCGACAACCCGGAAAGCCGCGAGCTGATCGCCGATGTGAACCCGACCTTCAACTGGGTGCGTCTGGCGCAACGGGTGCCGGTGCGGATTCACATCGATGAAGTGCCGGAAGGTGTGCTGCTGGCGGCAGGGATTACCTGCACCGTGGTGGTGAAGCAGGGCGCTGTGGATAACTGACAGACCGCAAAGCGTCACGTCCTGTATTTCAAAGCTGCCCCCGCAACCCGAAGCGCTTCATCAACGTCGACTCCAGCAAACCTTTTGGCAACAACGTCGCCAGCAACGGCAACGCCCGGCTGCCATTGCCGATGCGGATCAGCCGTGGCGGTTTGCTCTGCTGCACAGCCTTGAGCAACTCGGCGGCAAATTCGCTGGCCGGCGTTGGTTTGTCTTGCGAGGCCTTGGCCCGCGCCCGAATGCCTTCGCGCAACGGAAACCACGGCGATTGTTCGTTGATCAGTTGTTCGGCCTCGTGCCCGGCATTTTTGGCGAAGCTGGATGCAATCGCCCCCGGCTGCACTTCCATCACGCGAATCCCGAACGGCGCCAGTTCCATGCGCAACGCATCGCTCAGTGCATGCACCGCCGCTTTCGACGCGCAATAGGCGCCGGCAAATGGCGTGACCAGCACCCCGGAAACACTGCCGATATTCACCACCAGGCCTTTGGCCCGGCGCAGTACCGGGAACAGCGCACGGGTCACGCCGACAATCGAAAACACATTGGTTTCGAACTGGCGCTGCATGGCCGTCACACCGCCATCGAGCAATGGGCCCATGGCGCCGTAGCCGGCGTTGTTGATCAGCACATCGAGGCCGCCGTGTTGCTGGTTGATTCGTTCGGCAAGTTGTTCCAGCGCTGCGTTGTCATTGACGTCGAGCTGCACCGCTGTGAACCCGGCGGCACTGAGAGCCGCGACATCTTCGGTCTTGCGCGCACTGGCCCAGACCTCGTAGCCGGCGCTTTTGAAGGCCTCGGCGAGGGCGCGGCCGATGCCGCTGGAACAACCGGTAATCAACGCAACGGGCATGGCGCATTCCTTGTGCAAAACAGTGGGAGAGGGGATCAGTCGGAGAAACTACCCTGCAATCGCTCGGCGCGAAACTCCAGGGTTTGCGGGCGATAACCGGGACGCAGCGGCGGCATCGGCAAACAGTCTTCCCAGTTGCCACCGGCCTGCAATTCGCCGGGGCCGCGATAGCGTGGGGCGGCGTATTGATTGTCGGCCAGGTTCACCGTATCGCCCGGCGCGTACGCGGCAATGCGCCAGCGCAGTTCGGTCAGCGGCACGTCGTTGCCATTGTTCAACTTGAGCAACAGCGGGCGGTCGGCGGGGCAATGTTCGGGGGCATAGACGATGCGCAGTTCAAGCCGCGCCAGTTGCTTGATCTCACGGTTGTCCAGCCACACCACCCACATCGCCACCAACCCGAGGCCCACGGCGGCGGCCATGGACACCGGCAAGGCTTTGGCCGGATAACGCAACAGCAGGATCAGCCAGGTGATGACCAGCAAGACGCCGATGAACATGTCGCGAAACCTCGTGGGCAGGGAAGGTTCATCCTACCTAAGCCTGGACGAGGTTGGCGAAAAAAAAAGCCCCCGCCCAACCCGTTGCGGATAGGGGACGCAGCGGGCTGGACGGGGGCTTCCTGTTACGGAGCGATCACTGCGCGATGGTTTTCACCGACACGCCGCGTTCGATCGGGGTGGAGCGACCGTAGATATCTTCGAAGCGCTCGATATCGTCTTCACCCAGGTACGAACCGGACTGCACTTCGATGATTTCCAGCGGGATCTTGCCCGGGTTGCGCAGGCGATGCACCGACGCGATCGGGATGTAGGTCGACTGGTTTTCGGTCAGCAGGAACACGTTCTCGTCGCAGGTCACTTCGGCGGTGCCGCTGACCACGATCCAGTGTTCGGCACGGTGGTGGTGCATCTGCAGCGACAGGCACGCGCCCGGCTTGACCGAGATGTGCTTGACCTGGAAGCGACCGCCCATGTCCACCGAGTCGTAGGAACCCCACGGACGATAGACCTCGCAGTGGTTCTGGGTTTCGCTGCGGCCCTGCTCGTTGAGGGTGTTGACCATCTGCTTGACGCCCTGGACCTTGTCCTTGTGGGCGATCATCATGGCGTCCTTGGTTTCGACCACCACGATGTTTTCCAGACCGATCACCGACACCAGTTTGCCGTTGCCGTGGATCATGCAGTTCTTGCTGTCCTGGATCACCACATCGCCCTTGCTGACGTTGCCGTTGGCGTCCTTCTCGTTGACTTCCCATAGCGACGACCAGCAGCCGACATCGCTCCAGCCGGCAGTCAGCGGCACCACGCAGGCGCGCTGGGTTTTTTCCATCACGGAGTAGTCGATGGAGTTGTCCGGGCAGCAGGCGAAAGTGGCTTCATCGAAAGTGATGGTGTCCGGGTCCTGAGCACTGCGTTCTAGGGTCAGCAGGCAGGTGTCGTAGATGTCCGGATCGTGCTTTTTCAGCTCTTCGAGGAAGCGGCTGGCGCGGAACAGGAACATGCCGCTGTTCCAGTAGTAACCACCGGACTCGACGTATTCGGTGGCGCGTTTGACGTCGGGTTTTTCCACGAAGTGCGAGACGCGGCTGACGCCTTCCGGCAGCAGCGAATCGCCGGTGGACTTGATGTAGCCGTAGCCGGTTTCCGGTTTGGTGGCCGGCACGCCGAACAGCACCATTTCACCGTTTTCTGCAGCGACGGTGGCCAGGGCGAGGGCGCGTTGCAGGGCTTTCTGGTCTTCGAGGACGTGGTCGGCCGGCAGCACCAGCATCAGTTCGTCGCGACCTTCATTGACCAGCATCATCGCGGTCAGCGCCACGGCCGGCGCGGTGTTGCGACCAAACGGTTCCATCAGGATGCGTTGGCATTCCAGATTGCGGTTGGCCAACTGCTCGTTGACGATGAAGCGGTGATCCTTGTTGCAGACCACGATCGGGGTGTCCATGCCTTCGAACACCAGGCGCTCGAGGGTTTGCTGGAACAGCGTGTGTTCGCCGGTCAGGGCGAGGAACTGCTTGGGAAACTGCTTGCGCGAAAGCGGCCAAAGACGTGAACCGCTACCACCTGACAAGATCACCGGAATCATATTTTTTACTCCATAAAATCGATTGGGTTAGAGCCACGAACCTGTGTCGTTTCACTCTTGTTTTTGTTGCGTACCCGAACTGACAACCCGATTCATTGTGGGAGCGAGCTTGCTCGCGAAGGCGGCGTATCAGTCGACACATCTGTTGAATGTCAGACCGCTTTCGCGAGCAAGCTCGCTCCCACAGGGGATATGCGTCAGGTCGGGAAATGGTTAGCGGGTCGACACCGGGCGTTTCACCCAGACTGGCGACAGGTTGCTGCCGTTGCCGGTGACGTACAGCACCGCTGCCTCACCACGCTCCAGGGCGACCGGTTTCACGTCGCCGACTTTCTTGTCGCCCTCGTACAGCGCCAGGCTGACTTTCACCGGGTTGATTTCACGTTCGCCACGGCCCTTGGCGGCCACGTTCGGCACAACTTCGGTCTTGCCGTCGGCGGTCTTCAGGGTCAGCGACTTGTCGCTGAGGTTCTGCACGCGCACCAGGGATTTCTGCTTGTTCTTGAACGGTGGTTCTTCGATCAGTTGCGGCGCGCCGGAGGCGTTGTTGACCAGGGTGTAGTAGTGATCACCGGCGAGTTTCACCGGCAGGGTCTGGCTGCCGACCTTGGCGCTGTAGTCGCCGCCCGGCATGAAGCTGAAGTCGCTGCTGGCCAGCGGCGCGACGTCGCTCAGATTGGTGCTGCCGACAGTGGCGCTGACTTCAGCATTGCTGGCGTTGTAGACACGGACGAAGGTCGAGCCTTTCGGTGCAGTCGGACCGTACAGCGCAGCGTCGCCACCGGCAAAGGCCTGGACCGACAACACACTCAGGCCGGCGACCAGAGCAATGCGTTTAGCGAGACGACGAGGAGTTGTAGTGAAAGTCATGGTGTACCTCTCTTTCAGTTTTGCGCCCGATCGGGCGTCTCGGATTTAGTGTTTACAGCTACGTTTTGTTGGCGCGCGCCGGCTTGTTTAAGCTCTGCGACCCACTGCGGGTCGGCGTCGCCGATTTCGTTGTTCACAGGCAGATATCGTTCAGGAAACTCCCAGATCAGCACCTGTGGCGGGCTGTTCTTGAAGTCATCGCTTTTCAGGTAGCTGAGCATCGGCAGGATCGGGCCGTGGCCGTCCTCGGCGTAGTTGACGACGTCGCTGTGCAGCGCTTGCTTGAGCGCACCGACGAAATTCCAGTTGGGGTTGGCGCTGTAGCTGGTACCGATCAGTGCCACCGGCACTTCACTGTTGGCGAACAGGGCGTCGTCACCGGCAGGTTGTTGGGCGGCCACAGTGTTGCGCTTTTGCAGCGGCTCTTTGGCCGGCATCAGGTTTTCGAACAGTGGATCCAGCGGCAGGAACAGACGCAGATCGCCCTTGTGCGTGACCTTTTCCGCCGGGGTGGTGACGAAGCGCTGCGGCTCGCCGCTGAGCGGGAACTTGTCAGCGATGGTTTTGGCCAGGGTGTTGGCGGCGATTTCCGCGCCTTCCGGGGTCCAGTGGGTGTCGGTGCGCAGGAACACTTGCTGACCGTTCTGCTTGGCCGCTTGGAGCGGGCCGAGCAGGTCGGGGGCGAGGATCTTGTCGGCCGCGACGCGGGCGTGGAAGTCCTGATAAAGGTTGGCGTGAATACTCGCCGGTTTCACTTCACCCAGGTGTTCCGGGTACAGGCGAACCTTGGCCGGCACGATCGCCATCACCAGTTTCACGCCTTTCTCTTTCAGGGTCTGGCGCACGCCTTCGACCAGCGCATAGTTGCCTTGCAGGTTCAGCTCTTCGTTGACGATCGGGTTGAATTCCTCATCGCTGTACAACCACTGATCGCGACCGAGCACCACGCCCGGACGACCTTCGTTGAACAGTTTGAAATCCAGCGCGGCCCAGAGGTTGGTGCCCAGGCGCTTGATCGGGAATTCATCGTCGTAGTGGGTTTCCACGGCTTTGGTCCAGCGGCCGTTGAGCACCGTCGCGTCGGCGTTGGTGCTGAAGCCGAAGAAGCTGCGCACCGACCACAGACCGAGCACCAGCAGGGTCAGCAGAAACAGCGCGATGTAGAAGATGCGTAATGAGCGGGTCATGTCAGATCCCTCAGAACTGGAAGTAAAGGAACGGCGAGAAGCTTTGCGCCGAGAGTTTGAGAATCGAGGCGATGAACAGCAGCAGGATCAGCCCGCGCATCACGTAGCGCGACCAGTCCGCCGTCCAGTACGCCGGTTGCACCTGGGCGTCGACGCCGACGGTGTAGCCAGGCTCATGGATGCTCGCCGGATTTTCGCCCGGAGCCGCTTTGATCAGGCCTGGAGTCGCCGTGGCAGGGCCGTTGGCCTCGACGTTGACCTCAGGTTTGCTCTTGACCGGCGGCTGGTTGGTGTACAGATCACGCAGGCCGAAGAACGCCAGGGTCACGTAGGCCACCACCAGAGTCGCCACTTGCAGGCCGGTCAGGCTGGCCTGATTGAGTTCCGACAGCGACCAGTCGCCGAAGCTGAACATCGCGCCGTACATGCGGCCGGCAACGTGCAGGTTCTCGGCGCGGAAGATCACCCAGCCCATGACCACCAGCAGGAAGGTCAGCGCCCAGCGGATCGGGTTGAGGCTGCGCGGCGAAGTGTTGAGACCGAGCATTTTTTCGATCGCCAGCCACATGCCGTGCCAGGCACCCCAGACGATGTAGGTGATGTTCGCACCGTGCCACAGACCACCGAGCAGCATGGTCAGGAACAGGTTGCGATAGGTCATCAGCGTGCCTTTGCGGTTGCCGCCGAGGGTGATGTAGAGGTAGTCACGCAGCCAGGTCGACAGGCTGATGTGCCAGCGGCGCCAGAACTCGGTGATCGACTGGCTGATGTACGGCTGCTTGAAGTTTTCCATGAAGCGGAAACCCATCATCAAGCCCAGGCCGATGGCCATGTCGCTGTAACCGGAGAAGTCGAAGTACAGCTGCGCGGTGTAGGCCAGTGCGCCAAGCCAGGCATCCCCCGTGGTCGGGTTTTGCAGGGCGAAGCAGTGGTCGGCGACCACGGCGAGGGTGTCGGCGATGAAGACCTTTTTGATGAAGCCCTGCATGAACCGTGTGCAGCCCTCGGAGAATTTGTCGAGGGTGTGGGTGCGGTTGTTGAACTGGTCGGCCAGGTCACGGAAACGCAGCACGGGACCGGCGATCAGGTGCGGGAAGATCGCCACGAACGCTGCGAAGTCGATCAGGTTGCGGGTGGCCGGGGTGTCGCCACGGTAGACGTCGATGATGTAGCTGATCGACTCGAAGATGTAGAACGAGATACCGATCGGCAGCAGCACGTGGGTCAGGATGAACGGCTCGAGACCGACCGACGTCATCATCGCGTTGATGCTTTCGACGCCGAAGTTGGCGTACTTGAAGTAGCCGAGGATGCACAGGTCCACCGCCACGCCGAGCAGCAGCCAGCGCTGGGCCGATTTGGTGCGCACGCCGGCGGCGCCGACTCTCAGGCCGATCCAGTAGTTCCACAGGGTGACGCCGGCGAACAGCGCCAGGAAGTCCACCCGCCACCACGCGTAGAACACGTAGCTGGCAATCAGCAGCAGCAGGTTGCGATAGCGTTGCCCGCTCAGGTAGTACAAGCCGAGAAAGATCGGCAAGAACAGAAACAGGAACACGTTGGATGAAAATACCATCCCGATCTCTCCATGTTTGAACCAACAGTCAAGGGCCAAAGCCCCCCCAAACCCCCCGCTGAAAACTGGAGAGCTAACTCACACATCTCAAACCTGACACTTAACCTGTGGGAGCGAGCTTGCTCGCGAAAGCGGTGTGCCAGACGACATCATTTTTGAATGTCGGATCCTCTTCGCGAGCAAGCTCGCTCCCACAGGGTTTATCAGTGTCCTCAGGAACCCTTGTTGCCCTTTTCATGGGACGGGTCGTAGACCTTGGTCAGGTCGCCACCGAGGCGGAAGGTCTTGAACGGCTGCATCCCGTGCTTCTTCTCCAGCACATCCGGCGAACAGGTGTAGAGCGTGCAAAACGGCTCGAGCCAGGCGAATTTCATGTCCTGTTTCAGGTCGGTCATGTCCTGCTCTTTGCCGTTCTTCTTCTCGAACTGATCCGGGTCTTTCACCCCGGCCAGCACCCGATCACCCAGACGTTTCAGCGCGCCGTTGTTTTCCTGACGCAGATCCACACCGTTGACCTGCGCAAAACTGGCGATCATCGCCAGCGGCGGCAGGGCGTAGTTGTGATAGGCGAGGGCGCGTTGCTGGCGCTTGAGTTCGTTGGGCAGGTAGCCGTCGGCATCGACCTGGTTGACGCCGACCTTGTATTCCTTGACTGCCCAATCGAACAGGTCGCGGCGGTTGGTCGCGACCGATGTCGCCATCACCGACCAGGCGGCCCAGTACGAGTGGTTGTTGGTTTTTTCCAGCGGCAGGTTGTCCCAGTCGCTGACCACCTGATCGGCCAATTTGCTGAACCAGGCCTCGATCAACTGCGCTTCCTGCTGGTGCTGGGCCAGCGGATGGGAGTCGGAGAACTTCAGGCGAATGTACGACGAGGCCATGCTGCCCAGCGCCCATTTGCGCATCGACTTGCCGGTGTGGTTGAAGTCTTTGGACATCAATGCATCCGCCCGGGCCCAATTAACCAGCCAGTTCAGTGTGCAGTCGAGCTGTTCCGGGCGACCGTCGCGCATGAACTGCATGACACGCTTGGCGGTGCCGCGCTCAAGGGTGGTGATGTCTTTGGTGGTGTCGCGGAAGGCTTTCTCCGACTGCACGTTCAGTGTCGCGCGGGCCTTGTCCGAGCCTTCGTATTTGCTGCGAAATTGCAGCGGTCCGGTGTACGGCGTCGGCATCGCGTCGCAGCCTTCGCTCTTGTCGCCGGTCTTGAATTTATCCACAGGCGCAAAGTAGCCCTGAGGAGGACGCAGCGGCGCGGCGGCCTGCGCGGTGCCGGCGAAGATCGCCAGTCCGAGCAGCGTTGGCGCCAACAGAGTTTTCAGTTTCGGATTTCGCATAGCAGACCTCATTGCCCGACCTGAGCGGTTTGTTGCCCAGCGCCCGGGAATACGTTGCGTTTGCAGATTTTCGCTTCGACTTTCTGTGGCGCGGTGCCCGCTTCCGGGCCCTGGACTTCGACCGCGAGCAGGTTTTGCGAGGCCCAGTCTTCGTCCGTGCGCAGCTCAAAGGCGAAACGACCGTCGGTGTCGGAGGTTTCCGGTTTCTCGATCTTGATGTCCTCGTGGCGACCGTTCATGTACCAGAGGGTGGCTTGCAAGGTTTTCACCGAGGTGTCGGCGAAGCGGATGTCGACCTGATGGCTGCTGTTCTGCAGGTTCAGGTTCTTGCTGTTGACCAGCAGTTCTTGTTTGCCGCCCGGCTTGAGCGTGGTGCTCGCGGACATCTGTGCCTCTTTGCCTTCGCAGCCGTTGTCGAGCAGCGCCATCATCTGGCGATAGATGGTTTCCTGGTCGAGGCGGTACAGCGGCGAGAATTCCCAGATGAGGATTTTCGGCGGAGATTTCTGGAATTCGTCGCTGCCCAGGTACTGCAGCATCGAACCTTCCAGGCCACCGCCGGGGAAGGCGACGTTGAGGATGTCGGCGCCGATGGCTTCTTCGAGGAAGCCTGCGAAGTTGTAGTTCTTGCCGCTGTGCGAAGTACCCACGAGGGTGATTTGTGGGTTGCCGGAATCACCGAACAGGTCGCCGTCACCGGCTTCGCCTTTCGGCTCGGTGGTGAACTGATCCATGTACTGGATTGCGTAACTGGTGCCGCACAGTTGTCCGGCCATGTTGTGCAGGGTGCCGGTCTTGCCCATGCGTCCGGAGCGTTTGGTTTCGAACTCACGCTTGGGAATGTCGGCGAAGGCCGGGATCTGCTTGACCTTCTCGGCGACGATTTTTGCCGTGCGCTGGGCACCGTATGGCGTCCAGTGCTGGTCGCCGCGGAAATAGAAATCGTGGGCCGGCAGGGTGTCCGGCAGCGATTCGTTGGTCAGTGGCGACAGGTCCGGCACCACGTAACCCATCTTCGCGAAACGGCCGAGCATGGTCTTGTAGTTGCCCAGCGCTTTTTCGTAATCGAACGCGGCTTTTTCTGCCGGGTTGAGCTTGTTGCGGTTCACCAGACCTCGGGTCGGCTGGTAGACGATCACCAGTTCGACGCCTTTGGCCTTGAACGCGTCGTGCAGCTGTTGCAGGCGTTTGTAGCCGGCCGGGGTGGTGTTGAACTCGGTGCGCAAATCTTCCTGGGTCCGGAACAGCCAGTCGCCCTGCGCCTGCACCAGGGTGGTGAAGTTCTGCTGGTAGCGGGTGGTGTAGTTCTTCGCATCGTGGGCGGCCGGGCACAGGCTGCAGCAAGGTTCGGCCGTGAATTCAGGCGGCTGGACTTCATCTGCGCGGGCGCCGTTGCCGGCCGCCAGAATGCCCACGGTCAGGGCCGACAGGCTGAGTAATTTGATCAGGTGTGGGTGCATAAAATTATCCTCAGTCCTGCAATTCGGTCTGGCGTTCGACAGGGTCGATCAGCACGGCTTTCTGCTGGCGCACCAGCAGGTCGAGAATTTCATCCTGGCGCTCGCCGAGGATGCCGTTGAAGCTGATGCCGCTGGATTTGGTCGGCGCCAACATCGACACGCGATACAGCTCGACACTCAACGGCGAATCGATCGACAGCGGACCGCTGCCGTTGGCCGCCAGTTCACCGCCGACCACGATCAGCGAGACCTGGGCGTCGAACGGGTCGAGCTCGATGTCACGGTCGGTGTCGGTCAGGTCCTTGATGTGCCCGTAGACGCCGGTCAGGCCGTTGGCCATGGCGACGTTTTCGTAGAGGCGGATGTTCACGCTGTTACGAATGCGGATGCCGTGGCGTTTGTTGCTGATGACCTTGTTGCCCCACAGCAGGTTGTCGGCGGACTCGTAGAGCGTGATGCCGTCGGTGTGGTTCTTGTAGATCTCGTTGTAGGCGATCAGGTTGTTCACGCTGTTACGGTCGATCACCAGGCCCGAGAGGTGGTTGTCGTAGCTTTTGTTGTTGAAGATGAAGCTGTCGTTGACCTCACGGGAAATGATGATCCCGTGCTTCTTCTTCGTGCCGTACACCGTGTTCTCGGCAATGATCAGACCGTGGGAACGGTCGTGCGGGTCGATGCCGTAGACGATGTTGTCCTTGTAGGTGTTGCCCTTGACCACGAAGTCGCGGGTCTCGTAGCAGTAGAAGCCGTACCACATGTCCGAGAACTCGGAACCGACGATCCAGCCGGTCGGCTCGGGACGCTTGAGCACCTTGGCCATGTTCGGCGTGTACTGGGAAATACTCACACCGTAGGACTTACTGTTGGCGTAGCCGAAACTGGCCATCTTGCTGTTGACGATGTAGGTCTCGGTGCCACCCCAGGCCAGCAGGAACGGGCGGAATTCCTTCGGCGAACGGAAGGTCGCCGGGCCGTTGTCCTTCTCGCGCCAGCCGGTGACCTTGGTGTCACGCACGAACAACTGGCCGTCGTTGACCAGGAACGAACCGGCTTCCTGGGACAGGCGCAGTTCCTGGGTCTGGCCGTCGATTTCGAGGATGCCTTTGCGGCCGACCACGATCGGCAGCTTGGCCAGATAGACGCCCGGCGATGTTTCGCTGAAGTACTGCTTGGGCAGTTTCTGCGCCAGCTCTTTCAGGTTCATGTAGCCGTCGTCGACGAAGATCGCCTGCGGGATGCCGTGCTGACGCACCACCCATTCGGCCATCTTGTTGTCGCCGCCGATGAAGTCCTTCAGGGCGTCTTCCTGCATCATCCGGCGCACGCTGATCTTGCCCGGTTTGCTGCGCACGATTTTCGCGGCGGCGGCTTCGGCGGTGTAGCCGGAGAGGTCGGGCAGTTTCGGCTTGGCCAGTTCCAGCGCGTCGGTCGGCGCGTTGCTGACGGTGTAGGTCTTGGCCTGTTGCAGCTCCTTGGCAGTGGTCACCGGCTTGGCCGGTTCCACACTGGCGAAGGCGCCGGCCGAGGCCAGCAGCATCGCGCCGGCCAGCAGGCTGAGTGAGCCTTTGCGGGCAATGTTCATGTCGGGCACTCCCTTGGCGGTCAGCATCAGAAGCGCCAGATCACGTCGATGAACGCGCGGTGCATGTACGAATCAACCTGGCTGCCGTAGGCATCACCCGGCTTGAACACACCGCCACGGAAACGTACCAGCGCCGACGGCTCGTCGATCGACTGGCTCAGCGCTGCCGGCAGCAAGCCTTGCTTGAAGTACTTGGTGACCACCAGATCCATTTCCTGGCCCAGATCCTTGTTGCCGTCCTGCAGTGGCAGCGAGGTGCTGGAGAGGATTGCGCCGGTCACGTCGTCGGTGTTGTTTTCCACAGCGTTGATGCCGTTGCTGCCCACCGGTTTGTTGCCGTCCACGCGCCAGAACTTGTGGTAGATCAGGCTGGCGTCGTACTGGTCGTTGAGCATCCACGAACCGAACAGGGTGGCGGTCTGCATGTTGTTCATTTCGCCACGGAAAGCCTCGCCGAAACGGTGAACCCGCGAGCGGGTACCGGTGTAGTTCGAGCGGTTGCTTTCCAGGCCGTTCTGTTGGTAATCGGCGCTGGCACGGGCATAGGCCGCACCGACCTG
Organism: Pseudomonas sp. B15(2017); assembly: GCF_002113215.1. Lineage (NCBI taxonomy): Bacteria > Pseudomonadati > Pseudomonadota > Gammaproteobacteria > Pseudomonadales > Pseudomonadaceae > Pseudomonas > Pseudomonas sp. B15(2017). The sequence continues at coordinate 302,635 of NZ_NEJZ01000004.1, forward strand.
CCACTGCGGATCGAGGCGCAGACGCACACCGACGTCGGTGGCCCAGCCGTTGATGTCTTCGCTGCGCTTGGCCTGCGCCGGGCGGGTGCCATCGGCGTTCAGCGGGTTGACCGTGTCGCGGTCGCCGCTCATGCCGGTGATGCTGCCCCAGTAGTTGACGGTGTTGGTGTTGCGCCAGTTGTAGGCGTCGCTGTCGGCAGTCAGGCCGAGCCAGCTGATGTCGCCGTTCTGGGTTTTGTCGAGGGTGTCGCGGGGCACACCCGGTTCGGCGTAATCGAGTTTGCCGTCGTCGTGGGTGTGGTGACCGCGAATCCCGACCCACTGGCCCGGCGTCCACTGGTAAGCGGCATCGGCGTAGGCGTGCAGGCGATCCTTGTCTTTCGGCGCCAGTTCCTTGAGGTCGGTGCGGTATTCGCTGAAGCGCTCGGCGACACCGGCATTGGCGCGCAGCAGGGTGGTGTCGAAGGTCCAGTTCAGCGCTTCGATGTTGGTGTCGCGCCACTGGCCGTCGTCGTTGCGCAAACGCTGGCGACCGAACTTGAGGATCTCGCCGGGGTAGGGCGTCAGACCGCTGTAACCGACCCAGAACTCGCGCATTGCCAGGTAGTTTTTCTTGGTCTTGCGGTCGCCGTTGTCGGTGGTCTGGGTGCCTTCGCTGTCGGACTGCTGGAGGGTGTCGGTCTCGATGATGTCGGTCGAGGTCACGGCCTGGCCCATGGCGTAGGCGCTCCACGCGCCGCTTTCGCCGTAGACCCACGGACGCAGATCGAGGCCGACGCCGTTGACGTCGCCGCCGCTGGCGGTGCCGAGGTCGCGGTCGTCTTCGGACTGGCCGGTGATTTTCACTTCGAGGCCGAAGTTCTTCGATTCAGTCATCGCGGCCAGGGTCGGACAAGACCAGATCAACGCGAACGTGAGGCCAATGCCGGCCTTCACAAAGGGATTCAATTTCATAGTTTTTCCTCGCCGTCTTCTTCTTGCAGGGCGTGCAGTTGCAGCGTGTTCTGGTTCAGGGCGCCACGGGCCGCCTGTTCCTGTTGCAGCAGGCGCCGCGCTTCGGCCAGGCGCTCGGGCGGCAGCTGGGCGGCGAGGGTGGTCGCCAGCTCGTCGGCTTGCGGGGTGTTTTGCGCCTTGGCCAATTGGCTGAACACATAGGCGTTGAGCGGGTCGGGCTTGGTGCCCTTGCCTTGGGAAAACAGCTGGGCGATGGCGAAGTCGGCGCTGTTCTGGCCGTTGCGCGCAGCGGTCAGCAGATGGTCGAGGGCCTTCTGCGGATAGACCTTGCCCAGGTAGCCACGGCGGTAGATCTGGCCGAGGTAGTAATCGGCGGCGACTTCGCGGCCGACGGCTTTCTGGAAATGTTCCTCGGCGACTTTCGCGTCGGCCGGGACCAGTTTGCCTTCGTAGTAGAGCTTGCCCAGCAACAGTTCGGCGCGCGACTGGTCGGCGGCGCGGCCGTTGTCCAGGTACTTCATCATCTGATCGACATCGCCCAGTTCCGGGAAGTCGTAGAGCAGTTGTGCCAGCGTTACCCAGGACGCCGGGTAGCCCGGCGCGATCGGCTCGAGCAGCGACTGCGCGGTTTTTTCGTCGGTCTTGCCCAGGGTCGAATCAGCCAGCACACGGGCTACGGAATCCACCCGCTGAGCGCTGACGGTGCCGCGGCTGTAACCGGCCTGCAGTTGTTTGATCAGCTCGGCCTGTTGCTCCGGCGCGCCACGTTTTTGATAGACCGTGGCCAGTTCGACGTAGCAGATGTCGGTGGTGTTGAGTGCGGCCTTGCAGATCTTTTCCACGTCATCCAAGTGCTGGTCGTAAGTGCCCTGGGTGCGGTACAGCAGCACTTGAGCGAGACCGGCTTCCGGGTAACCGGATTTGCGCCATTGGTCGATCTGCTGCTGAGCGTTGATGTTCGGGAAGCTGTGCGGGTATTGCAGGTACAGCATCGCGAGCGGAATCAGCGTGTTGCCTTCGCCACTGGCGGCGGCTTTCTTCAGCAGGGTTTCGGCTTCGTGATGTTCGGCCTCGGTGGAACCGGGCTTGGCCACCAGCAAGCGGCCGAGTCGGGCCTGGGCACGCGGCGAAACACTGGCGGCGGCGCGGTAGGTGGCTTCGGCCTGTTTCATTTGTTCCGGATCGCGACTGTCGACCTGAATATCGGCGAGGCCCACCTGGGCTTCGCTGTAACCCAGATCGGCCAGCGCACGGTAGTTCTGCGCGGCGGTCGCGGTGTCACCGCGCTTGAGCGCTTCGTTGGCCAGACGCTGGTCAGGCAGGCCGGCGCAACCGGCCAGACTGACTGCCAAGGCCAATGCGCACACTGAACCCATGTGGGAGCGAGCTTGCTCGCGAAAGCGGTGTGTCAGTCGGCACTGAGGCTGAATGTCAGAATGCATTCGCGAGCAAGCTCGCTCCCACAGGGTTTGTGGTGTGCTCGAGATGGGTGGAGTAGTCACAGGCATGTCCTCGACTTAAAGACCGGCTGCCATGGCTTTGTCGATCAGCCAGTTCAGGTTCGGACCACGGTCGCTGTTCACTTCCACCGGGCGGCCGGCGAAGCGGCTGTCCAGCGGTTCGTCCGGCTGGATCTGCACGCGGATGTCGGAGGACAGGTCAGCACTTTTCAGGCTGGTGCTGCTGACGATCTTGCCGGTGCGGGCCTTGTCTTCGCCGGCGATCTGGAAGCTCACCGGGGTGCCCGGACGTACGTCGCCGAACTGGCGATAGGAGAAGCGAGCATCGACGGTGGCCTGGGTGTTGCGCGGTACCAGCTGGAAGATCACGTCGCCCTTGCTCGCGTATTGACCGTCGGCCACCAGTTGCTGGGCCACGGTGCAATCGCACGGCGAGGTCAGAGTGCCGGTCATCTGCTTGCCGAACAGTTCTTCAACCTTGGCCGGCTGCAGTTGATCTTCGTCCAGATGGCCCTTGAGCACGTCGAGCATGCTGGTGCTGAAAGTCGCCAGCGGTGCACCTTTGGCGGCAACGCCGTCGGATTTGACCAGGCTCTGTACAGTGCCGTCGCGCGGCATGGTGATGTTCATGCCCGGCACGCTGACCAGACCGGCCTGTGCATGGCTGACGAAGTACATGCTGTACACCGATTTGAAAATGAAACCCGCCGCCACCAGGCCGACCGCGAAGATACCGGCGCTGAACGTCACCGCTTTCAGACGCCCGAACGGGGTCATGCCGGAGTCGCCGTCCTTGACCTTGCGGGCCTTGGTGAAGTTGTCGCGCTGCAGGGTTGCCAGCACTTCGCCGATGCTGACGATGTCGCCGGCCAGGTGCGAAGTGATCAGGTGGCGCAGGGTCGAAATGTCCTGCGGCTCGAGGTTCTGGAACTGGCAGCCGACACGGCCCGTCTGCCGGTCGTAGGAGCGCACTTGCAGTTCAACGTCCATGGCCAGGCCGAGGTTGTCGATGACGAACTGCAGACGCGCCTTGTACACCTCGCCGACGGTCAGCGGCAGTTGTCCGGCATTGAACGCCAGACCACCGGCGGACAGGTCGAGGACCCGTGCTTCAACCGGAGTCCGGTCAGGGCCGAAGAACCGCAGCTTGGCCGGGATTTTTACCCGGGCGTGCTGGCGCTGGGCTTCGGATTCATGCACTACGTTGACGTTGACGGCGGTATTCATGGGGGCGATTTCCTTGTTAATTCAATAGGGGCAGGTCAGACCATCATCAGCAGCACGGCGACGAAAATGCTGCCGGCGGAGAAGGTCATGGTCCGAGACGACCAGGTGTTGAACCAACGTTGAAAGCTGGCGAGATCACGGGTCAGGGAAGTGGGTTGGCGAGTCCAGGATTGTTGGTCGAGGCGGAAGAACACGTAGATCTTCACGAGCGCGCCGACGATCTGGTTGTAATAGAGAATTGCCGGGTAAGCCGGACCGATCCGGTGGCCCGAGCAGGACAGCAACAGCGTCAGAATCAGTCGGGTGATGCCGATCCACAGCAGGTAAACCAGAATGAACGCGGTGCCGTATTTGAAGCTGGCGATGATTGCCACGGTCAGGCCGAGCAGCGATGTCCACATCGATACGCGCTGGTCGAACAGCACCACCGAGGTGAAAGCGCCGAGGCGTTTTACACCCAGGCCCAGCGCTCGGGAGTTCTGCCGCAGGTTGTTGCCGTACCAGCGGAACATCAGTTTGCGGCTGGCCTTGATGAAGCTCTTTTCCGGCGGGTGTTCAACGGTGTTGATCGCCGCGTCCGGCACGTAGAAGGTGTCGTAGCCCAGACGCATCAGGCTGAACCAGCTCGACTTGTCGTCGCCGGTCAGGAACTTAAAACGGCCCAGGCGCCAGTGTTGCAGCGAGTCGCTTTCAACGTCGGCGATGAATTCCGGGTTGGTGACCACGGTGGCGCGGAACACCGACATGCGTCCGGTCATGGTCAGCACGCGTTTGGACAGGGCCATCGAGCACATGTTGATGTGGCGCTGGGCGAAGCGCAGCTTGTGCCACTCGCTCATGATGTAGCCGCCGCGCACTTCGCAGAATTCGTTGGTGGTCAGGCCGCCGACGTTGCCGAACATCTGGAACCACGGCACGGTTTTGCGCACAACGCCTTCGCCGAGCACGGTGTCGCCATCGATCACGGCCACCACGGCGCGGTCGTCCGGCAGGTGACGGGAGATCGCGCGGAAACCAAACGCCAGGCCATCACGTTTACCGGTGCCGGGAATGCGCACGAAGTCGAGTTTCACGCGGTCCGGCGGATTCATCCGCGCCCACAGCGCCTTGACCAGCAGCTCATCGGACATTTCGACGATCGAGCAGACCACGGTGGTCGGCAGTTCGCAGTCGATGGCTTCGCGGATCACCGAGCTGTAAACCTGCGCGGTGGTCAACGCGTCGATGCGAAAACTGGTGACCATCAGAAACACATGCGACGGGTCCGCCGCTTTACCCAGCTTGCGAACCTTGCGGCGCAGGTGCGGGTAGACGATGTAGAGAAAGATCATGCCGCGCACAAAGTGCGTGGCACCCATCGAATAGCGCCAGATACCCACGGCGCCAATCAGGAAAATGAAGTCCTTCGACTCGGAGTCGAACGTGGACGTGGGCAGCATCAGGGCCAGGCCCATCAGCAGGCTCAGAAACAAAAGCCAGCCGGCGGATTGCAGAAAAAAATGTTTGAGCTTGGACATGACCGTCATCCGAAGGTGATGGGGGCTTCAAGCCGCCCGCCGATTCACGGCGGGCGGCTTGAAACTCGGGGCTTGCCGCTGCGTTACCAGCAGATGCCTTCGGTGCGGCTACCGGCGCTGGTGGCCTTGGACATGAAGCCCACCAGGTCGATCACCTGTTTGCCGTGCGGCGCCTCTTCGGCCAGTGCACGGAACTTCTCGTCGCGGTTGCCGAGGATGATCACGTCGGAGTTGTCGATCACCGAATCGAAGTCCGCGTTGAGCAGGGACGACACGTGCGGGATCTTCGACTCGATGTAGTCCTTGTTCGCGCCGTGGACACGGGCGTACTGGACGTTGCTGTCGTAGATGCTCAGGTCGTAACCCTTGCCGATCAGCATCTCGGCCAGTTCCACCAGCGGGCTTTCGCGCAGGTCGTCGGTGCCGGCCTTGAAGCTCAGGCCGAGCAGGGCGACTTTGCGTTTGTCGTGGCTTTCAACGATGTCGAAGGCGTTTTGCACTTGCGATTCGTTGCTGCGCATCAGCGAGTTGAGCAGCGGCGCTTCGACGTCCAGGGAGCCGGCGCGGTAGGTCAGGGCGCGCACGTCTTTCGGCAGGCACGAACCGCCGAACGCGAAGCCCGGGCGCATGTAGTACTGGGACAGGTTGAGGGTCTTGTCCTGGCAGACGACCTCCATCACTTCGCGGCCATCGACGCCCACCGCTTTGGCGATGTTGCCGATCTCGTTGGCGAAGGTCACTTTGGTGGCATGCCAGACGTTGCAGGTGTACTTGATCATCTCGGCGACGGCGATGTCCTTGCGGATGATCGGCGCGTCGAGTTCTTCGTACAGCGATTGCAGAACGTCGCCCGAAGCCTTGTCGAACTCGCCGATGACGGTCATCGGTGGCAAGTCGTAGTCGGCGATCGCGGTAGATTCACGCAGGAACTCCGGGTTTACGGCGACACCGAAATCAACGCCGGCTTTCTTGCCGGAGCAGTCTTCGAGGATCGGGATGACAACGTTTGCCACGGTGCCCGGCAGCACGGTGCTGCGCACGACGATGGTGTGACGGGTGGTCTTTTCGCGCAGAACAAAACCGATCTCGCGGCACACCGCTTCGATGTAGTTCAGTTCCAGGTCGCCGTTCTTCTTGCTCGGTGTGCCGACGCAGATCATCGACAGATCGGTGTCGCGAATTGCCTCGGCGAAGTTGGTTGTGCCGCGCAGACGACCGGTCTGGATACCTTGTGCCAGCAACTCGCCCAGGCCCGGTTCGACAATGGGAGATTTGCCAGCATTGATCATGTCGATCTTGTCTTTGGCAACATCGACGCCAACGACGTCATGGCCCCGTGCAGACAGGCAACCGGCACATACTGCACCGACGTAACCCAAACCAAATATGCTGATGCGCATCGCAATTACCTCTGTATATATCAGGCCTTAGAGGGCCGGAGTTAATGGTTTTCAGCGTTCTTAGTGCACTCGAAAGTGTGACTTACAGGCGTCACAATGCCGTGTGCAGGCATACTTAAGTTCCGAGTGTCTAAATAAGTGCACTCAAGATGTGCGCAAACCAGGCCTTGTTGTTATGACGTGCCCTGTTATGCAGCCGATCCTCTGGTCAGAGGGCTCTTGTGCAATCGTGTTACACGCTCGATGCCAGGATAAATACCTGTAGATCAAGCGCTTGGGTGCTCAGGCGAGCACGTTTATAGGGGCGCGACCATGGCCTTGCAGGGGATATTAATGGTGCGTATCTCCTGTCCTTCGATAGTTGTCCAGAGTTGTTATCCATGGGTGCAAGTTGTTGTGACAACTTGGTTACATGGTTGGGTTCTCTGCGTAAGTTATCTCGTACAAACTCGGCGAGAATCGTTACCGGTGGTATGAGCTATGCATTTGGACATAGTTCCTGTCCGCTCATCGCGGAAGCAGAAATTTTTTGAAATATTGAGAAAGATGGCACTGCTTTCAAATTGATAGCACTTTCGATTTCGCCCTTTGTTAATCGGGGGATAATCGCGTTAGATGGTTTTGTGCCACTACTGTAAAAAAATTTAGGTGCCACTACTGAAAAAAATGACAACTGTCGAGTGAAACTAAAGATAGGAAAGAGGGTGATGTTTTTATGGCGCCAATAAGTCGGCGTAAACAGGCGGGGGATTTTTGACGTCGTGCGACCTGCACGACTCTCTTAATCAAGAGTCGTGCAGAAGTGCATGCTTTATTCCGGTGGGTGGTCGCGCAGAAACACCAGATTGTCGGATTTCGATTGCTCGGCGCTGTAGCGATAACCCTGTACATCGAACTGCTTGAGCAGGGCCGGATCGTTGATTTTTTCCTGGATCACGAAGCGGCTCATCAGGCCCCGGGCCTTCTTGGCGTAGAAGCTGATGATCTTGTACTGGCCGTTCTTCAGGTCCTTGAACTCGGTATTGATGATGCGTGCGTTCAGGGCCGTGCGTTTGACGGCCGAGAAGTATTCGTTGGACGCCAGGTTCAGCAGCACGTCATCGCCCTGATCGGCCAGTGCTTCGTTCAGCCATTCGCTGATGCGCGTGCCCCAGAAGGCGTACAAGTCCTTGCCTCGGGCGTTGGCCAGTTTGGTGCCCATTTCCAGGCGATACGGCTGCATCAGGTCGAGCGGGCGCAACAGGCCGTAGAGGCCGGAGAGCATGCGCAGGTGCCGTTGCGCATAATCGAAGTCGGCTTCGCTGAAACTCTGGGCGTCGAGTCCGGTGTAGACGTCGCCCTTGAAGGCCAGCAATGCCTGTTTGGCGTTTTCCGGTGTGAACGCCGGTGTCCAGCTGCCGAAGCGCGCGGCGTTGAGGCCGCCGATCTTGTCGGACACGTGCATCAGCTCGCTGATCTGCGCCGGGCTCAGTTCGCGCAGTTGCTGGATCAGTTCCTGGGAATGGTCGAGGTATTGCGGCTGGGTGAAGCGCTGGGTCGCCGGCGGTGTTTCGTAATCGAGGGTCTTGGCGGGGGAAATCACCATCAGCATGAAGTCGTCTCCTTTAATCGTGGGGGCGATTCTAGGGGGTTGGGGCGGATGACTCCAGCTATCAGGTCCATAGGTGATCGGTGGTGTGCCACCCAACCCTGATCGTTCCCACGCTCTGCGTGGGAATGCAGCCAGTGACGCTCTGCGTCACCCCGGCAGCGGACGCGGAGCGTCCGGGGAGGCGTTACCACGCAGAGCGTGGGAACGATCACAAGGGATGGGTGTTGCTGCGGGGAATGGGGCAGGATCGGCTATAGTGCCGCGCGGGTTTTGTTATGGAGACACCCTTTGCGCATTGTTCTTTTTTTCGCCGCGTGGCTGTTGAGCGTCGGTGCCGTTGCGGCGCCGGGCGATATCGCGACGCTGGATCGCAGCACCTGGCCGGAGAAACTCGACAACCCGACCCTGTTCGACGTCGCCTCACGGGCGGAAATCCTGATGTTCGCCCGAGGCCTGCTCGGCACCGAAGCACTGGACGAAGCGGCGCTGGCCCAGCGTCTGGGACTGCGCACGGTCAATCTGGATGCGATCAACAGCCTGCGCGAGCGCCTGTGGCAGCGCCTGCTGGCCAACTACAACTTCGCCCAGCAAAGCTGCGATCAGGACGCCTCGTTTTGCTTCCTCGTCGAAGACTTGCCGACCCTGCGCGAGCAGGCGGCCAAATTCGTGGTCAGTGACGAGAGCTACTACACCAAATGGGCCGAACCGAGCCGGATCTTCCATCTGCAGTACCTTGATGAGCTGATGCGCAAGGCTGCGCTGTCGCCGCAGACCAGCAGCGAACTCGATCATTTCGCAGACTACGAGCGCAACGGCGACGACATGCACGATCGCCTGTTTCTGCTGAGTTTCGACAGCGCCGCCAACCTGCAACCGGACAATACCGACTGGCTCACCGAGTACCTGCGCAAGTCGAACCTGAGCGGCACCTTTTTCATGTTGGGCAAGGATGTTCAAGCGCGGCTGGCCGATCGTTCGGTGAGCAGTCTGCAAGCGACGTTTTCGCAGCAGTGCGTCGGCGTTCAGGGCTGGGAATTCCGCTCTCACAGCCACTGGCAGGACTGGCAGGATTCGGTGCGACGCAGTGCCGACCTGGTGCGCAACAAGCTGCCGGAAAATTACGTGCCGCTGTTCCGTCCGCCGGAAGGCCAGCGTCGCAGCGATGCTGGGGGGGTCTTCAACAGTCAGGGCTTGCAAGTGGCGCTGTGGGACATCGATGCCCAGGACGGCGCCGGCAAGCTCAAGGGGGCTCCGAGCGCGCAGCGCGTGCTGACCCTGATGCTGTTGTGGCGACACGGAGTGATCAATTTCAACATGAAGCAGGATGCGGTGAAGACCGCGTTGCCGTGGCTGATCACACAGACTGCGCAAAGCGGCATCGGCTGGGAAGACTGTCAGAACGCGTTTCGCTGAAAAACGGCAAGAGCCCGGAAATATGGGGCTTGGGGTGAATTTTTTGCAGGATTCGATGCAGGCGGACTTCCGACTCTAACGGGGGCAGGGCGGTCCGCCAAGGGCTTTTCGTCACTTTGCAAAATAAACTTCAAAAAAGCGTCAAAGTGCTTTTTTCTGTCACGGGTTTTGGAGTATTACGAAGTCAGACCGCCGAAACCTGCAACACAGGTGGCGTCTTCCAAGACCCATTTTGTGTGCGGTTCACCTGCTATCCCGACAAAAGCTGTGCAGGTGGATTCGGCAGTCACTTCGAGGCGCAGCACCGCCGAGGTATTGCGTCGAATGGCTCCCACAAAGGTGACCGAGTATGGATGATCACGGACGTAGCCCCTCCTCCAACCAGCCAATCCTTTATGTACTCGATACCAACGTACTGATTCACGATCCGAACGCCCTGCTGAATTTCGAAGAACACCACGTCGCGATCCCGATGACCGTGCTTGAAGAGCTGGACAAGCTCAAGAGCGGGCATCACAGCGTGGCCGCCGAATGCCGTCAGGCGATCCGCCTGATCGACAAGACCCTGGGCGATGCTTCCCCGGAAGATGTCGAACTGGGGGTGCCGATCCAGCGCGGCAAGGGCGGTCCGAAGGGCTTGCTGTCAATTCTGATGAGCAAGCAGGCCGAATCGAACCTGATTCTGCCCGAGCATCTGAACGACAACAAAATCATCAACCAGCTGATCGACCTGCACACCCGCGACCCGAAAAAACCGGTGGTGCTGGTCACCAAAGACATCAACATGCGCCTCAAGGCGCGCGCCTGCGGGATTGACGCCGAGGACTACAGCACCGACCAACTGGTCGACGACGTGTCCCTGCTGCCCAACGGCTATCACAACATGACCGGCTCCTTCTGGGACCGTGTGAGCAAGGTCGAAACCCGTCAGGACCATGGCCGCACCTGGCATCAGGTGCAATTGACCGATAACCTGCCGGCCGTGCACATCAACGAATTCATCATTGATGAGCAAGGGTTTGTCGGCTGGATCAAGGAGATTGAGGAGGACCGTCTGCTGATCCTCGACCTTCATCAGGAACCGCTGCTGCACCAGGAAGCCTGGGGCCTCAAGCCACGGGACATCTATCAGAGTCTGGCGCTGTATGCGCTGCTGGATCCGGACATTCACCTGGTCAATCTGTCCGGCGCCGCCGGCTCGGGTAAAACCATTCTGGCGCTGGCCGCTGCGATCGAGCAGACCATGGTCAGCAAGCGCTATCGTCGCATCATCGCCACCCGCAGCGTGCAGGGCCTGGACCAGGAAATCGGCTTCCTGCCCGGCACCGAAGCGGAAAAAATGGAGCCTTGGCTGGGCGCCATCACCGACAACCTCGAAGCCTTGCACATGGATGACGAAAACACCCATGGCAGCGTCGACTACATCCTCAGCAAAGTGCCGTTGCAGTTCAAATCGCTCAATTACATTCGCGGTCGCAGCTTCCAGCAGAGCCTGATCCTGATCGACGAATGCCAGAACCTCACGCCGCACCAGATGAAAACCATCATCACCCGGGCCGGCGCCGGTTCCAAAGTGGTGTGCCTGGGCAACCTGGCACAGATCGACACCCCTTACCTGTCCGCGACCAGCTCCGGGCTGACCTACCTGACCGAACGCTTCAAGGATTTCCCCAACGGTGTGCACATCACCCTGCAAGGGGTGCCTCGCTCAATCCTGGCCGAATACGCCGAATCGCATCTGTAACCGTCAAACGCAACCGGGCGACTGCAAAGTCGCCCGGTTTTTTATGTGCGCAATTCTGACCCCCAGGTTTACAATCGACGCTCCTGATCAGGAGTAATCCCGTGCTGACTCATCTCGATTCCCAAGGTCGCGCCAACATGGTCGACGTCACCGAAAAAGCCGTGACGTTCCGTGAAGCGACGGCCCAAGCGCTGGTGCGCATGCTGCCCGACACCCTGCAGATGATCGTCAGCGGCGGCCATCCCAAGGGCGACGTGTTCGCCGTGGCGCGCATTGCCGGCATTCAGGCGGCGAAGAAAACCAGTGACCTGATTCCCCTGTGCCATCCGTTGATGCTGACCGGCGTCAAGGTCGAGCTCAGTGCCGAAGGCGATGACGCGGTGCGCATCGTCGCCCGCTGCAAACTGTCCGGGCAGACCGGCGTCGAGATGGAAGCGCTGACCGCCGCCAGCGTCGCCGCCCTGACCATCTACGACATGTGCAAGGCCGTGGATCGTGGCATGACCATCGAAAGCGTGCGTCTGCTGGAAAAGGTTGGCGGCAAGAGCGGGCATTTCCAGGCGGAGCAGCCATGAACCTGACCGTGAAATTTTTTGCCCGTTACCGCGAGGCGCTGGGCGTGGACTCGGTGAAGGTCGAGGGTGACTTCGCCACCGTCGATGACGTTCGTGCGTTGCTGGTGCAGCGTGACGGCGCCGAGGTGCTGAGCGAGCAGAATCTGATGTGCGCGCGCAACGAAGACCTCTGCCAGCTCGACGAGCCGGTGGCGGATGGCGACGAAGTGGCATTTTTCCCCACCGTGACCGGAGGCTGAGCCATGCGCATTCGAGTGCAGTCCGAACCGTTCGATCCGGGCGCCGAAGTCAACGCGATGCACGCGGCCAATGTCGGCGTTGGCGCGGTGGTGAGTTTCGTCGGCTACGTGCGTGACTTCAACGATGGCCTCGATGTCGCCGGAATGTTCCTCGAACACTATCCGGGCATGACCGAAAAGGCCCTCGGCAAGATCGCCGTAGAGGCCGAGCAACGCTGGCCGCTGTTGAAGCTGGAAGTGCTGCACCGCATCGGCGCGCTGGAACCGGGCGAACCGATCGTGTTTGTCGCCGCCGCCAGTGCCCACCGCCAGGCGGCGTTCGACGCCTGCGCCTTTGTCATGGATTACCTGAAAACCCGCGCGCCGTTCTGGAAGAAAGAGAACACCAGCGACGGCCCGCGCTGGGTTGAAGGCCGTGACAGCGATCATGCGGCGGCGGATCGCTGGAAGCAGTAATTCCTCTGTCGACTTAGAGTCAGTCTTCGCGAGCAAGCTCGCTCCCACAGGTTTTAGATAATCCTTGTGGGAGCGAGGTTGCTCGCGAAGAGGCCATCCGAATCACCAATTCCCTCAAGTTCACCTCCCCGACCATCGGCCAGAAATGATCGGTCTCGCCCAATTGACGATTTGTACGTAAAAGTCCAGTATGGATTTACAAGTACAAAAAAAGGTCTTTCCCCGTTTCAGCTTTTTTCTTCTGTCTTGCCAAACCAACAACAACCCGCGAGAGAACGAACATGAAGAAATTCCCCCTCATCACCGGTCTGGCACTGAGCCTGTTGGCGTGCAGCAGCGCGTTCGCCGCCGAGAAAACCCTGCGCATCGGTATCGAGGCGGCGTATCCGCCCTTCGCCTCGAAAACCGACAAGGGTGAAATCGTCGGTTTCGACTACGACATCGGCAACGCCCTGTGCGCGCAGATGCAGGTCAAGTGCGTGTGGGTCGAGGGCGAGTTCGACGGTCTGATTCCTTCCCTGAAAGTGAAGAAAATCGATATGGCGCTGTCGTCCATGACCATCAACGAAGATCGCAAGAAGTCGGTGGACTTCACCCACAAGTACTATTTCACCTCGTCGCGGCTGGTGATGAAGGAAGGCGCGAGCGTCGATGACCAGTACGCCAGCCTCAAGGGCAAGACCGTTGGCGTGCAGCGTGCGACCACTACCGACCGCTACGCCACCGAGGTGTTCGAGCCCAAGGGCATCAACGTCAAGCGTTACGGCAACAACGAAGAAATCTACATGGACCTGGCGGCCGGGCGTCTCGACGCGATTTTCGCCGACACCATTCCGCTGACCGACTTCCTGTCGATGCCTCGGGGCAAGGGTTACGCCTTTGTCGGTCCCGAGTTGAAGGACCCGAAATACGTGGGCGAGGGCGCGGGGATTGCGGTGCGCAAGGGCAACACTGAGCTGGTCAGCCAGTTGAACACCGCCATCGACGGCATTCGCGCCAGTGGTGAGTATCAGAAGATTTCCGAGAAGTACTTCAAGTCGGACATCTACGGCGACTGACAGTCCGCCATCGCTGGCACGTCAGCTCCCACAGAGATTTTCGGTGTACACAAAACCTGTGGGGGCTGGCTGGCCAGCGATGAGGCCGTCAGATTCACCGCAAAATCTTCAGCCCTTCAATTCCTTCAAGTGCTTGTACACCGTCGCCCGTCCCATGTTCAGGACATTGGCCACATAGTTCGAGGCGCTCTTGCCCTTGAACGCCCCCTCGGCGTGCAGCGCCAGCACCAGTTCGCGTTTGTGATCGCGGGTCAGCAGGTTCAGGCTCAGTTGCCGCTCGCGTAGCCAGGCGTGCAGGAAGGTGTTGATGCGCTCCTGCCAGTCATCGCGAAACAGCGAGTCCGGTTGCGGAATCAGTTTGCTCGGCGAGAGGAACAGGTCCAGCGCAGCCTTGGCATTCTCGAACAGCGAAATATTCAGGTTGATGCACAGCACCGCCAGCGGATGACCTTCGCTGTCACGCAGCACGGTGCTCAGGCTGCGAATCTTCTGGCCGTCCCAGTTGAGCTTTTCGTACGGGCCGATGTTCCGTTCGCTGACGTCGTCGCTGAGCATGTCTTCCAGCGACGATTCATCGCCGATCACCCGTTTCGACAGGTTGTTGGCGATGTAGTCGACCTTCTGCGTGCGCAGGTCATGCAGCACCACTTCGGCATGGGGAAAGAACAGCGTGGCGATGGCGTCGGCGATGGCGTGGTAGTTATCCAGCGCGGCGTCATGCAGCTCGGGCGTGTGTTCGGGGGCGGTCATAACTGTGGAGCTCCAGGCAACGTCAGCGCCCCCGTGATCCGGGGGCGTTGCGAGTGTGCCGCAATCCGTCGGGCGCGTCATCCGGGCGGACGGTCAGGCGAGGCGGGAAGGGGCGAGCATGGCGGCGGTCAGGCCGAATTGCTCGAGGTGTCGGGGCAGCGATTCGCCACGCACCAGCGCTGCGCTGGCCATGCCCATGGCCGGTGAGGTCTGGATACCGTAACCGCCCTGGGCCGCGACCCAGAACAGCCCCGGCACTTGTGGGTCGAACCCGGAGAGCAAATCACCGTCGGCGACGAAACTGCGCAGACCGGCCCAGGTGCGGGTCGGGCGGCGGATGGTCAGGGTCGTCGCCTCCTCGATCTGGTAAATGCCCATGGCAATGTCCAGTTCTTCCGGTTGCACGTCGTGCGGCTCGACCGGGTCGGCGTTGGCCGGTGAGCCGAGGAACATCCCGGCATCGGGCTTCATGTAAAAGGATTCGTCGAGGCTGACCAGCATCGGCCAGTGATGAATGTCCACGCCTTCGGGGCCGGCGAAGATGAACGCGGCGCGACGTTTTGGTTGCAGGCCCAGCGGCCGGGCGCCGGCCAGGGCAGCGATCTTGTCGGCCCAGGCGCCAGCCGCGTTGATCACGATGGGCGCGCTGAAGGTTTGGTCATTGGTCTGCACGTGCCAGACTCCGTCGGCATCGCGGCTCAGCCCGAGCACTTCGCAATCGGTATGCACCTGGCCGTTGTTGCGACGGATGCCGCGCAGATAACCCTGATGCAGGGCGTCGGTGTCGATGTCGCTGGCGGTCGGGTCGTAGATCGCGCCATGGACTTTCTCCCTGCGCAGGATCGGCAGCCTCGCGCAGGCTTCATCCGCGCTGAGCAACTGCATCTCCGGCACTGTGGCTTTGGCGCTCAGGTATTGATTGTTCAGCTCGGCGGCGTCCCCGGTGAAATCCACGGTCATTTCCCCGCGCGGGGTCAGCAGCGGGTGCTCGCAGAAACCGCTGGGCGGATGGTCGAAGAATTCGCGGCTGGCCTGGGTCAGCGCCCGGACCTGCGGTGTGCCGTAAGCGGCGGTGAACAGCGCCGCCGAGCGCCCGGTGGAGTGATAGGCCGGATGCGACTCGCGCTCCAGCACCACGACCTTGCCGTGCTGCGACAGCCAGAAACCGGTGGAAGCGCCGGCAATCCCGCCGCCGATGATGATGAAATCTGCATGACTCATGAAAATCTCCGGTGTCAGCGCTGCAATTGATAGATGGCATTGGCCAGGGCGATGTCTTCCAGGCCCAGACCGATGGAGCGGAAAAACACGTGATGCTGGTAATCGGGGCGCTGCACTTTTTCGCTGAGCAGATCCGCCAGGTCGCCGAGGATCGCGCTATTGTCCCAGCCATGTTGTTCGCGGGCGATCAGCATCTCGCCGGCCGAGCCCGGGGTAGTCGGGCGATAGTCGCAGAACACCTGCATGTCGTTGAGGCTTTGCGGCGGCACTTCGTGGGCGCGCGGTGCGTTGGTGCTGATCGAGGTGATCAGTGCTGGTTTGTTCAAGGTCGCCGGGTCGATCACAGGTCCTGCGGACGAGGTGCAGAGCATGATCACATCGGCTTCGGCGATGGCGGCTTCGCGGCTTTCGGCGATGCTCACCCGTGGATCGAGGGCTTGCAGTTGTCGGATGGTTGCCGGGTCTTCGCTCAAGGTAGGTGAGTACACACTGATGCTCTGCCAGTCGCGCAATGTTTTGACGTAATGCAGGTGCGCCTGGGCGACCTTGCCGCTGCCGATGATTGCCAGGCGTTTTGCGTTCGAAAGGGCCAAGGCGTCGACGGCGACAGCTGTGGTTGCCGCCGTACGGGCGGTGGTCAGTTCGCCGGCATCGCAGAGCAGCAACGGTTGACCGGTCTGCATCGACATCAACAGCGTCCATGCCGTCACCAGCGGGCCTTGTTCGCGAACGATGTACGGCGAGGTCTTGACTCCGTACACGCCATCTTCTGCCAGCACGCCCAGATAGTTGATGAAGTCCCCGGCGCCCTGGGGGAACTCCACCAGTTGCTGCGCCGGTTGCACCGCATGCCCGGCCGCCAGATCGCGGAACAGCTTGCGCAGGATCTGCGGCACATCGATCCGGGCCAACAGCTCGCGGGCCTGGGTTTGGTCGATCACGTAGGGCGTACTGGACATGGCAGACTCCGGAGACTGTTTTTAAACTAATTTGTCTATTATGGACTTTTAGTTTTGTTGAACAATATCCGGGCGAAAAAAAAGCGCAGTCCGTTGCCGGCTGCGCTTCTCTTTATGGTGCCGCTTACTGTGGACGCTTGCGCTCAACCGCCCGCAACAGATGGGTCGGCGGCGTTTCACAGCTGATCTTGCGACCGAGTTTTTCTTCGATGGACGGCAACTGATAGGAGTCGTCTTCACCGGCGAAGCTGATCGACACACCGTCGGCGCCAGCACGACCGGTACGACCGATGCGGTGCACATAGTCGTCCGGGACTTCCGGCAGGGTGAAGTTGATCACGTGGCTGATGCCGTCGATGTGGATACCGCGACCGGCCACGTCGGTGGCGACCAGGACGCGGATCCTGCCTTCGCGGAAGCCTTCAAGCGTCTTGATCCGCTTGTGCTGCGGCACGTCGCCGGACAATTGCGCGGCGTTGATGCCGTCGCGCACCAGGCGTTCCTCGATGCGCCGCACTTCGTCCTTGCGGTTGGCGAACACGATCACTCGCTCCCAGCCGTTGTCGTTGACCAGGTTGAAGAGCAGTTTGTATTTGTCGGCACCGGCCACCGCATAGATGTGCTGTTCGACATTTTCGTTGGCCACGTTGGTGACCTCGATTTCGACGATCGCAGGATCGGTGGTCCACTGCTTGGCGAGGTTCATCACGTCATCGGTGAAGGTCGCGGAGAACAGCAGGGTCTGGCGTTCGCTTTTCGGCGGAGTCTGGCGAATGATCTGACGCACTTGCGGGATGAAGCCCATGTCGAGCATGCGGTCGGCTTCGTCCAGCACCATCACTTCAACCATGTCCAGGTGCACGTCGCCGCGCTGGTTGAAGTCGAGCAGGCGGCCAGGCGTTGCGACGAGGATGTCGCAATGGCGCGCTTCGAGGTGCTTGAGCTGCTTGTCGAAGTCCATACCGCCGACGAACGTCATGACGTTGAGGCCGGTGTACTTGGTCAGGTCGGCGGCGTCCTTGGCGATCTGCACCACCAGTTCACGGGTCGGCGCGATGATCAGCGCCCGTGGCTCGCCCATGTAGCGCTCTTTCGGCGGCGGCGTCTGCAACAGCTGGGTGATGATCGAGATCAGGAACGCGGCGGTCTTGCCGGTGCCAGTCTGGGCGCGGCCGATGGCGTCTTTGCCGGCGAGGGTATAACCCAGCACCTGAGCCTGGATCGGCGTGCAATACGGGAAGCCCAGGTCGTGGATGGCATGCATCAGTTCCGGGGCGAGCTTGAAATCGTGGAAGCGGGTCTTGCCTTCCTGCGGCTCGACGACGAAGTCTTCGAGTTTCCAGGGAATCACCGGCGCCTTGGGCTTGGGTTCGCGACGTGGTCTGGCCGGTTTCGGGGCTTCGCTGCGCGCAGGCTCAGTGGCGGGCGTGGCAGCCGGAGCGGGTTTCGGTTCGTGCTTTGGGGGCGTGGCGGGCGTCTGGCGGCCGGCCTGGCTGGCATCGTTGCGATGACCGGGGGCGTGCGACGGCGCAGTGGGGACTGGCGCGAGCTGCTCAGCCTCGCTTTTACCGAACATTTTCTTGAGTGCTTTGAGCACGGTCATCTCATCAATTGGTTAAGGAATGTACGCCGGCCAGTGTAATGCAAGAAACGGGCGCGGCGTAGTGGGATGATCAAAGGGCGACCCCTGTCGCAATTGTCAGCGCAAGCGTTCGCTGAGCCACACGCCGATGTCGCGAATTTCTTCAGGTAACACTTCGTGCTCCATTGGGTATTCCTGCCATGTCACGGTGACACCATGGGCCTTGAGATACTCATAAGCCGTGCGACCCATCGAGTTCTGCACCACGTTGTCGAACTGGCCGTGCAGCGCCAGTGCCGGAATCCGTTGCTGGCTGGCGGATAACTCCAGTTCATCGCTGAACGTCGGCGCGTATGTCGATAATGCCAGTACCCCGCCCAACGGCCCCTGCCATTTCAGAAACGCGGTGTGATAGACCACGGCGCCGCCCTGGGAAAAACCGGCCAGGAAAATCCGCGATGCGTCTATTCCGCTGCTTCGCTGTTCTTCGATCAATTCGATGATGCGATCGGCGGACGCTTCCAGCTCATCGTGGTCGATCGACCGCGCCGGGCTCATGGCTTTGATGTCGTACCAGCTTGGCATGGCATATCCGCCATTTATCGTCACCGGGCGCGTCGGCGCCTGAGGCAGCACGAAACGCGTGCTCAGCAGGCTTTCCTGAAGCGCTTCGGCCACCGGCAGAAAGTCGTAGCGGTCGGCGCCGAGGCCGTGCAGCCAGATCACGCAGGCGTCTGCGGGCTTAACAGGCTGAAGAATCAAGGGCTCGGTCATGGCTGCTCCAATTGTGTGCGGGCGCTCTCATTGAGTGCGTGATTTGCGTGCGCGCCCGGTTGATCCGTTAAGAAGATGTCGCAAGGGTGCAAGTTTTGCTATTGACCTGCCACTCAATCGCTTCAGCAGCCGGTGTGGTACGGGCTTTGCTATGAGGTAGTCGTGCAATCAATCTCGCGCCTGGCGGTAACACTATCAGTGAACGCCGGGTGACGGGATAGCAAAGAATCCGGTGATGGATGTTCGCCAATGGCCGCAACGGGCTTAGCGAACGTGAAAGGGCTACCGCCCGTTCGGCCGAATGGTGAGAAGTGAGTTGTCCATGATGTGGATTTTCTCCTACTAGACTCATAGCGAAGGTCCTGCGTCGGTTGACCCCAAAAAAAGCCAACACGGGTCAACAACGCCTCAAAAGGGTGCGACTGG
Source organism: Pseudomonas sp. B15(2017) (assembly GCF_002113215.1). Classification (NCBI taxonomy): domain Bacteria; kingdom Pseudomonadati; phylum Pseudomonadota; class Gammaproteobacteria; order Pseudomonadales; family Pseudomonadaceae; genus Pseudomonas; species Pseudomonas sp. B15(2017). Next base: position 321,981 of record NZ_NEJZ01000004.1, read on the forward strand.
ACTCAAGCTCCGACACAACAAGAGCAAAACTGGAGGTTTGAATGAAGATGTTGAAATCCACTCTGGCGATCGTGACTGCTGCTGCAGTACTGGGTGTCAGCGGGTTCGCTCAGGCGGGTGCAACCCTGGATGCAGTGAAGAAGAAAGGATTCGTGCAGTGCGGCGTCAGCGATGGCTTGCCAGGCTTCTCGGTTCCGGATTCCACCGGCAAGATCGTGGGCATCGATGCTGACGTCTGCCGCGCCGTGGCCGCTGCCGTGTTCGGCGACGCGACCAAGGTCAAGTTCAGTCAGTTGAACGCCAAGGAGCGTTTCACCGCTCTGCAGTCGGGCGAGATCGACATCCTGTCGCGCAACACCACCATGACCAGCTCCCGTGACGCGGGCATGGGCTTGAAATTCCCGGGCTTCATTACCTACTACGACGGCATCGGCTTCCTGGTAAACAACAAGCTGGGCGTCAAGAGTGCCAAAGAGCTGGACGGTGCAACCATCTGCATCCAAGCCGGTACCACTACCGAACTGAACGTTTCCGACTACTTCCGCGGCAACGGTCTGAAATACACCCCGATCACTTTCGACACCTCCGATGAAAGCGCCAAGTCGCTGGAATCCGGTCGTTGCGACGTGCTGACCTCCGACAAGTCCCAGCTGTTCGCCCAGCGCAGCAAGCTGGCTTCGCCGAAGGATTATGTCGTTCTGCCGGAAACCATTTCCAAGGAACCACTGGGCCCGGTCGTGCGTAACGGCGATGACGAGTGGCTGGCCATCGTGCGTTGGGTTGGCTACGCGTTGCTGAACGCCGAAGAAGCAGGCATCACTTCGAAGAACGTCGAAGCTGAAGCCAAAGCGACCAAGAACCCGGATGTCGCTCGTATGCTCGGCGCAGACGGCGAATACGGCAAAGACCTGAAACTGCCGAAGGACTGGGTCGTACAGATCGTCAAGCAAGTCGGCAACTACGGTGAAATCTTCGAGAAAAACCTCGGCAAGAGCACTCCGCTGGAAATCGACCGCGGCCTGAACGCGCTGTGGAACAACGGCGGCATTCAATACGCACCACCAGTGCGCTGATGGTTCTGTCACCCGGCAGGCCAACTGCCGGGTGACGTTCTGTTCCATTATTTCCGGGGCACTTCATGCAAAATTCAATCGGCGCACCAAAGCAGAGGCTCAGCCTCAGCGATCCACGAGTGCGTGCGTGGGTATTTCAGATCATCACCATCGTGGCGGTGGTCTCCCTGGGCTGGTATCTGTTCGATAACACCCAGACCAACCTGCAACACCGGGGTATCACTTCGGGGTTCGACTTTCTCGAGCGCAGTGCCGGGTTCGGCATCGCTCAACACCTGATCTCCTACACCGAAGCGGACAGTTATGCCCGGGTGTTTGTCATCGGCCTGCTCAACACGCTGCTGGTGACCTTCATCGGTGTGATCCTGGCCACAATTCTCGGCTTCATCATCGGCGTCGCGCGCCTGTCGAAGAACTGGATCATTTCCAAACTGGCAACCGTGTACGTGGAGGTTTTCCGTAACATCCCGCCACTGCTGCAGATCCTGTTCTGGTACTTCGCGGTGTTCCTGACCATGCCGGGGCCGCGCAACAGCCACAACTTCGGCGATACCTTCTTCGTCAGCAGCCGTGGCCTGAACATGCCGGCCGCGCAAATGGCCGACGGCTTCTGGGCGTTCGTGGTCAGCATCGTGGTGGCCATCGTTGCCATCGTGCTGATGAGCCGCTGGGCCAACAAGCGCTTTGAAGCGACCGGCGAGCCGTTCCACAAGTTCTGGGCTGGCCTGGCGTTGTTCCTGGTGATCCCGGCGCTGTGTGCGCTGATCTTCGGTGCACCTGTGCACTGGGAAATGCCGAAGCTACAAGGCTTCAACTTCGTCGGTGGCTGGGTGCTGATTCCGGAACTGCTGGCCTTGACCCTGGCGCTGACGGTGTACACCGCGGCGTTCATCGCCGAGATCGTGCGTTCGGGCATCAAGTCGGTCAGCCACGGCCAGACCGAGGCGGCGCATTCGCTCGGCCTGCGCAACGGCCCGACCCTGCGCAAGGTGATCATTCCGCAAGCGCTGCGGGTCATCATCCCGCCGCTGACCAGCCAATACCTGAACCTGGCGAAAAACTCCTCGCTGGCGGCCGGTATCGGTTATCCGGAAATGGTTTCGCTGTTCGCCGGCACCGTGCTGAACCAGACCGGTCAGGCGATCGAAGTCATTGCCATCACCATGAGCGTGTACCTGGCGATCAGTATCAGCATTTCCCTGCTGATGAACTGGTACAACAAGCGCATCGCGCTGATCGAGCGGTAAGGAATAGCGCATGAGTACTCATACTTTCAAACCCGACATGCCACCGCCGGCCAAGGTCTTCGGCCCGATGGCGTGGATCCGCGCGAACATGTTCTCCAGCTGGCTCAACACCCTGCTGACGCTGTTTGCGTTCTATCTGATCTACCTGGTGGTACCGCCGATCCTCAGTTGGGCGATCCTCGATGCCAACTGGGTCGGCACCACCCGCGCCGACTGCACCAAGGACGGCGCCTGCTGGGTCTTCATCCAGCAGCGTTTCGGCCAGTTCATGTACGGCTACTATCCGCCGGAACTGCGCTGGCGCGTGGACCTGACCGTGTGGCTGGCGGTCATCGGCGTGGCGCCCTTGTTCATCAAGCGCGTGGCGCACAAGGCGGTGTACGGCCTGAGCTTCCTGGTGATCTACCCGATCGTTGCCTGGTGCCTGCTGCATGGCGGCGTCTTCGGCCTCGACACCGTGGCGACCAGCCAGTGGGGCGGTCTGATGCTGACCCTGGTGATCGCCACTGTCGGCATCGCCGGTGCGTTGCCGCTGGGGATTGTCCTGGCACTGGGCCGACGCTCGAACATGCCGGCGATCCGTGTGGTCTGCGTGACCTTCATCGAGTTCTGGCGCGGCGTGCCGTTGATCACGGTGCTGTTCATGTCCTCGGTGATGCTGCCGCTGTTTCTGCCTGAAGGCATGAACTTCGACAAGCTGCTGCGGGCGCTGATCGGCGTGATCCTGTTCCAGTCGGCGTACGTCGCCGAGGTGGTGCGCGGCGGTCTGCAAGCGATCCCCAAAGGCCAGTACGAAGCCGCGGCCGCGATGGGCCTCGGTTACTGGCGCGCCATGGGCCTGGTGATTCTGCCGCAAGCCCTGAAGCTGGTGATTCCCGGCATCGTCAACACCTTCATCGCGCTGTTCAAGGACACCAGCCTTGTGATCATCATCGGCCTCTTTGACCTGCTCAACAGCGTCAAGCAAGCCGCTGCCGATCCGAAATGGCTGGGCATGGCCACCGAAGGCTACGTGTTCGCCGCCCTGGTGTTCTGGATTTTCTGTTTTGGCATGTCGCGCTATTCCATGCACCTGGAACGCAAGCTCGACACTGGCCACAAGCGTTAGGAGTTTTTTCGATGAGCGAAGCAATCAAAAAGCCAGCGGGCCCTGAAGGCATCATTCAGATGCAGGGCGTGAACAAGTGGTACGGCCAGTTCCATGTGCTGAAAGACATCAACCTGAACGTGCGTCAGGGCGAGCGTATCGTGCTGTGCGGCCCGTCGGGTTCCGGCAAGTCCACCACCATCCGCTGCCTCAACCGTCTGGAAGAACACCAGCAGGGCCGCATCGTGGTCGATGGCGTGGAACTGACCAACGACCTCAAGCAGATCGAAGCGATCCGCCGTGAAGTCGGCATGGTGTTCCAGCACTTCAACCTGTTCCCGCACCTGACCATCCTGCAGAACTGCACCCTGGCGCCGATGTGGGTACGCAAGATGCCCAAGCGCAAGGCCGAGGAAATCGCCATGCATTACCTGGAACGCGTACGCATTCCGGAGCAGGCGCACAAGTATCCGGGGCAACTGTCCGGCGGCCAGCAGCAGCGTGTGGCGATCGCCCGCGCGCTGTGCATGAAACCGAAAATCATGCTGTTCGACGAACCGACCTCGGCACTCGACCCGGAGATGGTGAAAGAAGTACTCGATACCATGATCGGCCTGGCCGAAGACGGCATGACCATGCTCTGCGTAACCCACGAAATGGGCTTCGCCCGCACCGTGGCCAACCGTGTGATCTTCATGGACAAGGGCGAAATCGTCGAGCAGGCGGCACCGAACGACTTCTTCGACAATCCGCAGAATGATCGTACGAAGCTGTTCCTGAGTCAGATCCTGCATTGATCCGATTCAGGCGTTGAAATAAACCCGGACTCAGTTCCGGGTTTATTTTTGTCCGGATTTTGCCGGTTGCCCTGATTGGAAAATCTGACTACCCTGTCAGCAAATTCATCCCATGATTGGATGACAGGGCGAATTCCATGTCTGAAAACTCTTTATTGATCAAACGATCCCTGGTCGATCAGGCGCTGGATCAACTGCGTCAGCGCATCACCGACGGCAGCTGGCAGGTCGGTCAGCGGCTTCCCACCGAGCCCGAGTTGTGCGCCGAACTCGGCATCAGCCGCAATACCGTGCGCGAAGCGATGCGGGTGTTGGCGTTTTCCGGGTTGATCGAGATCCGTCAGGGTGACGGCAGTTACCTGCGGGCGGTGGTCGATCCGATGGACACGCTCAAGGCGCTGTCCAGATGCTCGCTGGATCAGGCTCGGGAAACCCGGCACATCCTTGAAGTCGAGGCCATCGGCCTGGCGGCCTTGCGCCGTACCGATGAAGACCTCGTCGCGTTGCGCGAAGCGCTGGGTGTCGCCGGCAGCCACTATCACGGCGACCTCGACAGTTACATCCGCTGCGATCTGGTGTTCCACCGGCGTCTGGTGGATGCCGCACACAATCCGACCCTCAGCGAGCTGTATCGCTATTTTTCCAGCATCGTCGGCGCGCAATTGCGCCAGACCCTGAATATCGTCCCCCGTCGCCAGGAAGTCTTCGATTTGCACGTCGCCTTGCTTGAGGCCGTCGAGCAGCGCGATCCGGAGCGGGCCAAAGCCTTGTCGAGGCAGTTGATCAATGAACCTTGAAACCGAGAAAACCATGTCCCGCCCAGAAGTCTCCCCGGCACCCGTTCGCAAGGCCGAGCTCGAAGAATTGTTGATCGACGCCGAAGCCGATGACGAACAAGTGCAGCAAGGTCATCCGTTGGTGCGGCGCCCCTGGCTGTTGCTGCTTGGGTTGATTCTGGTGGCGTTGAACCTGCGACCGGCGCTGTCGAGCATGGCGCCGCTGCTCAGTGATGTGTCGAAAAGCCTTGGTTTGTCGGCCGCTCAAGCGGGGTTGCTGACGACGTTGCCGGTACTCTGCCTCGGTCTGTTTGCTCCACTGGCACCCGTGCTGGCGCGACGTTTCGGTGCCGAGCGGGTGGTCTTGGGGATTCTTCTGACACTGGCCGGCGGCATCATCCTGCGCAGCAACTTCGGCGAAATCGGTCTGTTCGTCGGCAGCGTGCTGGGCGGTGCGAGCATCGGCATCATCGGCGTGTTGCTGCCGGGCATCGTCAAGCGCGACTTCGCCAAACATGCCGGCACCATGACCGGCGTCTACACCATGGCCCTGTGCCTGGGCGCGGCAATGGCGGCAGGTTCCAGCGTGCCGCTGAGCGAACACTTCGACCACAGCTGGGCCATGGGTCTGGGTTTCTGGGTGATTCCGGCGCTGGCGGCGGCAGTATTCTGGCTGCCGCAAATCGGCCAGAAGCACGGCGCGCACAACGTTGCCTATCGGGTCCGCGGTCTGCTGCGTGATCCGCTGGCGTGGCAAGTGACCTTGTACATGGGCCTGCAATCTTCACTGGCCTACATCGTGTTCGGCTGGTTGCCGTCGATCCTCATCGGTCGCGGGCTGACCCCGACCCAGGCCGGCCTGGTGCTGTCCGGATCGGTGATCATCCAGCTTGCCAGCTCCCTGGCGGCACCATGGCTGGCCACGCGCGGCAAGGATCAGCGGCTGGCGATCATGGTGGTCATGGCGCTGACGCTCGGCGGCCTGTTCGGTTGCCTCTACGCACCGATCGAAGGACTGTGGGGCTGGGCGATCCTGCTGGGGCTGGGGCAGGGCGGTACGTTCAGCCTGGCGCTGACCCTGATCGTGCTGCGTTCGCGGGATTCCCATGTTGCGGCCAACCTGTCGAGCATGTCCCAGGGCTTCGGCTACACCCTCGCGTCCATGGGGCCGTTCGCGGTCGGTGTGGTGCACGACTGGACCGGTGGCTGGAACGCCGTGGGCTGGATCTTCGGCATCATCGGTGCGGGTGCAATCCTCGCCGGCCTCGGTGCCGGACGTGCGCTGTATGTGCAGGTAGTCAGCGAAAAGGTCTGACGCGCGCACACTGTCGGTATTCGGAGTGCGAATGCCGATAGTGTTTCGGGCGTTTGCGGATTATCGTGCTGGCAATCTGTACCTTTCCTGGAGATTGCCACATGAGTGAAGAAGCCCACAGCGCCCTGATCACCCGTTTCTACCAGGCTTTCCAGCGCCTCGACGCCGAGGCCATGGCCGCCTGCTACACCGACGACGTGGTATTCAGCGATCCGGCGTTCGGCGAACTGCGCGGCCGCGATGCCGGTGATATGTGGCGCATGCTCACTACCCGCGCCAAAGACTTCTCACTGACCTTCGACAACGTCCGCGCCGATGAGCGCAGCGGCGGCGCCCACTGGGTGGCGACCTACCTGTTCAGCCAGACCGGCAATATCGTGATCAACGACATCCAGGCACGCTTCGTCTTCCGTGACGGCAAGATCTGCGAACACCACGACCACTTCGATTTGTGGCGCTGGTCGCGTCAGGCGTTGGGCTTCAAGGGCCTGCTGCTGGGTTGGACACCGCTGGTGCGCAACGCCGTCCGTGCCCAGGCCCTGAAAGGGCTGAAGGCCTTTCAGGCGAGTCGCTGATAAGATCGCGGCCTGTTTTCCTTACATCTGAATTGTCCCGTGACCAGCCTCAGCGAAAATCCTCCCGATGCCGACGTACCAGTGAGCAAGTCCTGGTTCGTCTACCTCGTACGCGCCGCCAACGGTTCGCTGTACTGCGGGATCAGCGATGATCCCGTGCGCCGCTTTGCCAAGCACCAGAGTGGCAAGGGCGCGCGCTTCTTTCTTTCAAGCCCGGCGATGGCGCTGGTCTATACCGAGCTGTGCCGCGACAAGAGTGATGCGTTGCGCCAGGAGCGGTTGATCAAAAAACTCAGGAAGAGTGCGAAGGAATGTCTGGTGGCGTCTTATCGGCCTGATTGATCGGGTGTAAGCGGTAGAAGTCTCTGCATGTCGAAGGCGCTGCCTGAGGCAAACGGCGGGCGAAAAAAAAACCGCCTTTGCGGGGCGGTTTTTCTGTAAACGCCGGTTTGCGGCCGGGTTTACTGCATCACAATGGACACACTAGCGTGGACGAAGATTATTCGGCTTTATGCCATCGAGCAAGTGGGAAAACCGTCTCGGTTTCGGCTGAGGCGGTTTTTTTCGAGAACTCTCCAGTGCCTTATCAACCTGACTGATCGGTTCCCATCAGCCGGATCCGTAGGCTGCGAACAAATTGCGCGCTAAGCTGCTGGCTCACTTTCTGTGCGGCGGAGCCGAGCATGTCCGAGTTGATCCTTCATCATTACCCGACCTCTCCCTTTGCTGAAAAGGCCCGGCTGCTGCTGGGGTTCAAGGGCTTGTCCTGGCGTTCGGTGCATATCTCGCCAGTGATGCCCAAGCCTGACCTGACCGCCCTGACCGGTGGCTACCGCAAGACGCCGGTGCTGCAGATCGGCGCCGACATCTATTGCGACACCGCGCTGATCGCCCGTCGCCTCGAGCAGGTAAAGGCCCAGCCTTCGTTCTTCCCGGATGGTCAGGAAATGATTGCCGCCAGTTTCGCTGCCTGGGCCGATTCGGTGGTGTTCCAGCATGCGGTGAGCCTGGTGTTTCAGCCCGAATCGGTGGCGGTGCGTTTCGGCAAGTTACCGCCGGAAGCGATCAAGGCCTTCCTCGCCGATCGTGCCGGACTGTTCAGCGGTGGCAGCGCGACCAAACTGTCAGCCGAGCAGGCCAAACATCAATGGCCAACCATCATGGCGCGTCTGGAGCAGCAGCTGCAGCGTGAAGACGGGGACTTCCTGTTCGGCGAGCCGTCGATTGCCGACTTCGCCATGGCCCATCCGCTGTGGTTCCTCAAGGCGACCCACGTCACCGCGCCGCTGGTGGACGACTATCCGGCAGTGTCCGCATGGCTCGGGCGGGTGCTGGGCTTCGGTCACGGTGCGGCCAGTGCGATGAGTTCCGAAGAGGCGCTGGAGGTTGCACGCAGTTCGAAGCCGGCGGCATTGCCCGATGAGCAGTTTGTCGATCCGAACGGATTCGAAACGGGCCAGCAAGTCGTGATCGCGGCCACTGACTACGGCGTTGATCCGGTGGCCGGTGAGCTGGTGTTTGCCGGTCGCGAGGAGTTGATCCTGCGCCGTGAAGACGAACGTGGCGGCGTGGTGCATGTGCACTTCCCGCGTTTCGGTTTCCGAATCGAGAAACGCTGAAACAACTGAGGGAGCCGATTGGCTCCCTCGTTCATTTCAGTGCAGCGAGAATCTCGTTCGGATCAAACCCGCGAATCAACGTGCCATTGACGTCGATCAGCGGAATCCCGCGCCCGCCCAAAGCCTCGTAAGCCTTGCGTGCCTCGGCATCCTTCTCGATATCGAATTCCTTGAACGGAATGCCTTTCTGATCGAGAAAGCGCTTGGTCTGCTTGCAGTAACCGCACCAGTCCGTGGCGTACAACACGACATGGGCGTTGGCGCGGACCTGCTCGGATGCCATCTGCGATGGGTTGAATACCCGCTCGATCTTGCCCCAGTTCTGATAGACCACGACCACCAGCAGAACCAGCAGAACTTTTTTCAGCACATTGCCGAGCATCAGTTGCGACGCTTCAGCTGATCGGTGAGCGAGGTCGGCAGGCCTTTGATGACCAGGGTGCCGGCCTCTTCGTCGTATTCGATCTTCGAGCCCAGCAGGTGTGCTTCGAAGCTGATCGACAGGCCTTCGGCGCGGCCGGTGAAGCGGCGGAACTGGTTGAGCGTGCGTTTATCCGCCGGAATCTCCGGCGACAGGCCGTAATCCTTGTTGCGGATGTGATCGTAGAAGGCCTTTGGGCGCTCTTCGTCGATCAGCTCAGAGAGTTCTTCCAGGCCCATGGGCTCGCCGAGCTTGGCCTGGCTGCTGGCGTAGTCGACCAGGGTCTTGGTCTTTTCGCGCGCGGAATCTTCCGGCAGGTCTTCGCTCTCGACGAAGTCGCTGAAGGCCTTGAGCAGGGTGCGGGTCTCGCCCGGGCCGTCGACGCCTTCCTGGCAGCCGATGAAGTCGCGGAAGTACTCCGAGACCTTTTTGCCGTTCTTGCCCTTGATGAACGAGATGTACTGCTTGGACTGCTTGTTGTTCTGCCACTCGGAAACGTTGATCCGCGCCGCCAGGTGCAGTTGGCCGAGGTCGAGGTGGCGCGACGGTGTCACATCCAGTTGTTCGGTCACTGCCACGCCTTCACTGTGGTGCAGCAGGGCGATGGCCAGGTAATCGGTCATGCCTTGCTGGTAGTGGGCGAACAGCACGTGGCCACCGACCGACAGGTTCGATTCTTCCATCAGCTTTTGCAGGTGCTCGACCGCGACTTTGCTGAACGCGGTGAAGTCTTTGCCGCCTTCCATGTACTCCTTCAGCCAGCCGCTGAACGGGAACGCACCGGACTCCGGATGGAACAACCCCCAGGCTTTGCCCTGTTTGGCGTTATAGCTCTCATTGAGATCGGCGAGCATGTTCTCGATGGCAGCGGACTCAGCCAGTTCGGAGTCACGGGCGTGCAGGACTGCGGGTGTGCCGTCGGGTTTTTTGTCGATCAAATGGACGATGCAATGACGGATCGGCATAGGCTTCTCGGCTGGTGGAAGGGGGGAGGGCGGGCTCCCCCGAAAAAGCGCTCAGTGTACCGCAACCACTGGATTTGGCGCGGGGTGAAGGGCAAATCCGGGTCACCCGACGGCCCTTATGCATTTATTTACCGATTTAGCGCAATAAACCTGACCATTTGGCTAGCTAGAGGCGGATATTTCCTTGTCTCTGTGCTAGTTTTGCCCGGTCTTGTGCGAAGTCACCGCGACAAGCATGCATTCAGCTTTTGTCAGGTCGAACCAAACCTTGATTTCGGCATCTATAACCCCGACTCGTCGTGGTTATCGCCGAGGGTGCCAGATCCAGAAGATCGGGCTCGATGGCTGACACTGCACTCTGCAATCCATATGAATTTGATAGGGAAGGAACACTACATGGCTCTTACTAAAGACCAACTGATCGCCGACATCGCTGAAGCTATCGACGCGCCGAAAGCCACCGCGCGTGCCGCTCTGGACCAACTGGGTCAAATCGTTGCCGATCAGCTGGAAAACGGTGCCGAAATCACTTTGCCAGGTATCGGCAAGCTGAAAGTGACCGAGCGTCCTGCCCGCACTGGCCGTAACCCGTCGACTGGCGCTGCCATCGAAATCCCTGCCAAGAAAGTGGTCAAGATGGTTGTGGCCAAAGGCCTGACCGACGCTGTGAACAAGTAAGACGCAGCGATAAAAAAAAACCGTGCACCGGAGCGATCCGGGCACGGTTTTTTTGCGCCTGCTGTTTGTGTTTCAGCAGTAGCGGCGGCTGCTTTGCGCTCAAGCGCCGCCCTGGTTGAAGCGTATTACTTGCGAACCCAGCGCTCGCGCCGCCAGATCTGCTGTTCGGACTTGGTCTGGAAGGTCCAGGCGACGAAGCGGCTCTGCTTCTGCCCCTGGGACATTTCCACCACCTGGCTTTCCAGCGCGCCGGCCTTTTTCAGCGCGGTTTCGATGGCAGGCAGGTTCGAGGCTTTCGAGACCAGGGTGCTGAACCACAACACCTTGTGCGCAAAGTTCGCACTTTCGGCGATCAGTTGCGTCACGAAGCGCGCCTCGCCACCTTCACACCACAGCTCGGCCGACTGACCGCCGAAGTTCAGCACCGGTAATTTGCGCTTCGGATCGGCCTTGCCCAGGGCCCGCCACTTACGCTCGCTGCCCTTGGTGGCTTCTTCCATCGACGCGTGGAATGGCGGGTTGCACATGGTCAGGTCAAAGCGCTCGCCGGGCTCCAGCAGGCCGATCAGGATGTGCTTGCGGTTTTCCTGCTGGCGCAGCTGGATGACCTTGTTCAGGTTGTTGGACTGGACGATGGCCCTGGCGGCGGCCACGGCGGTCGGATCAATCTCCGAGCCGAGGAAGTGCCAGCGGTATTCGCTATGACCGATCAGCGGATACACGCAGTTGGCGCCCATGCCGATATCCAGCACATTGACGATGGCACCGCGCGGAACCACGCCATCGTTGTTGCTGGCCAGCAGGTCCGCCAGAAAGTGGATGTAGTCGGCACGGCCCGGCACCGGCGGGCACAGATAATCGGCCGGGATGTCCCAATGCTGGATACCGTAGAACGATTTGAGCAGCGCCCGGTTGAACACGCGCACCGCATCGGGACTGGCGAAGTCGATGCTTTCCTTGCCGTACGGGTTGGTGATCACGAACTTCGCCAGTTCCGGCGTGGTCTTGATCAGCGCCGGGAAGTCGTAACGACCCTGATGGCGATTGCGCGGGTGCAGGCTGGCTTCTTTACGCGGTTCCACGGGCTTGGCCGGGGTGGCGGAGTCAGGCTTCTTGCGCGCAGGTTTCGGTGTACGTGGGGCGTTCATGGGCGTGGTCGATTCGGGTAGGGCTGAAAGTGGCGGCTATTGTCCCACAGGGCGCTGCGTTGTTGGCCGGAAAAGTGCCGGGCACAAAAAAGGGAGGCCGTTGCGGGCCTCCCTTTTTCAGTGCGATGTCTCGTCCTGAATAAGGTTTACACCTTCTGACCCATTCTCAGGAGGGAGTAATGAATACAGGAAAAAGGCGCAGTCAGCGTGATTACACGCGGACCT